>CAZDGH010000042.1:0-21800 GCA_964504805.1 uncultured Myxococcales bacterium | reverse complement strand
GCGCCGGCGCCCGAGGTCGCGCCGCCGCGTCCTCCTCCGATCCGCGGGCCGGACACCGGGCCGGCGCCGGCGGCGCCGAAGCCCGGGTCGACGCCCGCCGCCGGGACCGAGAAGGCGGCGGTCACGCCCGCGGCCACGGCGCCGACGCCCACGCCGGCGCCGACGCCAGCGCCGGCGGAGAGGGCCGCGCCCGCCGAGCCGGCCCGGCCCGCGAAGGACCCCGGCAGCGGCAAGCCCCGCAAGGGCGCGGCGGCGACGGCGAAGGAGCCCCGCGGCGATCCGCGCTCCGAGCCCGCGACGCGGAAGAAGCAGCTCCAGGCGCGGCACGCGAAGCTCGAGGCGGAGTACCGCGCGTTCGTCGACGAGCACGGCGCGGCGAAGGTCGGCTCGTTCGTGAACTCGGCGCGCGATCGTGTGGCGAGCAGCTTCCGGACGCTGATAAAGTCGCCCGACCGTTACGACGAGCTCGACGCGCAGCTCGACGACTTCAAGAATGCCCTCTCCGAGCGCCGCAAGCAGTTCGACAAGAGGTAGGCGGCGCGCCTCTGCGATCGCCGCCGCGTGCGCGCTCCTCGCCTCGCTCGCCCCCGCGCCCGCCTCCGCCGAGAAGGTCAAGGCGGCGGTCCTCGTCACCCAGTCGCTGAACGTCGGCGACCTCGCGGACCGCGTCGGCCTCCTCGCCGCCGACATCCTCCGCGGCGGACCGCTCGACGTGATCGCCCCGAAGGACGCGGCCTCGAGGCTCGCCGCCGCCGGCGGTCCCGATCCGATCGAGTGCGGCACCGACAACGCCTGCCTCGCCGAGGCGGGCCGCAAGCTCGGTGTGCGCTGGGTGATCGCCGTCGGCATCGGCAAGCTCGGCGAGTACTACGGCCTCGACGTCCGCGCCCTCGACGCCGAGAGCGTCGGCCTGCCGCGCACCTACCAGCAGAGCTACAAGGAGCCCGGCCCCGACTGGACCAACGCGACCCACGAGGCGGTGCGGAAGGTCGTGCCCGCGGAGCTGCTCGAGGCGCCGAAGGACACCTCGATCGAGGTCGTCTCGAACGTGGACGGCGCCACCATCTTCCTCGACGGCTTCCCCGCCGGGACCACGCCGCTCGAGCGGCCGATCGCCGCCGGCGCCGGGCCGCACGCGATCGAGCTGCGCAAGGACGGCCACTCGAGCGCGCGCCGCGAGGTCACCCTCGCCGCCGGCACCTCCGAGCGCCTCGAGCTGTACCTGGTGCCGCTCGGCGAGGAGGGCGGCGGCCTCGGCCGCACCTTCGGGTTCGTGAGCGCGGGCGTCGGCGCCGCGGCGCTCGGCACCGCGATCTTCTTCCACGTCCAGTCGCTCGGCAGCGCCGACGAGGCCAACCAGCTCAACCGCGAGGGCCTCGACTTCACCGACGCCAAGCAGCGGTCGCTGTCGGAGATCGGCACCGCGCGGATCCTCTACGGCGTCGCCGGCGTGGCGGCGGTGGGCGCCACGGTGCTCTTCCTCACCTCCGGCGGCGACGACGAGCCGGCGCGGAGCCCCGGCCGGCGATGAGCGCGCCGGCCCTCGAGGCCGAGGCGCTCACCGTCTCGCTCGCCAAGGGCGCGCCGCCGGCGCTCGCCGCCGTCGATCTCGCGGTGCGGCCCGGCAGGCTGACCGGCGTGCTCGGCCGGAACGGCGCCGGCAAGAGCACCCTCGCCCGGGCGCTCGCGGGACTCGTGGCGCCGACCTCCGGCCACGCGCGCATCGGCGGCGCGGAGGCGTCGAGGCTGCCGCGGCGCGAGGCGGCCCGGCGGGTCGCCTACCTCCCGCAGGAGACGCCCGCCGACCTGCCGTTCACCGCGGCGGAGGCGGTGCTGCTCGGCCGCGCCCCGCACCTCGGCGCGCTCGGCCTCGACTCGGCCTCCGATCGCGCCCTCGCCCGCGACGCGCTGGCGCGGGTCGACGCGCTCCCGTTCGCGGACCGGCCGCTCGCGGAGCTCTCCGGCGGCGAGCGCCGGCGGGTGCTCCTCGCGCGGGTGCTGGTGCAGGAGGCGCCGGCCTGGATCCTCGACGAGCCGACCGCGCACCTCGACCTCGCCCACCAGGCGCTGGTGGCGGCGCTGTGCCGCGAGCGGGCCGTGACCGGCGGCGCGGTGCTCTCGGTGCTGCATGAGCTCGGCGCCGCCGCCGCCTGCGACGAGCTCGTCGTCCTCGACGCCGGCCGCGTCGCCGCCCGGGGCGCGCCCGAGGCCGTGCTCCGGCCCGAGGTGCTCGGGCCGATCCTCGGCGTGCCGCTGGTGGCGGCGGCGCACCCGGAGACGGGCCGGCCGCTGCTCGTGCCGCGCTGAAGCGAGGCGCTACCTCGCGACGAACCGCACCGGCAGCGTCAGGCAGCGCCGCTCCGGCGGCGGCACCGGGAGCTTGCCCGCGCCCTTCACCACGCAGGTGATCGCCGCGTCGTCGAGGACGGTCGAGCCGCTCGAGCGCCCGACGTCCGCGCTCTCCACGCCGCCGTCGGCGCCGACGCAGAAGCGCACCACCGTCATGCCCACGACGCCGGCGCGCGCGGCGGCGCGCGGGTAGCAGCCCGCGGCGCGGCGCGCGAGGATCGAGCGGATCCGGGAGCGGACGTCGTCTCCGCCGGCGAGGCCGCCGCTGCCGTAGCCGGCCGCGCCGCCGCCGCCGCCTTTGCCCACGAGCCCGACCTCGCCGGTACCGATCCCGGCGAGGCCGCCGCCTCCGAGGCCGGAACCACGGGTGCCGAGGCCGCCCATGCCGGCGCCGGTGCCGGTGCCGCCGATCACGCCTCCGACCACGCCTCCCGGCGTCGTCGGGCCGGCGAGGAGGTCGGCGAACCGGGCCTCGTCTCCCTTCGCGAGCACCCCGAGGACGCCGTGGGTCGGCTGGCGCGAGCCGACGATCGCGAGCAGCTTCGCTTCGTCGGCGACGATGCGGTCGACCTTCAGCTTCCTCACCTTCTCGGCCGTGGCGCCACCCGGCTTCTTCGCGGGGACGGGCGGCGCCAGCTCGGCGACCGTGACGGGCTCGACCTTCGGCACCTCGACGAGCTCGAAGTCGATCGGCTCGACCACCGCGAGCGGCTTCGCCTTCCGCGGCACGTACGGCGCGACGAGCACGAACAGCGCGAGGAGCAGGTGGCAGAAGCCGCTCACGGCGCCGGCGATGGCGATACGGACGAGCATGGTCAGGCCGGGAACGGCGGCCAGCCCATCGGGTGGCCGCCGACGACGTGGAGGTGGAGGTGGAACACGGTCTGCCCCGCCTCGGCGTTGCAGTTCATCACCGTCCGGTAGCCGCGCTCGGACAGCCCCTCGGCCTTCGCCACCTGCGCGGCCACGACGTAGAGGTGGCCGACGTCGGCCTCGTCGGCGGCGCCGACGTCGTTGATGGTCTCGACGTGCTTCTTCGGGATCACCAGGACGTGGGTGGGCGCGACCGGGCGGATGTCGCGGAAGGCGAGGGCGCGGTCGTCCTCGTAGACGACCGTCGCCGGGATCTCCTTCTTCACCATCCGGCAGAACAGGCAGGGCATCGCCGCCTCCTAGAAGAGCTTCTTGGTGTCGAGCAGGATCGTGACCGGGCCGTCGTTCACGAGCTCGACCTCCATGTGGGCCCGGAAGCGGCCCGTCTCCACCGGGCGGCCGAGGTCGCGGCACCGCGCGACGAAGCGCTCGAAGAGCGCCTCCGCCGCCACCGGCTCGAGCGCGTCGACGAACGCGGGGCGCTTGCCCTTGCGCACGTCGCCGAAGAGCGTGAACTGCGACACCGCGAGCAGCGCGCCGCCCGCCTCGCCGAGGTCCCGGTTCATCTTCCCGGCGTCGTCCTCGAAGATCCGCAGGCCGACGATCTTCTCGGCGAGCGCGTCGGCGTCCTCCGGGCCGTCGCCCTTGCCGACGCCGACGAGCGCGCACAGGCCCCGCTCCACCGCGCCGACGACCTCGCCGGAGACCGTGACCTTCGCCCGCGAGACCCGCTGCACGACGGCGCGCATGACAGCCCGATCCCTACCACGCCCTCGCCCTTACCGCCCCTGGGCGGACGTGCTAGGTTCCGCCCGCTCGCTCCGCCCAGGACGCGGGAAAAATCATGGACTTCGACCTCCTCGCCGCAGCCCGCGACCTCATCGCCGCGGACTCCGTCTCGGCCCACGGGAACGCCCGCGCGATCGAGGTCCTGGCCCGCATCGCCCACGGCCTCGGCCTCGAGACCGTCCGCCACGAGGCCGAGGCCCTCGGCGTCCCGCAGACGAACCTGGTGGTGCACCCGAAGGGCGCGCCGCCGAGGGACGGCGGGCTGCTCCTCGTCACCCACACCGACACAGTCTCGCCCGGCCCGCTCGACCTCTGGACCGAGACCGACCCGTTCGTGCTCAAGCAGGACGGCGACGTGCTCTATGGCCTCGGCGTCGCCGACGTGAAGCTCGACGCCCTCGCCAAGCTGCAGGCGCTGGCGAAGGCGCCGGCGACGGCCCACGGGAAGGTGGGGTTCCTCGGGACCTTCGCCGAGGAGGTGGGCTGCCTCGGCGCGCGGCACTTCGTCACCACGAAGCCGTTCGTGCCGCGCTGGGCCTCCGCGGGCGAGCCGTCGGAGCTGCGGATCATCGACGCGCACAAGGGCTACCTGGTGGCGCGGATCCTGGTGCGCGACGACCGCGCCCCGGCCGCGCCGGCCGAGCGGCTCGCGCTCACCTTCGACGGCAAGGCGGCCCACAGCTCCACGCCGCACCTCGGCAAGAACGCCATCGAGCGGGCGCTCGGGTTCTGCGAGGTCGAGGGCGTGCTCGCGGTCGCGGCCGAGGGCGGCGATCTGGCCAACAAGGTGCCGGCCCGCGCCATCGTCGAGGTGCCGGCGAGGAGCGACCTCGCCGAGGCCGCCGCGGAGGCCGGCGCCAAGGTCTCGAGGGCGAGCGGCGCCCTGCGCTCCTCGGCGGGCGCCCTCCGCGCCGCGCGCCTCGTGGCGACGGAGCTGCGGCGGCTCGTCGGCGACGTCGAGCCCCGGATCGACGAGCGCTTCGACCCGAGGACCACGGTCTTCAACAACGGCGTCGTCCACGCCCGCGACGGCGTGGTCGAGCTCACCTGCGACGCCCGGCTGCTCCCCGGCCACGACCCGGAGCTGCTGTTCGCGCGGCTCGACGCCTTCGCCGACGAGCTCGCCCGGCGCGAGGGCCTCGGCATCGGGATCGCCCGCGAGCGCTCGAACCCGGCGATGGCGCTGCCGGCGAGGTCCGTGCTCCGCGACGCCGCCATGGACGCCTCGCGGAGCCTCGGCCTCGATCCGACGCCGCAGGCGAAGCCGACCAACACCGAGGGCGGCGTCTTCGTCTCCGCCGGCATCGAGGCGATCGTCTTCGGGCCGGGCCGCTCCACCGGCAACGCCCACACCGCCAACGAGCGGCAGAGCCTTGCGCAGCTGCGGGAGGCCGCCCGCTGGTACGCGAAGCTCGTCGAGAACCTCTGCGCCTGAGGTGCCGCGCCCATGATGCTGCTCCGCGACGCACAGCGCAGCGACCTGCCGGGCCTGAAGCGCCTCGCCGCGGTGCTCGACACCGTGAACCTCCCGAACCAGGAGGGGGCGCTCGAGCGGATCATCGACACCTCGATCCGCTCCTTCTCCGGGAAGATCCGGGATCCGTCCGCCCGCGAGTACCTGTTCGTGCTCGAGGAGCCGCGCACCGGCCGGCTCGCCGGCACCTCGATGATCCTCGCCCAGCACGGCACCCGCGAGGCGCCCCACGTCTTCCTCGAGGTGGGCCAGCGCGAGCACTACTCGGCGAGCATCGACCGCCACGTGCGGCACACGATCCTCTCCATCGCCTACAACTACGAGGGCCCGACCGAGATCGGCGGCCTGGTGGTGGATCCCGCCCTGCGCGGCCAGGGGAAGCCGGGCAAGCAGCTCAGCTTCGTGCGCTTCCTCTTCATCGCCATGCACCGGAAGTGGTTCCGCGACACCGTGCTCGCGGAGCTGCTCCCGCCGCTCCTGCCCGACGGCCGCTCGCTCCTCTGGGAGGCGCTCGGCCGCAAGTTCACCGGCCTCTCGTACACGGAGGCCGACAAGCTCTCGCGGCAGAACAAGGAGTTCATCAAGGAGCTGTTCCCGAACTCCGACATCTACGCGACGCTCTTCCCCGAGCGCGCGCAGAAGGTGATCGGCAAGGTGGGGCGCGAGACCGAGGGCGTGAAGAAGATGCTGGAGCGCATCGGCTTCCGCTACGTGGAGCGCATCGACCCGTTCGACGGCGGCCCGCACTTCGAGGCGGCCACCGGCCAGATCACGCTGGTGAAGAACCTCCGCCGCTGCAAGGTGCTCGCAGAGGACCACGTCTCCGAGCTCGACGAGTGCCTCGTCGGCCTCGACCGCAAGGAGGGCCGGAACCGCTTCCGCGCGGTGCGCACGCCCGTGCGGGTCGACGGCGACGCGGTGGCCCTGCCGGAGGCGGCGCGCCGCACGCTCGGCGTGGAGCCGGGCGAGCGCGTGTCGGTGATTCCCTTCGAGTAGCCGCCGCCGCACCTTGGCCCCATGGCGCGCGCGCTCGTGCCGGACGAGGTCGACGAGGCGATCGTCGAGGCCGGCGCCGGAGAGGTGAAGCTCACGAACCTGGGCAAGCCGTTCTGGCCGGCCCTCGGTCTCTCGAAGCGCGACCTGCTCCGCTACTACGAGGCGGTCGCGCCGTGGCTCCTCCCGCACCTCGCCGACCGGCCGATGGTGATGAAGCGCTACCCCCACGGCTGGGCAGGGAAGTTCTTCTTCATGAAGCGGGCGCCGTCGCCGCGTCCCGCGTTCGTCGAGACCGTGCGGGTGCTCCACCGCTCCGGGAACGAGATCGACTTCCCGATCGTGCAGGACCTCGCCTCGCTGCTGTGGCTGGTGAACCTCGGCTGCATCGACCTGAACCCCTGGTACAGCCGCCGCGACGACCTCGACCGGCCCGACTACCTGCACTTCGACCTCGACCCGGTGGAGGGCGCGACCTTCGAGACGGTGCGGGAGGTGGCGCTCGAGGTCCGGGCGCTGCTCGAGCAGCTCGGCATGCCGGTCTACCCGAAGACCAGCGGCTCGAAGGGCATGCACCTGTACGTGCCGATCGTCCGCGGGCCGCAGCAGAAGCACGTCTGGATCTTCGCCAAGGCCTTCGCGCTCGAGGTGGCGCGGCGGCACCCGCGGCTCGCCACCGCCGCGTACACCATCGCGCTCCGGCCGAAGGGCCGCGTCCTCGTCGACTACAACCAGAACCGCTGGGGCTCGACCCTCGCCAGCGTCTACTCGGTGCGGCCCACGCCGGGCGCGACGGTGTCGACCCCGCTCACCTGGCGCGAGGTGGAGCGCGGCGCGAAGACCGAGGACTTCGACCTCCGCAACGTGCCGGCGCGCCTCGAAGCGCGCGGCGAGCTGTTCTGTCCGCCGACCGGAGGCGACCGCTTCGACCTCGCGCCGCTCATCCCCGCGGCGGCGCAGCAGCTGCACGCGTCGGGCGCCGATCGCTGAGCGCGGCCGCCGCCAGCGCCTCGACGAGCTCGCCGAGCATCGCCTGGAGCTGCACCACCGCGGCCTCGTCGGCGAGGAGCCGCTCCTCGTCCATGTAGAGCGCCCGCGAGAGCTCGAGCTGGAGCGCGTGGCGGCCGGCCGCCGGCGCGGCGAAGGTGGCGACGAGATCGCCACCGCGGTACGGCTCGTCGCGCGAGGTGCGCAGCCCGGAGCGGCGCAGCACTTCCTCGGCGGCGGCGAGGAGCGGCTCGCCGCAGGTGGTGCCGCCGCGCCAGCCGAGGATCGCGTCGGGGCGGCGGCCGGTGTCGGCGTGTCCCGCCCGGGCCACCGACGGGCAGGAGTGGGCGTCGAGGAGCACCGCCACCCCGTGGCGGCCCACCGCGGCGTCGAGGAGCGCGGCGAGGCGCGCCCGGTAGGGCCGGTGGAGCCGCGTGAGGCGCTGCTCGAGCTCGGCGGCGGTGAGCCGCCGGGCCAGCGTCTCGGCGCCGTCGGTGGTGAGGCGCCAGATCAGGCCGCGCGGGAACGCGGGCTCGTCGGGGCGCCCCTCCACCGCGAGGCCGTCGACGTCGCTCTCGGCGCGGTTCAGGTCCACCGCGTAGCGCGTCGCCCGCGCCACCAGCAGCGGCGCGCCGAGCGAGGGCGCCTGCTCGGCGAGGCGGTCGACGTACAGGTCGCCGTCCCGGTCCCGCGCCAGGCCCTCGAGGGTGAGCGGCGCCGCCGCCCACGACGGCAGCTCGCGACCGGCGTGCGGCACGTCCACGACCACCGGGCCCGGGTCGGCCGGGTGGAAGAGCCGGTACGCCTCGGTCTCCTCGGTGGTCACGACCTCTCGAAGACGGTGCCGGCGGAGCCGGGGTGGAGCACCTCGGCGATCAGCTCGCCGGGGGCGGAGCCGCAGACGTGCACCGCGCCGATCCCGGCGGCGAGGCCGTCGAGGGCCTCCTCCACCTTGGGGATCATGCCGCCGGTGATCACGCCGGCCTCGATCTGCCGCCGCGCGCTGGCCGGCGTGAGCTTCGGGATCCGCGAGGCGGGGTTCTTCGGATCCTCGAGCACGCCGCCCACCGCCGCGACCAGGAGGAGCTTCGCCGCCTTCAGCGCCGCCGCCGCCTTCGCGGCCACGATGTCGGCGTTGATGTTGTAGACGCGCCCCTCGGCGTCGCCGCCGATCGAGGCGATCGCCGGCACCCAGCCGATCGAGGCCAGGGCGTCGAGGAGATCCACGTTCACCGAGACCACGTCGCCGACGTGGCCGAGGTCGACCGGCTCCGGCGGCCCGCCGGTGATCACCCGCGGCGGCCGCTTCACCGCCTCGACGAGCCCGCCGGAGACGCCGTGGAGCGCGAGGACGCGCAGGCCCTTCCGCCGCATCTCCGCGGCGAGGTCGACCGAGACCTCGCCGGCGAGCGCCTGCTTCATCACCGCGAGCACCTTGTCGTCGGTGACGCGGCGGCCGCCGATCTGCTGCGGGGTGAGGCCGAGGCGCTTGGTGAGGTCGGTCGCCTGCGGGCCGCCGCCGTGGACGATCGCCACCCGGATGCCCGACTCCACGAACGCGCCCACCGCCTCGGCGACGCCGTCGAGCTTCCCCGGCGCCACGAGCTCGCCGCCGAGCTTGAGGACGAACCAGCGCCCGCGGAACTCGCCGAGCCGGCCGAGCTCGCTCACGGCCAGAGCCCCGGCTCGCGCAGGGTGGTGCCCTCGGGGAAGCCCATCATCACGTTGAAGGCCTGGATCGCCTGGCCGGCGCCGCCCTTCACCAGGTTGTCGAGCGCCGAGAAGCACACCACCGAGCGGCGGCCGCCGGAGGCCTCGCCGAGCGCGAACGACACCTCGGCGTAGTTGCCGCCCGCCACCGCGACGACCTCCGGCTGCCTGCCCTTCACCACGCGCACGAACGGCTCGTCCGCGTAGGTCTTCTGCCAGGCCTCGTCGAGCTGCTCCCGGGTCACGCTCGCGGGCACGTCCACGAAGCTCGAGGCGAAGATGCCGCGGGGCAGCGGCGCGGAGACCGGCACGAACTCGAGCGTGGTCGCAGGGTCGGCCCCCCCGGCCCGGAGGGTCTGGAGGATCTCGGGGATGTGCTGGTGCTCGAGCGGCTTGTAGGTCCTGAGGTTCGAGGCCCGCAGCGGGTGGTGGGTGGTGATGGTCGGGTTCGCCCCGCTGCCCGAGGAGCCGGTCGCGGCCACGGTCCGGATCGGGCCCGAGAGCAGCCCCGCCTTCGCGAGCGGCAGCACCCCGAGCGCGATCGTCGTCGCGAAGCAGCCCGGCGACGCCACGTGCTTCGCGGTGCGGAGCGCCTCCCGGTTCAGCTCCGGCATGCCGTAGACGAAGGTGCCGAGCCGGTCGGGACACGGGTGCTCGGCGCCGTAGAACTTCTTATACTCGTCGAGCGAGCGGAGCCGGAAGTCGCCGGAGAGGTCGACGAGCTTCACCGGCAGGTCGAAGAGCTGCATCGCCACCTGCGCGGTGGTCTTGTGCGGCATCGCCAGGAAGACCACGTCGGCGCCGGCGGCGGCCTCCTTCGGCGGGAGCTGCTCGAACCGGAGGTCGGTGACCCCGTCGAGCGAGAGGTGCACCTCGCCGACGCGCTTGCCGAGGTTGTCGGCGGCGGTGACCCGGACGACCTCGACCTCGGGGTGGAACAGGAGGCGCCGCAGGATCTCCGCGCCGCCGTAGCCGGTGCCGCCGATGAGCACGACCTTGGTCTTCGCCACGGGCTTCGCTCCTCCGCATCACGATCGCTGGCCCGCGGAGCCTAGCAAAAGGCGCCGCGGCGCGACCGCCGCCCCGGGTCGCGGTGAGATTGACCGTGTGTGCGCCAGGCGATACTCGGGAGGTTCGGGTTGGGGAGGAGCATGGCGCGCCGAGGCTCGGTCCGCTTCACCGCCGCGGGGCTCGTGGTGGGCGTCGTCGCCTCGCTGGCCACGGCGGGGCTCCTCCGCGCGACCGCCTCCACGTCCGAGCTCCTCGTCGCCCTCCTCGCCGGCGGCGCCGTCGGCGCGTTCGGGAGCTGGGCCGCCGCCCGGCTCTTCCTCCTCGCCGGCGCCGAGCGCCGGGAGCGCGAGCGGCAGCGCATCCTCTCCGCCCTCGCCGAGGGCGAGCTCTCCACGCCGCCCGGCATCGAGCGCGCCGATCCCACCGGCGACCTGCGCCGGGTGATCGTCGCCCTGCGCCGGGCCATGGGCCAGGTCCAGCGCGTCAGCCAGAACGTGCAGCGCACCGGCGTCGAGGTCTCCGACCGCTCGCGCTCGCTCCTCGCCGCGGCCCGCCGGCAGTCGTCGGCGGTGGACCGCGCGCTCGGCGCCGTCACCGGCATGGGCGAGTCGCTGCTCGGCGCCGGCCGGCAGGTGCAGCAGGTCGGCAGCTTCGCCCAGGAGACGCAGGCGGCGCTCCGCGACGCCACCGAGCGGATCGAGGGCGTGAGCGAGGTGCTGCACACCCTCGACGGCTTCGTGGCGCGCACCGCGGCCTCGGTCGGCGACATGACCGCGCGGATCGACGAGATCGCCCGGGCCGGCGGCGCCCTCACCCGCTTCACCGAGGAGACGAACGCCTTCGTCGGCGCCGTGGCCCGCGGCATCGGCGCGGTGCGCCGCCGCGCCGGCGAGACCGGCGACCTCGCCCGCGAGGTGACCGCCCGGGCCGAGCACGGTCAGCGCCTCGTCGCCGACTCGGTGGCCGGCATCCACGAGATCGAGGACAGCGTCCGCAAGGCCGCCGAGATCGTCGAGGGCCTCGGGCAGCGCTCCGCCGAGATCGGCCGCATCGTCGACGTCATCGAGGAGATCGCCGACCAGACCAACCTGCTCTCGCTCAACGCCGCCATCATCGCCGCTCAGGCCGGCGAGCAGGGCCGGGCCTTCGCCGTGGTCGCCGACGAGATCCGCGGCCTGGCCGAGCGCACCGCCCGCTCCACCCGCGAGATCGCCCAGCTCGTCGGCGCGGTGCGCGACGAGGTCGCCGCGGCGGTGGCGCTCGTCGGCGAGGGACGCGAGCGCGCCGCCGCCGGCAAGGCGCTCGGCGACCGCGCCGCCGCGGCGCTCGACGAGATCCGCGCCATCACCCAGCGCACCTTCGCCGCAGTCGCCGAGACCGAGGCGGAGACGAGCCGGCTCGAGGGCGAGGGCCGCCGCGTCGCCGAGGCGGCGCTCCGGGTCAGCGCGCAGGTCGAGGAGGTCTCCCGCGCCGCGCAGGACCAGGCCCGGGTCGGCCGCGAGGTCGGAGAGAAGACCCGGGAGATGTCGCGGCTCGCCGCGACCGCCCGCGAGCAGGCCGAGGGGCAGGTCGCGGTGGGCCACGCCCTCGCCGAGAGCGTGAACCGCCTCACCACCTCGGTCGACGAGATCCGCAGCGCCCACGGCGTGCTCACCGACGGCGACGAGCGCATCGCCGAGGCGGTCACCGCGGTGCGCACCGACGCCAACGAGGTGATCCGGATCGCCGACGCGCTCACCCGGGCCGTCGACCACCTCGGCCGCGAGTCGGAGGCGCTCGAGGCCGAGGCGTTCCGCTTCAAGCTCCCCGAGGCGCGCCGCGGCGGCACCGTCGTCCTCGCGCAGCAGGCCGCGGAGGTGATCGAGGCGACCCAGGGCCTCGACCCCACGCTCATCACCGACGTCCGCTACGTCGAGATCGTGGCCTGCTGCTACGAGGGCCTGGTCAAGGTGGGCCGCGGCGGCGAGATCGTGCCGGTCCTCGCACAGTCGTTCCACGTGGACACGACTGCGCGCCGCTACCGCTTCCGGCTCCGCGAGGGCGTCCGCTTCCACGACGGCAGGCCGCTGACCGCGAGCGAGGTGAAGCGCGCGCTGACGCGGCTGGTGGACCCGGCGCGCACCGGGTCCGCCCGCTGGGTGCTCGCCGACGTCGAGGGCTCGGAGGCCTACGAGCAGGGCAAGAGCCCGGAGATCTCCGGCATCCAGGTGCTCTCGGACCGCGACCTCGAGATCGTGCTGCGCGAGCCGCGGGCGTTCTTCCTCTACCTCCTCGCGCTCGCGCCCACCTGGATCGGCAGGCCCGACGGCAGCGGCCTCCCGATCGGCACCGGCCCCTTCCGCGTCCGCGAGATCCGCCGCGACGACCGCATCGTCATGGAGCGCTTCGAGGGCTACTGGGGCGCGCCGCGGCCCTGGCTCGATCGCGTCGAGATCGTCTTCAAGTACAAGGAGCGGCTCGACATGCTGAAGGCCGTGATCGCCGGCGAGGCCGACGTCAGCGGCACCTTCGGCGGCAACCTCCGCGAGCTCTCGGCGCCGCCCGACGTGTCGGTGCTCTCGGGCACGTCGATCTCCACGTTCTTCCTGGGGATGAACTGCCGGCGCCGGCCGCTCTCGGATCCGCGGGTGCGCCGCGCCATCCGCCTCGGCCTCGACGTCGACGCCTACCTCGCCCGCTACTTCCCCGACGAGCGGGCGGCGAAGGGCCTCATCCCGCCGTCGATCTCGCCGTACTACGAGACGCTGCCCGCGCACCGGCTCGAGCTCGGCGAGGCGAAGCGCCTCCTCGCCGAGGCGGGGCTCGGCGGCGGGTTCCGGCTCAAGCTCACGGTGCGACACCCCGATCACCTCGAGATGCCGATGCTCTTCGAGCGGCTCCGCGAGCTCGGCCTCACCCTCGAGGTCGAGCACGTAGGGGCGCCGGAGTTCTGGCGGAAGATCCGCGCGGGGGAGGTGGAGCTGTTCCGCAGCGGCTGGGTCGCGGACTACCCCGACCCGGACAACTTCCTCTCGCTCTTCCACTCGAAGGCGCAGGCGTTCTTCAACTTCGGCTTCGAGAGCCCCGAGCTCGATCGGCTCACCGACGCGGCCCGCGCGCACATCGATCCCGACGAGCGCCGGGAGCTCTACCGCCGCGCCGAGCGGATCGTCCTCGACGAGGCGGTGATCGTGCCGCTGTACCACGAGCGGGTGATGCTCGCGCACCACCGCCGCGTCCACGGCGCGCGCCTCGACATCGCGCCGCCGATGTACGACCCCGCGGACTTCTGGGTGGAGAGCTGAAGAGCTGTCCAGAATTCCATGCTGGACGGCTCTTCAGGCGCGAAGCCCGAAGGGCGAAGCCAAGAAAAGGCGCGTTTCGCGCGAAGCGCGAGGTCCGGAAAACGCTCCGCGCTCGCGCGGGGTGTTTTCTGGACACGCCTTGAGCTAGCAGTCCGCGGCGCAGACGCCCACGGCGCCGTCGGCCGGGAACAGCTCCTCGCAGTCGTGCGACTCGAAGCACGCGGTGCACGCCTCGATCTCGTCCGCCTTCGAGTCCTCCTCCATGTCGCGGTTGCACTGCTCGACGCAGAGGAGCTGGCTGTCCTCGTCGGTGAGGCCGAGGCACTCGTTCTGCTTCTCGCAGAGCGCGTCGCAGTCGTTGGCGCAGCCGGCGGCGAGGAGCGCGGCGGCGAGGACGAGGAGGGACGATCGGATCACGTGCGACTCCACGGGAGGGCGGGGCCCGAAAACGGCGACGCCCCCGAGGCGTGAGCCCCGGAGGCGTCGACATCACGCAGCGCCGAAGCGCCGCGGGGAATCAACCGCCGCAATCCTCGGCGCAGGCGCCCGCGGACCCGTCGGTCGGGAAGGCCTCAGCGCAGTCGGTGTCGACGATGCAGTCGAGGCACTTCTGGGTGTCCTCGGCGTTCTCACCCTCGAGATCCGCCTCGCAATCCTCGACGCAGGTGTCCGAGACGAGCTCCGGGGTGTCCGAGAAGCACTCGGCCAGCTTGTCGCAGCCGTCCTGGCAGTCGTTGCCACAGGCGTAAGCGCCCACGAGAGCGAGAGCCGAGGCCGCAGCGAGCAGAACCTTCCGCATTTCCCTACTCCTCCTGGCCCCGACGGGGGCCTTCGCGATTCCGGCGATTCCCGCCGGGTTGCGGCGCGGGTGGTAACACGGGATTGAAACGGATCGCAAGTCGCCTGACGATGGGATCCAGGTGATCGCGCCGCCCCTCCCCCCACGGCCCGGCGCCGCGCACTTCCGCCGGACCCTGCAGCCTTCGTTGTCGCAGCGCCCGCCCAAACGAACGGCGCGCCCCGCTATTCATCCCCGTCGAGACAGCGAACCGCGAGCTTCATCCGCGCCGCGGATGAAGCGCCCGGCTCGCGCTCATCGGGAGATCGAAGATCCCGACGACGCCGCCTCCCACCGCTCCTCGACCGTCGGGACGAATGTCTAGCACGAAACCTCGAGCCGTTGCCAAGGGGGCCCCGTCATCCGGTCCCGAGGGCGCGGGCCAGCGCTTCGGGCTCGATCCGCGGCGCCTCGCAGGCGAAGCCGCGGCAGACGAACGCCGCCGGCGCGCCGCCGACCGGCCCCTTCCCCGCGAGCGCCGGGCCCGTGCCGGCCTCCGCGGCGAAGGCCACGTGCTCGGGGTGCAGCCCGCGCCTCGCGGCCGAGAGGAGCGCCGCCCGCGGCCCGCCGTCGGGGCCGAGCACCGCCACCACGGTGAGCCCCTTCACCGCGAGGAACGCGGCGCCGAGGAGGTGCCCGAAGGCGAAGGGGTTCGCGAGCATCGCCTCGCGCTTCGAGCGGAGGTAGCGGTCGGCGAGCGCGCCCGCCGCGTCGTCGCCGGCGAGGGCGAGGAGCCTCAGGCCCGCGACCGCCGCGCTCGAGCCCGCCGACGGCACCGCGTTGTCGTGGAGCGAGGCCTGCCGGTGCAGGAGCCGCTCGCCGTCGGAGGCGCCGAGGTGGACGGTGGCCGTCGCCTCGTCCCAGAACCGCGACGAGAGCGCGGCGAAGAGCGCCCGCGCCTCCTCCAGCCAGCGCTCCTCGCCGGTGGCCTCGAAGAGCTCGAGCAGCCCCTCGGCGAGCTGGGCGTGATCGTCGGCGAAGGCGGGCTGCTGCGCCTGCCCTGCGCGCCACACCCGGAGGAGCCGCCCGTCCTTCCGCAGCGCGGAGAGCACGAAGGAGGCGGCCCGGCGCGCGGCCTCGATCATCGAGGGCTCGCCGAGGAGCCGGCCCGCCGCGGCGAGCCCCGAGATGGCGAGGCCGTTCCAGGCCGCGATCACCTTGTCGTCGGTGGCGGGCGGCACGCGCTCCCGCCGCGCCGCCAGCAGCTTCGCCCGCGCCTCGGCGAGGCGCGACGACACGGCGGCCTCGTCCTCGCCCCGCTCCCCGGCGAGCTCGGCGGCGGTGCGCGCTCGCGAGAGCACCGTCGCGCCGTGCTCGAAGTTGCCCTCGGGCTCGACCCCGTAGTGCGCGGCCGCCTCGGCCCCGAGCGCCTCGCCGAGGATGGCGTCGAGCTCGTCGCGCCGGAAGACGAAGTACTTCCCCTCCTCCCCTTCGCTGTCGGCGTCCTGCGAGGAGGAGAAACCGCCCTCCGGCTGCTGCAGCTCGGCGATCATGTACGCGGCGGTCTCGCGGGCGACCCGCGCCAGCTCGGGGTCGGAGAGCGCCACCGCGGCCTCGGCGTAGAGCCGCACCAGCTGGGCGTTGTCGTAGAGCATCTTCTCGAAGTGCGGCACCGCCCACGCCTCGTCCACCGCGTAGCGGGCGAAGCCGCCGGCGAGCTGGTCGTAGATCCCGCCCCGCGCCATCCGCGCCAGGCTCGTGCGCACCACCGCCTCGGCCTCGCGGCGGCCCTGCTCGGGCAGCTCGGGCAGCCCCGAGGCGACGAGGCGGAGGAGGAACGCGAGCTCCATCGGGTGCGGGAACTTCGGCGCGCCGAAGAACCCGCCGTGGCGCGGATCGGCCTCCTGCGCGAGCCGCTCGCCGGCCCGCACCAGGTCGAGCGCCCGGAGCGGCGAAGGCTCGCCGCCCTCGCCGAGGCGCGCGAGCTGCCCGAGGCCCTCCTCGAACGAGCGCGCGCTCTCCTCGACCTCGGCCCGTCGCGTCGCCCAGGCGTCGGCGATCGAGCGCAGGAGCGTGGAGAAGCCGGGCAGGCCGTAGCGGTCCTGGGGCGGGAAGTAGGTGCCGCCGAAGAACGGCCGGCCCTCGGGGGTGAGGAACACCGTGAGCGGCCACCCACCGCCGCGCCGGAGCAGCTGCACCACGCCCTGGTAGAGCTGGTCGACGTCGGGCCGCTCCTCGCGATCGACCTTCACCGACACGAAGTGCCGGTTCATGAGCTCGGCGACCGCCTCCACCTCGAAGGCGTCCTTCTCCATCACGTGGCACCAGTGGCAGGCCGCGTAGCCGACGGAGAGCAGGAGCGGCTTGTCCTCCGCCTTCGCCCTGGCGAACGCCTCGTCGCCCCAGGGGTACCAGTCCACCGGGTTGTGCATGTGCTGGCGGAGGTACGGCGACGTCTCGCGGGCGAGGCGGTTCTGCTTTCCTTCGGTCATGGGGCCTCCGGCGGGGAGCGGCGTTGCTCTACCGCCGCCGCCCTGGCGGCGCCAGACGGCACGATCGGGGCGTTCGCGACGTTCAGGTCCGGCCGGCGCGGCGCCGGCGCGCGAGGCGCAGCGCCACCAGGCCCGCGGCGCCCATGCCGAGCAGCACCGCGACCGGCGCGAGCCACGGGAACCGGGCCGCGAGCGGGAGGTGCGCCTCGGGGTCGAACGAGGGGTTCGCGGCGAGCGCGCCGACGGGCGGGCCCGGGCGCGCGGCGGCGGGATCGAGCGAGGCGTCCGGCTCGGCGCGCGGCCGCGGCGCGGGGCTGCCGACGAGGAGCGACGCCGGGCCGCCGTGGCCGCGCACGACGAGCTTCCGCGGGACGTGGAACGCGTTCGCGCCGGAGACGTCGGCGGGCGCCTCGAGCGCGAGCTCGACGAAGCGACCGCGGGCGTCCTCGGTCGCCACCCGGAGCCGCCGCGCGCCGTCCTCGTGGAAGAGCACGCCCGCGGTCGCGAAGGCGAGCGCGTCGGGCTCGTCGCCGGTGCGCACGACGGCGAGGGCCGGCGGGAACGTGCCGTGGACGGCGAGCTCGATCCGCGCCAGCGGCAGCCCGGTCAGGCCGACGTCGAAGAGGAGCGTCGGCCCGCCGTCGGTCTCGGCGCGGCGGACGAGCTCGAGCGGGAGCGGCAGCTCCTCGCCGCGCACCACCTCGTCGCGGAACACCTGCCCGGCGACCGGCTGCACCGCGCAGCGCGGCCCCGAGAGCGCCACCCGCGCGTACCGGCGGTCCACCCGCGGGTAGCGCACGGACCGGTCGGCCCGCCGCTCGGGCGAGGTGGCGCGGAAGACCGCCGCCGCTCGCTCCACCACCGTCCACGCCGCGAGGTCGTCGGAGACGGCGACCTCGGCGCGGCACGCGAACGGCCCGGGGCCGGTCTCGAGCTCGATCCGGTTGTGCTCCCGCTGCGCCGGCGGCAGGCCTTCGCGCGGGCCGACGTCGAGCACCAGCGCCGCCGTGCCGCGCGCGGCTGGCTCGACCCGCGTCGACGCCAGCGCGACGGAGCGCACCTGCGGGCCGGCCACCCACGGCCGCGAGGGCAGCTCCTCGCCGCGCGCGTCGGCGAGCCGCACGTCGAGCAGGTCGGCGCGGGCGTGGGCATGGAGCTCGAGCGGGAGCTCGAGCGCGAGGAGCTCGCCGGCCGGCAGCGCCGGGACCTCCGCCGTGAAGGCGAACGCCCGGGGATCGAGCGGCTCGGCGGACGCGAGCGCGGGGGCGACGGCGAGCGCGACGAGGAGCAGGAGCGCCCGCGCGTGCGGGAGAGGCTGTATGACCTCGACGCGGCCCGGCGGGAGTCGGACCGCGCCGAGGGCGCTACGCGCAGCGAGCTTCGCTCGCATCCACTTCGTCTCTTCGCCCTCCTGCGGAGGGCTCAGCCGCCGTCGTCGGAGCTCTCCTCCGGCGACTCGATGTCGACGCTCTCGCGCGGGGGCCGCTTGTCGGTCATCGGCGCGCTCGGATCGTCCGAGCCCTGGCGGACGCGGCTCTCGCGCGCCTTCCGCGGCGGCTGGGCGGCGACCCGCGGCGGCGCGCTCCGCACCGAGCTCACGATCCCGCCGGCGAGCTGGTCGAGGGCGGCGGCGATCGAGGCGCCGTCGGTCAGTCGCGCCCGCGCCTCGGCGCGCGAGGCCCAGCGGTCGAGGCGGATCCGGGAGACCTGGGCGGTGAGCAGGTAGTCCTCGCCGACGCGGCCCACCGAGAGCGAGGTGACGAACTCGACGCCGCGGAGATCGGCGCGGCGGCCGTACGCCGGCGTCACGTTCGCGCCGGCCTTGCGGAGCGCGTCGGTGTAGAGATCGCGGAACCGCTTCAGCTCCTCGCGGGTGATCCCCCGGTGGTAGGCCTCGGCCTCGGCGACCGCCAGCGACTGGGCGAGCGCGGCGGACGGGACGAGGGCGGCGAGCGCGACCGAGAGCGCGAGGGCGGTTCGGCGCATGGTTCCTCCGGGGCGGCGCGACGGCGCCGCACGAAGAGCCGAGGCTAGCAGCGTGGTTTCCGTGCGTCGAGATCGCGGGCGGTCGCGCTATCGCTCCGCGTCGCTGCGCGAGGCGGCCCACTTCACCAGCAGGCCGAGCGCGGCGAGCCCGAGGGCGATCCACGCGGCCACGCTGTAGGTCCGGAAGAGGTCGAGCAGCCGGGAGAGGTTGTCCCCCACCGCCCAGCCGGCGGCGAGGAGGAGCGCGTTCCACGCGCCCGCCGAGATCGTCCCGAAGAAGAGGATGCGCCGGAACGGCATCCCCGCGCTCCCGGCGGCCAGGAAGAAGAGGCCGCGGATCCCGGGGAGGAAGCGGTTCACGAGGATGAGCAGGTCGCCGTGCCGCTGGTAGGCGTCGTGGATCTTCCGCACCCGCGCCGGCGGCAGGACCCGCCGGGAGAGGAACCCGCCCGGCCGCTCTTCCGCCGCCTTCTCGAGCTTCGCGCCCAGGTAGTAGTCGAGCGCGGCGCCCGCGACGCTGCCGGCGGTGACCGCCAGGAACACGAGCGGCAGCGGGAGCACGCCGTGCACCGCCCAGAACGCGCCGGTCAGGGCGATCAGGTCGCCGGGGAACGGCGGGAAGACGTACTCGACGAGGGCGGCGGCGAAGAGCACCGCGAGCGCCCACGGCCCGGTCTGCCGGACCACCTCGAGCAGCGTCTCCTCGATCCCCACGCCGACCTCCCCGTCGCAGAGAAGAGGATAGCCCCCGCCTCCGCTTCCGCCCGGAGCCGCCGCCGCCGCGACGCCGCAAGCTGCCGGATCGACGAGGCTTCTTCGGGACCCCCGCCACGCCCCGTCGGGGGATTGTCGCTCCGAGCGCTGTGCTTAGGTTGCCCTACGCTTCCTTCCTGCAAGGGGCCACCCCGGTGAGCCTGCACGATCTCAAGATCCTCGCCGTCGACGACGATCCCTCCGCGCTCGAGGCGGTCGTCGACCTGCTCCGGACCGACGGGCACGAGGTCCACGCCGCGACGAGCGCCGAGGAGGCCGTCGAGCTCCTCCACCGCGACAGCTACCACCTGGTCCTCACGGACGTGGTGATGCCCGGCAAGGGCGGGCTGTGGCTCGCGCGGCTCGTCCGCGACAAGCTGCCGCGCACGCCGGTGGTGCTCGTCTCGGGGCGCTGCACGCTCGACGACGCCCGCGAGGGCCTGCGCCTCGGCGCCGCCGACTACCTGCAGAAGCCGCTCGAGCCCTCGACGCTGCGGGGCATCGTGGCGCGGCTCCTCGAGGGCGCGCCGCGGCTCCCCCCGAACCGGCTCCTGGCCGAGCCCACCACGGTGGTCGCCCGCGGCGCGCCTTCGGAGCCCACGGCGATCAGCATCCCGATCGGCACGCCGATGAAGGCGATCGAGCGCGAGGTCATCGCCCGCACGCTCGACGCGCTCCGCTGGAACAAGAACCGCACCGCCCAGGTGCTCGGCATCAGCCGCCGATCGCTCTACAACAAGCTCGAGCGCTTCGGGATCACCCGCCCGGCGCCGCCGCTCGGCGCGGGTCCGCTCGCGGCGGGCGCTCCGCTCCCTCCGCCGGCGCCGGCGCCGGCGGCACCGGAGCCGCCGCCCGGGCTCGCCGCGACGACGCACGACGCCGGCGAGGCGCCGCGCGCCCGGCGCTGATCAGAAGTCGCGGGTCCAGAAGACGTCGAGGCCGCCGGCGTCGGCGTCGCCGTAGCTCGACTCGAGCGTCCACTGCGGCGCCAGCTGGTACTCGACCTTCACCTCGTTGGTGTTGCGGCGGTCGTTCTCCTCGAGGTTGAAGGTCCGCGAGTAGCCGACGTAGATGCGGTCGGTCACGTACGTGCCCGCCTCCAGCCTCGAGCCGGCGAAGACCTCCTCCTCGCCCGCCTGGAACGAGATCACGTCGACCGGGAGCTTGGCGGCGAGGCCCTTCTTCAGCTGGGTGGTGGCGAGGGCGCCGAGCGCCGAGGCCGCGCCCGAGGCCTCGCCGACGCCGCCGCCGCCGCGCTTCAGCTCGGGCCGCCCGGTGGCGAGCAGGGTGGCGATCTGGGCCTCGGGCATCGGCGGGTTCGACCGCAGGGCGGTGGTCGGCCGCGACACCGAGCCGCCGACGGTCACCGTCACCTTCGCGTACGTCGACTCGTGCACCGCCTCGACGTCGAGCCGCGGATCGCCGGGCGACTCGTTGCCCGTGTAGATCACGTTCGCGTGGGCCACCTCGAACCGGCGGCTCATCACCTGCAGCCGGCCCTCGTCGGCGACGATCCGGCCCACCAGGGCGAGGCGGCTGCCGGAGAGGGTGAGCTTGAAGCCGTCGAAGCGCATCGGGATCTCGACGTCGACGCCCTCGATCCGCACCGGGTCGTCGCTCCTCAGCGCGAGCTTCAGGTCGAGCGCGTCGAGCATCGAGGGCTCGCGCGGTCCCGCCGACGCCGCGCGGGCGGCGCGCTTGCGCGCGTCGGCCGGACGCTCCCCGCGCCGCACCACCAGGAAGTCGGGGTGGTCGGCGAGGTCCTGCACCGACTTCGCCGGCGTGTTCGGCAGGCGCACCACGGTCTTCTCGAGGCCGAGCACCGAGTCGAGCTTCAGGCCTTCGAGCACGCCGCGGAAGCGCGCGGTCGAGTCCAGGTAAGCACGGGTCAGGTCGGAGGAGACGACGGCGAAGCCGCGGGTCTTGATCCTCCCGTCGAGGTCCCAGGCGCCGCCCGCCTTGCGCACGCCGGTGCCCTTCGCCTCGAGCGTGCCGGTCGAGGTGGCGCGCAGGCTCTTCAGCTCCGCCTTCTCCTCGGCGAACGACGCCTCGACGAAGATGTCGCGGACGTCGCCGAAGTTCGTGTAGCTGAGCCGCCCGCCGGAGAGCATCACCCAGCCGCGCAGGTCCGGCGAGGGCAGCTTGCCGCGGACCGCGAGGTCGCCGTCGAGGCGTCCCTCCACCTGCCGCAGGTCGCGGGAGAGCGCCTGGAGGAACCCGAGCTCGAGGCGGCGCGCCTCGAGGTCGAGGTCGAGCGGCGCCTCGGCGAGGCGGCCGGCGGCGCCGCTCCGGAGCGCCGGCAGGCCGAGGTCGACCTCGGC
>CAZDGH010000041.1:5255-22159 GCA_964504805.1 uncultured Myxococcales bacterium | reverse complement strand
GCCAGCCGCCGGTTCGCCGCCACCGCCGCCTCGGCGTCGCCGGCGAGCGGCGCGAGCTCGGCGAGCAACCGCAGCGCCTCGAGGTCGTCGCGCCGCAGCGTGAGCGCGAGGCCGAGCGCCTCGACCGCGCGCGCCGGATCCGCCTTGCCCGCCGCGCGCCCCGCGGCGATCGCGGAGAGCGCCGCCGCGCCGCGCTCTCCCCGATCCCGCGCCCGCGTCGCGAGCTCGAGCCAGTGCCGCGCCGCCTCCGGTCCCTGCCCGCGCGCCTCGGCGATCGTCGCCAGCGCCCAGAGCGGCGCGAGCAGCTCCGGCCGCCGCGCCCGCCACGAGCGCGCCAGATCCGCGGCCTCGTCGTGGGCGTGGTCGTGGGCGACGAGCAGCCCGAGCACGCGGTACGCGGCGAACGGGTGCACCTCGGCGGCGTCGCCGAGCGCGAGGTACGCCTCTCGCGCCTCGTCGAGCTTGCCCGCCGCGAGCAGCGCCTCGGCCTCGGCGAACGCCCGCGCGCCCTCGGTGGCGGCGAGCAGCTCGGGATCGGCGGGGGACGCCGGCGCGCCGGCGCCCGCCGCGTACCGGAGCCTGAGGCCCTCGGGCCCGAGCTCGGCGGTGGCGAGCCGCGCCGCCGACGCGTCGGGGAGCTTGAAGCCGCGCGGCGGGAGCAGCCGCCGGAGCGCCGCGCCGAGCGGCGCGAGCACCACCGCCGCGCCCTCGCGCGTGCCGCCGGCGGCGGCCGCCGCGAGCGCGAGCAGCTCCGCCTCGAGGATCGCCGGCGGGAGCACGAGCGGGCCGTAGAGCCGGAGCTCGTAGAGGACGAGCCGGAGCCGCTCGCCGTCCGGGTCGAGGCCGAGCCGCGCGCCGAACGGCGTTTCGGCGGTGCCGCCGCGAGCGACGCCGGTGAGCTCCACGTACCCGTCGCGCGGCTCCGCGGCGAGCGAGGCGATCGGGCCGCCCTCGGGCAGCGCCGGCGCGAGCGCGGCGGCGAGCGCCGCGGGCTCCACCGCGAGCTCGAGCGCCGCGAGGCGGCAGCGCCGCGACTTGAAGCGCTCGGCGCCGCCGGTGACGTCGAACGGGAACGAGACGTCGGGGATCTCGAGGAGCAGCTCCTCGAGCCGCGCCGGCCCCAGGCTCGGCTGGGTCTCCCGCTCCGCGTGCAGGTAGACGCGCCCGCCGTCGAGCTTGAGGGCGAAGCCGCTCCGGCGCGGCTCCTCCGCGAGCTTGCGCGACGCTTCGGGATCGGTCGGCGGCATCGCGGGTGCGACCTGCTCCTACCAGGGGGAGTCGCGATCGTAACACCGAGCCGGAAGCCCACAAATTAACGCCCCCGGCCGAAACGCTCCGGCTTTCGGGGGCTTGGCCGCCCGCCGGCCCACCGCCGGTGCCCGTGAACCCCGGGCCGCCGGGGTCCGTACGACCTGCCGAAGCGCGCGGAAGCAGGATCGAAACCCCGCGCGATCCCGGGAGACGCGACGTGCACGACGAGCTGCGCCCCTGCCCGCACTGCCACGAGCCGATCCGCGCCGAGGCGGTGAAGTGCCGCCACTGCCGCCGCGGCCTCGACCGCGCCACCCTCTCGATCGACTGGACGCGCGACGCCGACGATCGGCAGCTCGCCGGCGTCTCCGCCATGCTCGGCCGCGCCGCCGGGATCTCGCCGACGGTCGTGCGCCTCGGCTTCGTCGCCCTCACCGTCTTCGCCGGCGGCCTCGGCCTCTGGCTGTACGCGCTCGTCTGGCTGTGCACCGGCACCGCGGGCAGGCCTTCCCCGGTGGCGAAGGTGATGGACAGGGCCGAGGAGGTCCTCTTCCCGGACGCGGCGCACGAGCCGAGCCCGGAGAGGACGGCGCGCGAGACCCGCACCTGGCCTTCCGGTGGCCCGGTAGCGGCGGGTCCGATGCCGCCCGAGCCGTACTACAAGAGCCGGTACGACGCGGACGACGACGAGTGGAAGAAGCGGTTCTAGACTTCAGGTCCCTCGCCCTCGCCTTCGGCGGTCGCGCCGCCGCGCGCGAGGAGCCGAAGGTGGCGCGGAGGCCGATGGCCGACGGTCCCAAGACCGCCTCGACCGACGAGGCGCTGTGCACCGCCGTCGCCAAGGGCGACCAGGTGGCGCTGCGCGTCCTGCTCGAGCGGTACCGGGACCGGATGTACGCGCTCTTGCTGCGCTCGACCCGCAGCCGGGCCGACGCCGACGACCTCTTCCAGGAGCTGTGGATGAAGGTGGTGCGGGCGGCGCCGGAGTTCGACGCGTCCCTGCGCTTCTCCACCTGGATCTACCGGATCGCCGTGAACCTCACCCGCGACGCCGCCCGGCGCCGCTCGGCCTCGCACTTCGCCGAGGTCACCAAGGACGGCGAGATCCCCGACGGCGCCGACGAGGCGCCGCTCCCCGACGTCTTCGCCGCCTCGAGCCAGGAGGCCCGCGCGCTCCACGCCGCCATCGCCACCCTGCCGGCGGGGCAGCGCGAGGTGCTCGTCCTGCGGTACATCGAGGGCCTCGGCGAGAGCGAGGTCGCCGCGGCGGCGGGCATCCCGGCCGGCACGGTGAAGAGCCGGCTCCACCACGCGGTGAAGAGCCTGCGCGTGAAGCTCGAGGCCCTCGCGGCCGAGCGCGCGGAAGAGGTCGCACCATGAGCACCACGACGAGCACCGACATCCGGCCGATCAGCTGCGTCGACGCGGAGGAGCGCCTCTTCGCGCTCGAGCCCGCGGAGGCCGCCGCCGCGGCGGAGGGGCAGGGCGAGCCGGAGCTCGCCGGGCACCTCGGCCGCTGCGAGGCCTGCCACGCCCTCGCCGCCGATCTCTCGCTGCTCGCGCCGCTCGGCGACGCCCCGAGGATCTCGCCGGCACCGGCGATCGTGGAGCAGGCCTTCCTCAAGGCCGCCGCCGAGGCCGCCGCCCTCGCCGCCGCGCGCCGCAAGGCGACGCTCGTCGCCGGCGCGAAGGCGGCCCTCGCGTTCGTGCTCTGCCTGCCGCTCATCGGCGGCTTCAACGCCGGCCTCGCGGCGCTCGGCGTCCGCTACCTGCCCGCCTTCCTGCCGGAGGGCGCGCTCTTCTACGTCGGCGGCGTCTTCGGCGCGCTCGTGCTCGCCGGGCTCTCGGCGGTCGCTTTCCTCCTCACCCTCGTGGCGGGCGCCGCCGGCCGGCCCCCGCGCGACGAGCTCGTCGAGGCCTGACACCATGGACGGACCTTCGAAGACCTGCCCGTACTGCGCCGAGGTCATCCGCGCCGAGGCGATCAAGTGCCGCTTCTGCGGCTCGCGCGTCGAGCGCGGGGCGTTCGCGCGCTCCTGGTACCGCCGCCGCGAAGGCAAGCTCGTCGCAGGCGTCTGCGCGGGGCTGGCGGCGGAGTGGGGCCTCTCGGTCACCCTCATCCGCATCGCCTTCGTGGTGACGACGTTCCTCGGCTTCTGGGCCGTGCCGCTCTACCTGGCGCTCTGGCTGATCATGCCGATGAAGAAGGACACGAGGCCGGCGGGCGCGTTCGAGGCGCGCCGCACGCCGGTGTCGGGTCCGTACCCGCCCGATCGCGAGACCGAGCGGGACGAGGCGGGCTTCCGCTAGCGGATCGGCGGCGCGCTACGGCACGCCGACGATGGTGCTCTTCCCCATGCCCATCGGGCACTGGAAGGCGATCTTCCCGTCGGCCTTCGGCGTCACCGTCACCTCCACCGGCGTGCCGATCGGGATGTCCTTCTCGATCCCCAGCTCGGGGAAGACGACCCCGGTCATGCAGGTCTTCTCCTCGGTGCGGGTGAAGACGAGGGTGAGCGGCTGGCCGGCCTTCGCCTCGATCCGGTTGGGCTCGAAGCCCTCCTTGGTGGCGACGACCTGGACCTTGCCGTCCGGCCCGGGCTTGGCGGCGGCGGGCGCGGCGGGCTTGGCCTCGCCGGCGGCCGCGGGCGCCGTGGCGGGCGCGGACGGCGCGGAGCTGCAGGCGAAGGCGGCGGCGACGGAGACGGCGAAGAAGAGCGTGCGCATGCCGCTGCTCTAGCCCCGCACCGCGCCGCTGGCAAGCGACGCCGCGGCCCGATCCGGTAGGCTCCCTGGGAGGGGCGCCGCGGTCGAGGGCGCCCTGACCGAGGGGGGACCGATGCGCCTGCGCCTGCTCGCTCCGCTGCTCGCCGCCGCCGCGTGCGGAGGCCTCGAGGACACCCAGCCGTTCCCGGTCGAGGTCGACGGCCTCGCCCAGACGCTCGCGGTCCCCGGCCAGCCGGTGCTCGTGCTCGGCTCCGGGTTCGAGGGCGCGTCCCTGAGGCTCCACGTCGGAAGCCGGGTGGTGACGCCCACCGTCGTCGGCTCCGCGTACCTCGCCTTCCCGGCGCCCGCCGAGCGCGGCCGCCACGTCGTGCAGGTGGAGGTCGACGCCGGCGGCGAGGACGAGGAGGAGGAGCCGGTCGTCGAGGTCTACGAGGCCGGCACCGTCGAGGTGATCGAGACGCTCGCGCCGCTCGCGCCGGCGCTGGAGCCGGGCCGCGGCTTCGAGGTCTCGTGGCACTCGTACGCCGGCGACCTCTCCGGCGAGCTGCGCCCCGCCGAGGGTCGCGCCCTCGTCGCCTCGCTCGACTTCGGCCCGTCCCCCCCGCCGGCAGGCGTGCCGTTCCTCGGCGCGCTCTCGGCGCCGTACGCCCTGGTCTTCCGCGCCACCGTCGAGGGCGACGGCGCCCCGCTCCCGGAGAGCGACGCGGTCCTGTCGCGCGTCGACGGCGTGCAGACGACGACCCTCGGTCCCGGCTCCCACGAGCTCGAGATCCGGCTGGCGATCGAGAACGCCCTGTCGAGCGTGGCGCTGCAGGTGAGCCCCGGCGCCGCGACGCCGCCAGGGCTCTAGTAGGCGCAGCGGAACCCGAGCCACGGATCGCGGTGCGAGGGCGCGAGCGCGCTCCGTGCGGTGGAGCGCGCGTGCCACGCGTCGTAGGCGCCGCCGCGCGCGACGCGCTCGCCCGAGATCGCCGCGCCGCCGTACGGCGCGTACGCGTCCTCGACCCACTCGTCGACGTTGCCCGCGAGGTCGAGCACGCCGTACGGGCTCGCGCCGGCGCGACGGCCGCCGACCTCCGCGGGCGCCGCGCCGCAGCCGCGGAGGTGCGCGCGATCGCACGTCGGCGCCGCGTCGCCCCACGGGAAGACGCGGCCGTCGGTGCCGCGGGCGGCGAGCTCCCACTCCGCCTCCGAGGGGAGGCGGCCCCCGGCCCAGGCGCAGAACGCCCGCGCGTCGGACCACGCGACCTCCACCACCGGCCGCCGCGCCTCGCGCGACGGATCGTAGGAGCCCCGCGGGCGGCGGCACGCGCCGGCGGCGACGCAGCGCTCGTACGCGCCCTGCGTCACCTCGGCCTCGTCGATCCGGAAGGCCCCGACGCGCACGGGACGCGCGGGCCGCTCGGTCTCGGCGCAGCTCGCGTCGCGCTTCGGCGCGCAGCCGAGCACGAGCGTCGCCGCCGGGATCTCCAGGCGACGCGGCTCGCGCGCGCGGTCGCAGCCGGCCACCGCCACGAGCAGCGCGAGGCTCGCCGAGCACGCGCGCACGCTACCTCCGCCGCGGATCGAGCCGGTCCCGGAGCCCGTCGCCGAGCAGGTTGAACCCGAGCACCGTGGCGGCGATGCAGAGGCCGGGGACGAGCGCGACGTGCGGCGCCGCGACCAGGTGCTGCGTGCCCTGGTCGACGAGCGCGCCCCACGACGGCGTCCCGGGCGGCACGCCGAGGCCGAGGAACGACAGCGAGGTCTCCGCGAGGATCACCCCGGGCACGCCGAACGTCGCCTGCACCACCACCGGCCCGAGCAGGTTCGGGATCACGTGCCGGAAGAGCAGCCGCGACGGCGCCGCGCCGAGCGCCCGCGCCGCCTGCACGAACTCCCGCTCCCGGAGCGCGAGCGCCTGGGCGCGGGCGAGCCGCGCGTAGCCGGTCCAGCCGGTGGCGCAGAGCGCGAGCACCACGTTGAAGAGCGACGGCCCGAGCACGGAGGTGATGAAGAGCGCCAGCAGGATCCCCGGGAACGCCAGGAGCACGTCGACCACCCGCGTCAGCGCGTCGTCGGCGAGCCCGCCCCGGAAGCCCGCGGCGGCGCCGACGACGGTGCCGACCACGGCGGAGAGCAGCGTCGCCAGCAGGCCGACGAAGAGCGACACCCTCGCGCCGTGGAGCACGTGGGCGAGCACGTCCACGCCGTTGTCGGCGGTGCCGAGCGGGTGCGCGGCCGACGGCCCGGCGAGCTCGTCGGGCAGCGAGATCGCGTGCGGGTCCGCCGGCGAGAGCAGCGGCGCGAGCAGCGCGGCCGCCGCCACGAAGAGCACGATGGCCGCGCCGATCCGCGGACCGAGGCCGGGCAGGAGCTTCCGCGGCGGCCGCGCGGCGGCGGCGGGCGCGCTCATCGCCGGCCCCGCACGCGCGGATCGGCGAGGCCGTACGCCACGTCGGTGAGCACGTTCACGAGCACGTAGGTGAGCGTGAGGGTGAGCACGCAGCCGCGGACGAGGTTGTAGTCGCGGCGGTCGATCGCCTGGAGCAGCAGCGTCCCGAGGCCCGGGTAGTTGAACACCTTCTCGGTGACGACCGCGCCGCCGAGGAGCGCGCCGAGCTGCAGCCCGATCACGGTGAGCACCGGCAACAGCGCGTTGCGGAGCGCGTGCTTCACGATCACCACGCGCTCGGGCAGCCCCTTCGCCCGGGCGGTGCGCACGTAGTCCTCGCCGATGGTGTCGAGCAGCGAGGCGCGGATCATCCGGGCCAGGAAGGCCGCCAGCGCGGTGCCGAGCGTCAACGCCGGCAGCACCAGCCCCGCCGGCTCCTCGAGCCCCGACACCGGCAGCCAGTCGAGCTGGAGCGAGAAGAAGAGGACGAGCAGCGGCCCGAGCCAGATCCGCGGCATCGCCGCGCCCGCCACCGCGAAGGCCGACGCCGCCGCGTCGACCTTGCTCCCCGGCCGCACCGCGCCGGCGATCCCGAGCGGGAAGGCGAGCGCGAGCGCCAGGAGCAGCGCCGCGCCGGCGAGCAGCGCGGTGTTCGGCAGCGCCTTGGCGATCCGCGGGAACACCTCGTCCTGGAACGGCGGCACCGAGGTCCGGAGCTCGAGCGTCGCCACGTCCCGGGCGAAGGCGAGGAGCCGCACCGGCAGCGGATCGTCGAGGTGCAGCTCGGCCCGCAGCGCGGCGCGGTCCGCCTCCCGCGCCTGCTCGCCGAGGATGGCGTCGATCGGATCGCCCGGCACCAGGTCGAGGAAGAGCGACACCAGCACCACCGCGCCGAGGGCGGCGAGGAGCGCGCCGGCGGCCTTGCGCGCGAGCGGCGCGATCACTCGACCACCCGCCGCGCCGACGCCAGCGTCCGCAGGGAGCCGTACGGATCGAGCGAGACGCCCTCGAGGCCGCGGCGCCGCACCGAGATCGCGTCCTCCCAGAGCAGCGGCAGCGCCGGCAGGTCGCGGGCGACGATCCGCTGCGCCTCGGCGTAGAGCGCCCTCCGCTCGGTGGGATCCGCCCGCTCGCGGGCGCGATCGAGCAGCTCGTCGAGCGCCGCGTTCCGGTAGCGCATCCGGTTGCCGCCGCCCCAGGCGTTCTCCGGCGTGGGGATCGACGACGAGTGGTAGGCGAGCCGGTGCAGGTCGGGGTCGATGACCGGCCACTTCAGCGAGGCGAGCTGGAAGTTGCCCCGCTTCACGTCGGTCATGAACGTGCCCCACTCGAGCGGCGAGAGCTCGACGGCGATCCCCGCCTCGGCGAGCTGCGCCTGCATCACCAGCGCCAGCGAGCGGCGGAAGCGATCGGTCGAGGTCTTGTACCGGAGCGTCACCCGCGGCAGCGGCCCGTCGCCGTCGGGATCGGGGAGCCCGGCCTGGTCGAGGAGCGCCTTCGCCCGGGCGAGGTCGCGGCCGTACGCGGGCAGCCCCGGCTCGTGCGCCCAGTGCTCCGGCGGCAGGAGCGACGTCGCCGGCCGCGCCGCGCCCTTGTACTTGAAGCGCGCCAGCGCCTCGCGGTCGAGGGCGTGGGCGATCGCCTGCCGCACCTCGGGCTTCCCGGTCACGGGATCCTCGAGGTTGAACATGAGGTACGAGACGCCGTTGCCCGGGCCGACCTCGACCGAGAGCGCCTCCTCCTCGCGGAGCGCCGGCAAGAGCGCCGGGCTCACCCCGTTGAACGCCACGTCGACGCGGCCCTTGCGCAGCTCGAGCACCCGGGTGGTCTCGTCGCGCACGGTGCGCACCTCGAGCCAGTGTCGCGGGATCTCGCCGCCGTAGCGCGGGTTCGGCGCCAGCACCAGCCGGTCCTCGTCGTCCCAGCGCTCCACCACGAAGGGCCCGGCGCCGATCGGCCGCTTGCGCACCGTCTCCTTCTCGGCCTCGGCGAGGAGCCGCGAGGGGAGCACGCCGAGCGTCGCGTCGACCGGCAGCGCGCCGAACGGCGTCTTGAGCCGGAAGCGCACCACGAGCGGCCCGTCGGCCTCGACTGTCTCCACGTAGGCGTAGCCGGAGCGGTGCGGCGACCTCGTCGCGGGGTCGAGCACCGAGCGGAAGGTGGCGGCGACGTCCTCGGCGGTGAGCGGCGTCCCGTCGGAGAAGACGAGGCCTTCACGGAGGGTGAACTCCCAGGTGCGCGGGTCCGGCGCGACGAACGACGCCGCCAGGTCCGGCACCGCCTGCCCGCGCTCGTCGATCCGGGTGAGGCCGGGCGTGACGAGCTGGCAGAGGCGCATGGCGTTGGTCGACAGCGCCATGCGCCGGTCGAGCGTCTCCGGCGGCGCCTCGAGGCCGAGGACGATCGCCGCCCCGGTGGGCGGCGGCGGCCTGCACCCCAGGACGAGGACGAGGAGCGCCGCGCGCGCGATGGACTTCCGGGACGTCATCGAAGGGGGCGGAATGTACGGGAAGCGGCGGGCGGCGGCGACCGTCGTGGCCCGGCCGGAGGGCGGCCGCCCGGCCGCCCGGAGGGGACGTGCGCCTTCACCGGCCCACACCGAATCCAGAGGCGCTATCGGCGCTTCGCGCGCGGGCGTCGCCTGGCGAACGGGTTTGCCGCTTACACCGGACGTTCCCTACAATCGGACCCTTCGGACCGCGCCGGCGCGCCGCCGGCGACCACCCGATCCGCGAGGTGCGCCGTGCGTCAGGGTTCCGAGCGTGGGCTTCTGACGGCGCTCGCCGCCGCCGCCGCGCTCGGGTGCCTGCCGGCCGCCGCCTTCGCCGCCGAGCCCGGGACCGCCGCCGCCGCGAGGAAGCCGGCGCCCGCGACCGATCCGCTCCCGGCCGCCGTCGGCGAGATCCTCCGCTCGACCGCCCTCGGCAAGGCCCGCGTCGGCGTCGCCGTCGCCGACCTCGACGACGGCAAGCTCGTCTACGCCTACAACCCCGACGAGCTGCTGAACCCGGCGTCGAACATGAAGGTGCTGACGACGGTCGCCGCCCTCGGGATCCTCGGCCCGCACCACCGCTTCGCCACCGACGTCCTCTTCGAGGCCGAGCTCGACAAGGGCGTGCTCGACGGCAACCTCTACCTGAAGGGCCGCGGCGACCCCTCCCTCACCACCGAGCGGCTCTACGCCCTCGTCCGCGAGCTCAAGCACCGCGGCCTCAAAGAGGTGAAGGGCGACCTGGTCATCGACGACACCTTCTTCGACGCCGAGCACGAGGGGCCGGGCTGGGAGCAGGATCACTCGGACAGCTCGTACATGGCGCCGTCGGGCGCGATGTCGCTGAACCACAACACCGTCGAGGTGCACGTCTACCCGGGCGAGTCGGCCGGCACGCCGGGGCGCGTGGAGCTCGAGCCCGCGTCCGACTACCTCGACCTCGAGAACCGCACCGACACCGCGCCGAAGGGCGCGCTCCAGCGCATCAAGGTCGCGTCGCTCGACCGCGGCGAGCGGCAGAAGATCGTCGTCCACGGCCGGCTCCCGCTCGATCGCGAGGGCACCGTCTTCTGGCGCCGCGTCTCGAACCCGGCGATGTACACCGGCCACACCCTGAAGCGGCTGCTCAAGGAGCAGGGCATCCGCGTGCGCCGCGTCCGCCGCGGGGTGACGCCGTGGAAGCTGAAGCCGGTGTTCTCGACGATGTCGGAGCCGCTCGCGGTGCTGGTCTACCGGCTCAACAAGAGCTCGCAGAACCACATGACCGAGCAGCTGCTCAAGACGCTCGGCGCCGAGGTGCAGGGGCAGCCCGGCACCTGGGAGAAGGGCGTCGCCGTCGTCGAGGGCTTCCTCGAGGAGAAGGTCGGGATCCCCCGCGGCTCGTACGTGATGCGGAACGGCTCGGGCCTCAACGACGTGAACCGCCTCTCGGTGCGGCAGCTCGTGAAGGTGCTCCGGTACGCCCAGCGGCAGGAGCTGGTGGCGCCGGAGTTCCTCGCCTCGCTCCCGATCGCCGGCGTCGACGGCACCACGCGCACCCGGATGAGCGGCACCGACGCCGAGGGGCGCCTCCGCGCCAAGACCGGGACCCTCCAGAACGTGACCGCGCTCTCCGGGTTCGTCTCCTCGGTGGGCGGGCGCCGCTACGTCTTCTCGATCGTCGTCAACGACTTCCCGGGGCGGCTCTCCGGCGTGCTCCCGGCGGTCGACGCCATCGCCTCCGCGGTCGCCTCGGCGGGCTCGGACGAGCGCACCCGGGCGGCGGTCGCCTCGGCGCAGCCGCCGCCGCGCGACCCGTCGACGCCGCGCGACGTGCTGCAGTCCCGCATCCTCACCTACGCGAACCTCGGCAAGGCCAAGGACCCGCGCAACGCGCCGTTCCTCCGCGGCGCGCTCCGGAGCGAGCGCGACCCGGCGCTGCGGGCGGTGATCGCCGAGGCGCTCTTCCTCTCCGATCGCCGAGACTCGTCGGCGGCGCGCGCGGTCCTCGACGGCTTCGAGCCGACCGCGGAGGTGTACGGCCGGCTCCGCGCCGCGGGGCGCGACCTGCCGGTGCAGCCGCTGGTGGTGCCGACCCTGCTCGAGCTGGCCGCCGAGGGCCACGAGGAGGCGCTCGGGAAGCTCCTCGCCGTGGCCGCCCTCGCCGGCGACGACGCCGCGCTCCGCGAGGAGCTCTCCCACGGCCTCGCCGAGGTCGGCCGCACCGCGCCGGAGGAGCTGCTCGCGTCGCTGAAGGTCGCCGAGGACGGCGCCCAGGCGTCGGCCCTCGAGCTCCTCGCCCGCGGCATCCACGCCTCGACGCCCGCCGACGCGGGCGGCAAGCCGGCGCCGGCGCACCCGTTCGTCGACGCGCTCCGGAAGGCGTCGGCGGGCCCCGAGCCGCGGCTCGCGACCTTCGCGACGCAGCTCGAGGCGCGGGTGGCGGAGCACCTCGCCTCGCTCGCGGACGTCCCGGCCCCGGTGGCGGCGGACGCGCCGGTCGAGGCGCCGCCCGCCGGCACGGCCGCGCCTGGCGGGGGCTGACCCGCGCCGCCAGCTTCCGCCTCGGGGCCGCTGTCAGTCCCCCGTGCTAGACCCGCGGTCGCAACGTGGGGCCGGCGCGACGCCGGCCTCTTACCCCAGTGCGACCGGCGCGACGCCGGCCGCTCCCGAAGGAACGATCATGGCCAGCGTCAACAAGGTGATCCTGCTCGGCAACCTCGGCGCGGACCCCGAGGTCCGCTTCACGCCCGGCGGGCAGCCCGTCGCGAACTTCCGGATGGCGACGACCGACTCGTGGACCGACAAGGGCTCCGGGCAGAAGCAGGAGCGCACCGAGTGGCACCGGGTGGTGGTGTGGGGGAAGCTCGCCGAGCTCTGCGGCGAGTACCTGAAGAAGGGCCGCCAGTGCTACGTGGAGGGCCGCCTCCAGACCCGCGAGTGGCAGGACAAGGAAGGCCAGAAGCGCTACACGACCGAGATCGTCGCCAACCAGGTCGTCTTCCTCGGCGGCCGCGGCGAGGGCGGCGGCGGCGGATACGGCGGCGAGGGCGGCGGCGGCGGCGGTGGCGGCTACGGCCGCGGCGGTGGCGGCGGCGGTCGCGGCCGGGGCGCGCCGGCGGGCGACGACATGGGAGGCGGGCCGGACTACGGCGAGCCGCCCCCGGGCTCGGGCGGCGGCGACGACATCCCGTTCTAGCCCCGGGCCGTTCTAGCCCGCGGGCTTCTCGGGCGGCGCCTCCGCCGGCGGCGGGGGCGTCGCGGCGGGATCGGGGACCGGCAAGGGCCCCCCGACCACCTGCTCGATCCGCCACTCCCCGTCCTTTTCCGCCAGTCGAGGAAGACGTTCTCCGTCTTCACGCTGGTGGACGGGAGCTCGTACCAGGAGATGCGCGTGACCATGCGCGCCGAGCTCTCGTCCTCGGAGAGATCCATCCCCACCGGCGAGAACTCGGTGATCTTGAGGTTCTTCTCCGCGCCGTAGGCCCGCGCCAGGAAGTCGGTCCGGTTCTCGGGCGTCAGGTACTGGGCGACGACCTGGAAGTCCCCGTACTGCAAGGAGTCGAAGACGTCCCGGGTCGCGAGTCCGAGCTTCTCGCGGCCCTGGGACTTGGTGCTCCCGCACGCGCCGAGGACGATCGGGAGGAGGGCGAGCAGGCAGGCCGCGAGGGTGCGCACGAGGCCAGGGTAGCAGAGGGTCCCACCGGCACAAACCCGAGGCGCGCTGCGAGGTTGTGAAGCGTTTCGTGGGCCGGATTCCCTTGGTAGAGTCCGGCGCACCACGCATCGCCCGCCCCGTCGCTCGAGGTCGCCCGAATGGCGAAGTCGATGGTCGAGAAGTACGAGCAGATCCTCTCGGCCGACCCAGGCTCGATGGTGTTCGTGGAGCTCGCCAAGGCCCTGATCGACAAGGGCGACAACGGCCGGGCCATCGACGTCGTCGCCCGGGGCCTCGACCACCACCCGGACTCCATCGTCGGCCGGGTCCTCTGGGGCAAGGCGCTCCTGAACCTCGGCAAGCCGGTCGACGCCATGGAGCAGTTCGACCAGGCGGTCGCGATCGAGAAGGACAACCCCTACGCCTACAACCTCATCGGCGAGGTGCTGCTCCACAAGCAGCTCTACCGGTCCGCGCTCCCGATCCTGAAGAAGGCCGTGCAGCTGCAGCCCGGGGACGGCCGCGTCCGGCAGTGGCTCGAGCAGGCGCAGCGCGCGCTCGGCGGCGGGCCGGTGCAGGAGCAGCGGGACCACACCACCGTCGACGCCACGGCCGAGGGAGCCCCGGCCGGCGGCGCGGCGGCGGCGGGCCCGGCGAGCTTCGACGACACCCACCCGGACCCGCCCGGCGGTCCGGTATGGCCCGGCGCCGACCGGCCCGCGGAGCCGATCGGCGACTCCACCCTGGTCGACGCCAAGCCCGCCGCGGCGCCCGCGCCGGCCCCGGCCGCCGAGGACCCGTTCGAGGCCGCCACCCGCCGCGCGGGGCCCGCCGACGACGAGGTGATGCCGGGCCTCACCAGCACCTTCCTCACCCTCGCCGCCCGCGAGGGCGCCGGCGCGCCGGCCGCCGGGCCGATCGCGCCGCTCGAGGTGCCGCCGTCGGCGCTCGCCGCCGGGCCGTCGAGCGCCGCGGTCCGCCCTGGCTTCGAGGGCAAGACCGAGCCGCTCTCGCCATACAAGGATCCGCCCGGCTCCCGCCCGGCGTTCGACGGCGGCGCCAAGACCGACCCGCTCCCGGCGCTCGGCGGCGACCCGCAGGCGTCGGTCCGGACCCTGCCGCTGCCGCCGGGGGTCGACCCGGACGCGAGGACCGAGCCACTCCCGCCGAAGCCGAAGCCGCCGCCGATCAAGGGCAAGCCCTCGGCGCTCGACCTGCTCGGCGACATCCCCGACGTCCCGGCGCCGGCGCCGGCCGCGCGGGTCGAGACCGCGCCGCCGGAGCAGCAGCGGGTCGCGGCGCAGCAGGCGGCGGCGATCGCCGCCGAGTACGAGAAGGAGCTCCGCCAGCGGCTCTACACCGAGCAGGCCCGGCCGAAGAGCTTCCTGCGCCGGCACTGGCTCGCGGTGTCGCTCTCGGTCGTCACCGTGGTGGCGCTGGCGGCGTCCGGCGTCGCGTACCTGTGGGTCCGCGCCCAGACCCGCGAGAAGGACATCGCCGACTACACCGCCAAGGCGCGGAACGGCCTCACCCGCGACACCCTCGCCGCCTACCGCGCCAGCCTCGAGGCGCTCGCCAAGGTGCTCGATCGCGACGACGAGAACGCGCCGGCGAAGGCGCTGCGGGCACAGGCGCTCGCGACCCTGGCGGCGGTGTACGGCGAGGCCGGCGCCGACGAGGCGAAGCAGCTCCTCGACCTCCCCGCCGTCCGCGCCGCGGAGCCCGAGGCGGTGCTGGCCGCCCGCTGGACCCTCGCCGGGCTCACGCCGGAGCCGGCGGCGCGCAAGGCGATCGAGGACGAGATCCTCGGCGTGAAGGTGGAGGACGCCGGGCCGACGCTGCACAGCCTCGCCGGCGCCGTGCTCCTCGAGCGCAACCAGCCGTCGCAGGCCATCGACCGCTTCAACGCGGCGATCAAGGAGATGCCGAGCCACGTGCCGACGCTCGTGCGCGTCGGCGACTACTTCCGCTCGCGGGACGATCACGAGAACTCGCTCAAGTACTACGGGCTCGCGCTGGCGGTGGCGGAGGACCACCCGGGCGCGCTCCTCGGCGCCGCCGAGTCGCGCCTCGCGTCCTCGAAGGACCCGAAGCTGCTCGAGGGCTCGCTCGCCGCGCTCGCCCAGCTCGGCGCCGGCGAGGCGGTGCCGGTCGGCGCGCGGCCGCAGCTCTCGCTGCTCCGGGCGCGGCTCCACGCGGCGCTCGGCCAGCGGGCGCAGGCGCTCGAGGTGCTCTCCGCGAACGACGCGGCGATCAAGGCGCGCCTCGACCTCGTCGCCACCCTCGCCGAGGCCTACTTGCAGGCCGGCGCCCTCGACCGCGCGCAGGACGCGCTCGAGGTGGCGGTGAAGGCGCGGCCCGGCGACACCGTGCTCGAGGCGCAGCTCGCGCAGGTGCTCCTCGCCCGCGAGCGCTTCGCCGACGTGGTCGGCATGAAGGCGGGCCCCGAGGAGCGCGCGCTGCACCTGCTCAAGGGCATCGCCTACTACCGGCTCAACGATCTCGCCCGGGCGCGCTTCGAGCTCCGGTCGACGGCCTCGAAGCCCGAGGGGCGCCTGCCCGCGGACGCGGTCGTGTACCTGTCCCTCGTGGACCTCGCCTCCGGCGACAAGGAGACGGCGCGGGCGAACCTCCAGCGGCTCGGCACCGGCCCGCGGGCCCGCACGGCGGGGCGCTGGGCGTACAGCGAGCTGCTCGCGTCGGAGGGCAACCTCGACGAGGCCGAGAAGCTCCTCCGCGAGGCGGTCGAGGCCGACCCGCGCTACCCGGAGACGCGCTGCGCGCTGGGCCGGCTGCTCCTCGAGCGCGGGCAGCTCGAGCCGGCGATCGCCGAGCTCACCGAGGCCGCCGGCCTGAACCCCTTCCACCGCGAGGCGCTCGTCGCCCTCGGCCACGCGCACCTCGCCAAGGGCGAGCACGACGCCGCCCGGGGCCGGTTCGAGGCGGCCCGCGCGCTCGAGGCCAAGGACGGCGGGGCCCTCGCAGGCCTGGCCCTGGTGCTCCGCGCCGAGGGCAAGACGAAGGAGGCCCGCGAGGAGGCGCAGAAGGCGGTGAAGGCCGCGCCCAAGGCGCCGGCGACCCACCGCGCCCTCGCCGAGATCTCGCTCTCCGCCGGCGATCCCGGCGCCGCCTCCCGCGCCTTCAAGCAGGCGCGCAAGCTGGCCCCGGCGGACGCGTCGCTCGCCGTCGCCCACGGCGAGGCGCAGCTCGCCGCCGCCGACGGCCGCGGCGCGCTGTCGTCGTTCGAGGCCGCGCTCGCGCAGAGCCCCGGGCTCCTCCGGGCGCGGCTCGGGAAGGCGCGGGCGCTGATCGCGACCAAGAAGCCGATCCCGGCCGAGAAGGAGCTCAAGGCGCTGCTCAAGGAGCTCAAGGCCGACAAGAAGAACGGCGCGCGCGCCCGGGCCTACCTCTCCGAGGCGCTCCTCGCCCAGGGCAAGGCGTTCGTCCCGAAGGCGGTGCGCGAGGCGAAGAAGGCCGCCAAGCTCGACGAGGGCTCGGCCGCGGCGCAGCTCGCGCTGGCGCGCGCCCTGGAGCTCGCGGCGGACAACGCCGGCGCGGCCGCGGCGTACACGAGGGCGGCGGAGCTGGGGCCGAAGGAGCCGGAGATCCACCTCTCGCGCGGCTTCTTCCTCGCCGCCACCGGCGAGGATCCCGCGGCGGCGTCCGACGCGCTGAAGCGTTACCTCGAGCTCGCCCCGAAGGGGCCCTCGGCCGCGGCGGCGAAGAAGGTGCTCGCGCAGCTCAAGTAGGCGGGCGGCCCGTGTGCTAGACCGCTCGCGGCGATGGACGACACCGCGGCACACGCCGGCAGCCTGGGAGCCTTCGCGCGCTACGCGTTCCGCGTCGCCGTCGCGTACTGCGTGCTCGGGATCGCGATCGAGCTGCTGCGCCCGAAGCTCCCGGTCCGGGTCTACGCGGCGATCGCCGAGACCCTCTACGGCGTGCCGATGGGCCTCCTCGCCCGCCTCGGCCTCGCCGCCCCGCTCGCCGAGGCCGCCATCCAGGGCAAGGTGCCGACCTGGCTCGCCGCCGCCGCCGCGCCCGCCGTCGGCGTCGCGCTGGTCTTCCTCGGCGCGCTCCTCGGCTGGGCGCTGGTCTCGCTCTTCGAGCTCGTGCTCTCGCTGAAGCAGAGGGCGTGAGCCGAGGGTGAGCGCGAAGCGCACGAGTCAGAAGCGGCTACGAGGCTACGAGGCTGGGTGTTCGCCGAGCGCCCGAGTCAAGAGCGGCTACGAGGCTACGAGGCTACGAGGCTACGAGGCCAAGGCAGGCCACGACGCCGGGGCCTGGCGCTGGTCGGCGCATCGCGGCCGCCCCTGCGTCCGCCTCGCAGCCTCGCAGCCTCGCAGCTCGCCTCGCAGCCTCTCCTCGTAGCCTCTCCTCGTAGCCTCTCCTCGTAGCCTCTCCTCGTAGCCTCTCCTCGTAGC
>CAZDGH010000041.1:0-5155 GCA_964504805.1 uncultured Myxococcales bacterium | reverse complement strand
CTCGGTGGCCTCGTAGCCTCGTAGCCTCGTAGCCTCGTCGCCCGCCTCTCGCCTTTCGTCTCGTCGCCCGCCTCTCGCCTCGTAGCCTCGTAGCCTCGTAGCCTCGTAGCCCGCCTCTCGCCTCGTCGCCCGCCTCTCGCCTCGTAGCCTGCCTCTCGCCTCGTAGCCCGCCTCCAACGCCAAGGGCCGGCGGCGCGAGCGTCCGCGCCGCCGGCCCCTGTCGCTACCTACCGCCGGCCGCTACGGCGTGACCGGGGAGGTCGCCACCGCACCGCTCGACGACTGCACGCAGACCTGGGTCGGGACGGCGAACACGCTCCCGAAGGTGGCCCGGAAGTCGAAGTCGCCGGTGAGCGGATCCACCGGCGTCGACCCGAGGCGCGTGCCGGGGCAGGACGTGCCGCCGAGGCTCGGGAGGCCGCGGAAGACGTCGACCCGCGCCGCCACGGTGTTGCTCGGCTGGTCCGGCGCCACGGTGCCGCGGACCCGGAGGCGGGTCCTCTGCACCCGCGCCTGGTCGATGGTGACCGCGCCGATCACCGGGGCGGCCGCCGTCACCGTCACCGTCACCGACGCCGACGCCGAGCCGCCCAGGCCCGTCGCGGTGTAGGTGTACGTCGTGGTCGCCGCCGGGGTGACCACCACGCTGCCGAGGGTGCCGACGGGGATCGGGCCCGGGGTGAGCGTGGCGCTGGTCGCGTTCGTCGACGAGAACGTGAGCGTCACCGACTCGCCGGGGTTGATCACCGCCACCGTGGCGGTGAGCGTCGCGGTCGGCGCCGGGAACGTGGCGGTCGTCGAGCCGGTGGTCGGGGCCGAGAAGTTCCCGGCCGCGTCACGGGCGAACAGCGTGTAGAAGTACGTGGTCCCGATGACGACGTCGGTGTCGATCAGCGTGGTGAGGTCGACGTCGGAGGCGTCGAGCTGGTTCACGAGATCGGTCGGCGAGGACGCGAAGCCCACCGTGGAGCGGAGCGTCGTCACCGACACCGCGTCCGGCGGCGCCGTGAAGGTGAGGGTGATCGCCGCGCCGTCCGGGGTGAGGACGAGGTTCGTCACCGGCGCCGGCGGGATGGTGTCGGACGGGGCGATAATCGACGCCGCCGGGATGGTGCCGTCGAGGAACGAGAGCTGCTCAATGTTCCGGAGCGTGTCCACGCCGTCGAGCGCCGTGCCGCCGACGTGGGCGACCCGGAGCGAGCCGTCGGGGTTCAGGGTGATCACGTACTCCGCCGACGCGCCGGAGAAGACGGCGGTGTCGACGTCGAGGACGCCCGGCGCCACCAGGATCTCGCGGACGATGTGGATCTGCGCCGGGTTCACCAGGCCGGCGAAGACCGCGTCGAGCAGCGTCAGCGAGGGATCGGTCCCGGCGAGGAACCCGCTCTTGTCCTGGATCACGCCGTTCATGACGTCCGCCCACCCGCGCTCGGCGCCGACGCCGTCCCGGATGGCGAGCCGCACGTTCAGCCAGCGGTCGCCGTCGAGGATGTCGTCGCCGCCGCGGCCCTCGAGGATGTCCGAGCCGCCGCCGCCGAGGAGGATGTTGCCGCCGGCGAACGAGGTGACCCCGGCGCCGAGGACGTCCTGCAGCCCGTCGATGAGCGCGATCTGGGAGGCGTCGTTGAGCGCGTTGTTGAAGCCGGCCTCGGGATCGGTGTTGAGCAGATCCGCCGCCACCACGTCGTCGCCGCGGATGATGTCGTCGAGGTCCCAGCCCGAGACGGCCTCGACCAGGTCGAAGCGGTCGCGGAGGTTGTCCAGGGTGTCGGGGCGGAGGCCGGTGAAGAACATGTCGTCGTCGGCCGGGGCCGGCGAGCCCTTGTGCGTCACCCAGTCGAACCCGAGCATGCCGTGGTGCCGCTCGACGTTCGGGTCGGTGACCATGATGTCGTCGCCCGACTCGGCGTCGTAGTCGTCCGCGCCGCTCTGGCCGATGAGGACGTCGTTGCCGCGGAGGGGGCTCTCCTCGAACGGGTCGCCGTTGTCGCCCTGGATCAGGTCGGCCTGGTCGCCACCCTCGATCCAGTCGTCGCCCTCGCCGCCGAAGACCACGTTCTCCGCGTCGCCGGCCATGATGAAGTCGTCGCCGGAGCCGCCGAAGGTCTCCTTGAAGTCGGGGCCGCCGACGGTGAAGTCCTTGCCGGCGCCGGCGAGGATGAGATCGCCGTTGCCCGGGCCGGCGCTGATGGCGTCGTTGCCGGGGCCGCCCTTGTAGTTGTCGATGCCGTTCAGGTCCGTGATGATGTCGTCGCCGTCGTTGCCGTTGAGCGAGTCGTTGCCGTCGCCGCCCTCGATCCGGTCGTTGCCGCCGTGGCCCCAGAAGGTGTCGTCGCCCTCGCTGCCGCGCATGCGGTCGGCGCCCTCGGTGCCGCCCATCACGATGTGCTCGATGCCGGTGTAGCGGACGGTTCCGTCCGGCATGCGCCGCAGCTCCACCGACTCGTCGACGTCGGTGGTGAGCGGGTCGTCGAGGATCGGTCCGGAGGCGCCGAGGTTGCGGAGGTCGGCGATGAAGGCCGGGTACGAGAACGAGTCCGCCGGGAGGTTCCGCACGTCGGTGTTGCGCATGATCAGCTCGGCGAACGTGTTCTGCTCGAGCTGGGTGAGGAAGTTCAGCGAGGCGGTGCGGCTCAGGTAGTAGAGCCGGTCGCCGTCCTGGAGCTTCTCGAGCTGCACCTCGAAGACGAAGTTGAAGGTCGGACCGAGGAGGCCGCCGAAGACCATCTGGCGCTCGGCGAGGCCGCCGATCCAGAAGTCGACGAGGTCGATGCCGGTCTCGACGCCGGCCCAGCTCCCGCTCGAGAACATGAAGTCGACCGCGTCGGCCGGCGCGTCCGCCGGGGCCACGGTGCCGTCCGCCGCGCCGACGATCGCCGCCGCGACGGCCCGCTTCTGCTCGAGGGTCGGCGCCGCGACGAGGTCGGGATGGGTGCCGTACGCGGCCACGAAGTTGGTCAGCGACTCGAAGTGGCGCATCGAGAAGCCGAAGTCCATCCAGCTCTCGTACGGCAGCAGCGCCGAGTTCGAGGTCTGGGCGTAGAAGATCCGGCGCGCCTCGTTGAGCGGCGGGACGCCGGTGTCGCGGCCGCGGGCGAGGTTGATGGTGGCGAGGTCGAGCGGCAGGCCGAGCAGGTTGTTGCGCAGCGCCCCGGTGACGAACTCGTCGAGCTCGTTGCCGACCTGGCGGGTGGTGCCGCGGACGATGTTCGCCGTCGACTCCATGTCGGTCGCGCCGCTGCTCGCGAACTCGAGCGGGTTGAGGAAGGCCTCGATCAGGCCGATGTCGTTCTGCACGCCGGAGAGGTCCCGACGCGAGACGTTCTCGTTGAGCATCGAGTGGCCGAAGCGGTAGACGGTGTGCGCGAACTCGGCGACGATCGCCGCGTCGATGGTGCTGTCGTAGCCGATGAACGGGTTCACCTCCGGCTGCACCTTGCGGGCGAACTCCTCGAAGACGAGGTGCTGGTACTGCATCTCGGTGCCGAAGCGCGCGGCCTGGAAGAGCCGCTCGCCGTTCCACTCCGACTCCTGCACGCCGTCGCCGAGGTTCGCGCCCGGCAGCAGCCACTCGGCGATGTAGGTCGGGTTGACGGTGGCGATGACCAGGTCCTTGGTGGCCTGGACGAGGCGGTTGTGCTCGGCGTGGAAGATGCTGTGGACGGCGGTGAGGCCGATGTTCTCGTTGCCGCGGCCGTCGCCGGTGCAGCGGTGCTCGGCGAGGAGCTCGTCGTCGTACGTGCCGGCGGGCTGCGGCGCCGGCGTGACGACGCCGTCGGGGTCCGGGAGCAGGCCGGGCTTCGGCGCCGCGCTGTGGGCGATGTCGTCGAGGAAGGCCTGGCCGGTGCGGCTCGCGCCCGCGACCGACAGTGGCGAGCCGAGGCTCGCCTCGACCAGGCTGCCGCCGAAGACCACCTGCGGGAAGCCGCTCGGGCCCGGGATGAACTTGCCGTACGGATCGGTGGCGACCAGCGGCACGTCGAAGACGTCGGCGTCGGTGAGGACGATGCCGAGGACGGTGAGCGCCTGCTCCTTCACCTCCCGCCAGTTGGCGAGGCCGTCGCGGGCGCCGTCGAGCAGCCGGCCGGTCGAGACCGGGCGGCCGGAGCCGTCGAGCGCGTACTCGCGGAGGAACACCTGGTGCGACGGGTGCGAGGTGTACGTCTGGTTCTGGTCGACGAACGGCGTGGTGTTGTTGTGGTGGACGCGCTCGTCGTCGCCGGTGCCGAGGATGCCGTCGGGGCCCGGCTTGTTGGTGGCGCGGTCGAGCACCATGAAGTTCGTCGGGCTGCCCGGCACGAAGAGCGGATCGTCCTCGCGGAGCGGGATGAAGACCGTGCCGCTCCCGCCCTTGTCGACGAGATCGAGGCCGTGGTCGAAGAACTGGCCGAAGAACGTGAACCACGCGTTGTACGGCGCCGAGAGCCCGACGTCGGGCGCCACGTTGGGGATGAAGAAGCTGTCGCTGCCGCCGACGTTCGCGATCGAGCCGTCGGTCTGCGCCGCCGCGGCGACCGCCGCGGGGTTCGCCGCGGACTGGTCGACGATGAGGTTCGAAGCCATGCGGATCTGCGAGTCGAACACCAGCCCGTCGAACTGGGTGTAGGAGCTCGGGCTCCCCACGGTGAGCGGGCCCGGGCCGTCCGGATCGAACGTCGCCGGCTCGGCGTCGCGGAGCATGATCGGCAGGAGCCGCGGGAAGTCGCGGTCCGAGGAGCCGAACAGCTCCTGGCCGGGCTCGATGTTGTTGAACGAGCCGTCCACCGTCCGGAGGCCGAACGGCAGGAGCGGGCTCTCGACCAGCGAGGAGAGCGGCACGCCGGCGGCGTGCTGCTCGGCGATCTTGATCTGCCTCAGGATGAAGTCGAGGTCCGCCTTGTTGGCCTCGAGCTCGTGCTGCGCCTCGCTGAAGTCGTCGCCCGTGCTCTCGGGCGGCGCCTCGGTGTCCGAGACGTCGCAGCCCACCGCGAACGTCATCGCGAGGATGCCGAGCTTCCACGCGAGCGAGCCCAAGCCTCTCGAGGACCACCCGCGCCGCGCGAGAGGTCCGTTCCGCCGCAGTCCCAACCCCGGCCTTCTCATCGTGTCCCCCCTGACGAACGAAGCCGGCCGACGGCCGCGGGCGCCAGCGAACCGCTGGGCGCACGACGGCCGG
>CAZDGH010000040.1:0-22295 GCA_964504805.1 uncultured Myxococcales bacterium | reverse complement strand
GCGATGGGCGCGGCCGGCGTCGCGGGCTTCGGCTCCGCGCACGCCCCCGACACGATCGCCGCCGCCACGAGAACGATCACGAGCTTCACGACCGCACCTCGAGCTCCACCACGTCCACCGCGTTGTAGAGGTACCCGCTCGGGTTCCACGCCGGCTCCATCGGCTGCACGTTCCCCGCTTCGTCCGTCGCCCGCGCCGCGATCCGGTACCGGCCCGGCGCGGCCGGGCGGAACGGCGCCACGAACCGCGCGAAGCCGTACTTCGTCGGGCTCTTCTCGAGGGCGGCGTCCTTCCAGCTCCTGCCGCCGTCGGTCGATACCTCGACCCTCGCCACGCCGGCGCCGCCGGAGAAGGCGACGCCGCTCACCTCGGCACCCGCGAGCCCGATCACCGCGCCCTCCGCGGGCGCCGCGATCACCGACTTCACGTCGAGCGTCGTCATCGTCACCATCCGCTCCGGCGGCACCGCCTCGCCGGGCTTCACCGGGCCGTCGGGGACCCGGTACCCCGTCTTGTAGAAGAACGCGTCCGACTCGCCCGGCAGCGCGGTGATCCGCGCGATCCACTTGGTCCAGTCGTCGCCGACCCAGCCCGGCACCACCAGCCGCGCCGGCCCGCCGTGGAGCGCCGGCAGCGGCCGGCCGTTCATCGACAGCGCCACGATGGTGTCCTCGTGCAGCGCCTTCGCCACCGGGATGCTGCGGATGAACTGCGGCGTCGTCGGCAGCACCGGCCGATCCGCGCCGGCGAGCTCGAGGTTCTTCGCCTCGGCCTTCAGCCCCGCCGCCTTCAGCAGATCGGCGAGCCGCGGGCCGCGCCACACCGCGTTGCCCATCGCGCCCTGCCTCCACTGCACGCCCGGCATCCGCGGCACGAACAGGCCGCGGCCGTTGCCGGCGCACTGCAGCACCGCCTCCACCTCGCGCTGCGGGAGCCGCTCGAGGTCCGCGAGCGTGAACGCCTTCGCCTTCTCGAAGAGCCCGCCGAGCTCGAGCCGGTACGCGGCGGGATCGACGGCGGGCGCGTCGTGGTGGCTGCGCAGGTAGAAGGAGTCGAGCGGGGTGACGCGGTGCAGGAAGGCCGCGCGCGGCGCCTCGTAGTTGGTGGGCCGCTTCGCGAGCTTGTACAGCCCGCCGTCCGCTGCACGTGCCTCCCACGGCAGCGCGGCGCCGACGGCGCTGGCGATACCTGCGGCAAGGAGATCTCTGCGACGCATCCTGGCTCCTTCTCGGGGGGGCGGGCCCATGCTACTTGACTTTGATACTCGCTCATTCAAGATAGTTCTTGAACAACGGAGCAACCGAATGTCGGATCGCAGGCGTACATCCGCCGCCCTGTACGAGGAGCTCGCCCGGCTGGGGAAGGCGCTGGCGAGCCCGCTGCGCCTCCGCCTCCTCGAGCTGCTCGTCCAGGGCCCGCGCGCGGTCGAGCCGCTCGCCGAGCAGTGCGGGCTCACCGTCGCCAACGCGTCGCAGCACCTACAGGTCCTCAAGGACGCGCGCCTCGTCGAGAGCGAGCGCAACGGGCAGCGGGTCGTCTACCGCGTGCCCGGCGAGGGCGTGCCGGCGTTCCTCAGCGCGTTCCGCGCCCTCGCGCATAGCCGCCTCGCCGAGGTCGATCGCCTCCTCACCGAGCTCGGCGCCGGCTCCGAGCCGCCCGACGAGCTCGACGACGACGACGTCCTCGACCGCGTCCGCTCCGGCGCGGCCACCGTCGTCGACGTCCGTCCCGAGGAGGAGTACGCGGCGGCGCACGTCGAGGGCGCGCTCTCGATCCCGATCGACCAGCTCCCGCGCCGGCTCTCGGAGCTCCCGCGCGATCGCGAGCTCGTCGTCTACTGCCGAGGGCCCTTCTGCTTCCTCGCGGCCGACGCGGTGCGCGCGCTGCGGCAGAGCGGCTTCCGCGCCCGCCGCCTCGACCTCGGCGTCACCGAGCTGCGCGCCCGGCGGCTCCGCATCCAGTCCGGCACCTCGACCCGTCCCGAAGCACGCAAGCCGGTCCGCCTCAGGCGCCCGGCCCCGAACGCCCGCAAGGGCACGCCTGGAGGCAAGAAGTGAGAGCCCTGATCGTTTCCGCAGTCCTCCTCGTGGCTGGCAGCGCCGCCGCCGACGAGCTCTTCGTCACCGCCGACGAGGCCAAGGCGCTCGCCGGCAAGCCCGACGTCCGCTTCGTCTTCGCCGACGCCGACAAGGCCTTCGAGAAGGAGCACATCCCGGGCAGCGTGGTCGCCTACGCCCACGACCTGCACCTCCTCGACGACGTCAAGAAGTGCAAGGGCCTGCCGATGTGCGAGGCCACCGCCGCCAAGGTGATCGGCGCGATGGGCATCGGCGCCGGCACCAAGGTCGTGGTCTACGACGCCGGCCCCGGCGCCAACGCCAGCGGCACCTGGTTCTTCCTCGCGCTCTACGGCCACAAGGACGTGAAGATCCTCGACGGCGGCCTGGCCGCGTGGAAGGCGGCGGGCGGCGCGGTGGAGGCGGGCCACGGCGCGAAGCCGGCAGCGGCCTCGTTCGCGCCGGCGGTGCAGTGGCAGATGCTCGCGTCCCGCGAGGAGGTCGAGAAGGCCACCAAGGATCCGGCCGCCTTCCTCCTCCTCGACGCGCGCCACAACCTCGACGAGTACACGGGCAAGACGCTGCAGTCGGCGCTGACGGCCTTCGGCAAGGAGGTCACCGTCGCCCGCGGCGGCTTCATCCCCGGCGCGGTCTTCTCGCCCTGGACGAAGTACGCCGGCAACAAGTCCGGCGAGCCGGGCAAGCCGACGCTCAAGGACGCCGCCGATCTCAAGAAGCAGCTGAAGAAGCTGGAGAAGAACGGCTACGCCGCGACCAAGACGGTGATCAGCTACTGCCACGTGGGCCTCGGGCGCGGCACGTTCCAGTACCTCGCGCTCCGCCGCGCCGGCCACGACAAGGCCAAGGTCTACGTCGGCTCGTGGGACGAGTGGGGCAACGACCCCGCGCTCCCGCTCGGCACCCAGCCGTAGGCCGCGCAGCGCACCCGTACCTCGGAGCCATCCATGCTTCCGTTCGTCAAAGGGCTGCTCACCGGCATGGCGTTCGGCGTCGTCCTCTACAAGGTCGGCGCCGTCCGCTACTCGCGGGTGATGGGCATGCTCACCCTCCGTGACACCAAGATCATGAAGTTCGCGTTCACCGCCATCGCGACCGCCGCCCTGCTCTACGGGCTGGCGGCGGTGACGGGCGTCGCGGAGCCGTGGGGCCTCACCCCGCGGGTGATGCCGTACATGGGCCTCGCCCACCTCGTCGGCGGGGTGATGTTCGGCGGCGCGCTCGGCTTCACCGGCCTCTGCCCGGGCACCTGCATGACGAAGGCGGGCGGGCGGACGGGCGAGCACAAGTTCGCCGCGCTCGCCGCGGTGGTGGGCCTGGTGGCCGGCGTGATCCTCTACTCGGCCTTCAAGGAGCAGCTGGTGAGCGTCGGGATCATCTCCGCGCACCAGCTGCCGCTCACCCTCCCGGGGGTGCTCGGCCTCCCGTACGGCCCGGTGGCCCTCGTCTTCGGCGCGGCGGTCTTCGGAATCGTCGTGGCCATCGACCGGCTCACACCGGAGCGGAGCCTCGAGCCCGAGCGCAAGGGGCTCCTCGACCACGTCCGGGGCGAATGGAGCTGGATGGCTGGCGGCATGATCGGCGGCTCCCTGGTGGTGCTCGCCACCGCGCAGGACGGCTACCTCGGGTTCTCGGGGGCGCTCCTCGCCAGCGTCGGCTGGGCGGCGCAGCTCGTCGGCATGCCGCTCGAGGCGGTGCCGGCGATGAGCGACGACCTCGTCTGGCGCGCGGCGCTCTTCCTCGGCACGGTGCCGGGCGGGCTCCTCGCCCGCGCCTTCTCGCTGCCCTCGGCGGCGGAGGCGGGCCCGCCGGTGCAGAAGGTGCTGTACCTGCCGGCGCTGGGCCGGTCGTTCGCGTCGGGCCTGGTGCTCAGCGCGGGCGCGATGATCGGCGGCGGCTGTACGACCGGCGCCTTCATCTCGGCGTGGCCGACGCTCTCCCTCGGAAGCTTCGCGATGGCGGGCACGTTCTTCGTCGTCTCGATGGCCGTGGGCAACGCACGGCTGGCCCTTCGCAAGCTCGATCTCCCGGCGGCGCAGCTGTCCGGCGACCGCGTCTACGACTGAGCGAGGAGGCGACCGTGAAGAAGCAGGTGCGAGTGATGTTCCTGTTCGCGATCGCGGCGCTGGCCCTCGGGTGGCTCTCGCTGCACGCCGAGAACGAGCGGCTGGCGACCGCCGCCACCAGGGCGCCCGCCGCCGCGGAGACGCCATGAAGCGCGTCGAGCTGGCCGTCTACCTCGCGGTGATCGCCGCGCTCGTGGTCGCGGTCGTCGGGGAGGCCCGGGCCAACGCCTCCCTCACCGCCGGCGTCGCCCTCGAGCCGAAGGAGCTCTACCGCGCCCTGGCGCGGAAGAACTCCGTGCTCCAGGTCGTCGACGTCCGCGACGACGTCGAGGAGTACGAGGACGCCCGCGTGCCCGGGGCGATCCCTTTCCCCGGCTGCGATCCGTCGAAGACGCCCGAGGAGGCGATGAAGCGCATCGTCGCCTCGGTCCCAACCGTGGTCGTCTCCGCCGACGGCGACGCCGCGACGTTCGAGCGCTGCAAGGCGAGCTTCGCCTCGGCCCGCAACCTCGCGGGCGGCCAGGAGGGGTGGAGCGACGAGGGCCTGCCGGAGGACACCGGCGAGTACGTGCCGCCGAAGCCGAAGGCCGGCGGCGGCTGCCTGTAGCGCCTCACCCGGAGACCCGATGAGCATCTCGCGCCGAGACATCCTGAAGAACCTCCTCGCCGGCGCCGCGGTGGGGGCCGTCACCGGCCCCGCCGAGGCGGCGAAGGGCGTGGAGCCGGTCCGCATCGACGACGCGGCGAAGCAGCCGCCGCCGACGCAGACCACCGAGGACATGTACCGGCGCGAGTTCGCCGAGAGCTTCGGCGACGGCGGCGAGCGCGGCTTCGCCTACCACTGCGTCAACTGCCAGGGGAACTGCGCCTGGGAGGTCTGGACCAAGGACGGCAAGGTCACCCGCGAGAACCAGTCGGCGCGCTACCCGGCGATCGCCCCGGACATCCCCGACGCCAACCCGCGCGGCTGCAACAAGGGCGTGCAGCACTCGCAGCACATGTACGAGGGCGATCGCCTCAGGTTCCCGATGAAGCGCGTCGGCGAGCGCGGCGCCGGCAAGTGGAAGAAGATCTCCTGGGACGAGGCGATCGGCGAGGTCGCCACCCACCTCTACGAGACGATGCTCTCGAAGGGCCCGGACGGGAACTACGTCCACATCGGCGCCGGCGTGCTCACCGAGGCGAAGGCCGCGTCGGTGAAGCGGCTCGGCACGCTCCTCGGCGCGGTGCGTCCGTACATCGCCAGCTACGTCGGAGACATGTTCCCCGGCACCTCGGTCGTCTACGGCGAGGGCAACATCGGCGCCACATACGACTTCGTCTACCAGACGAACGTGGCGGTGTTCTGGGGCTGCAACCCCAACACCTCCCGCATCCCCGACGCGCACTACCTGTGGGAAGGCAAGTACAACGGCAGCAAGGTCGTCGTGATCACGCCGGAGTTCAACTCCACCGCGATCCACGCCGACCTCTGGGTGCCGGTGAAGAACGGCGCCGACGGCCACCTGGCCATGGCCGTGATGCACGAGATCGTCGCCAAGAAGCTCTACGACCCGAAGCGGGTGAAGACCTTCACCGACCTGCCGCTGCTCGTGCGCAAGGACGACGGCAAGCTGCTCCGGCTCTCCGATCTCGACCCGAAGGCGGCGAACCTCGACCGGAAGCTCGCCGAGCTCTTCCCGAAGGACGCGAAGCACGCCCACGAGGTCTTCCTCGCCCACGACGCCAGGACCGGGAAGCTCACCCCGATGCCCGGCGGCGAGGGCTGCAAGGTCGACACCCTCCGCCTCGAGGACCTCGGCTGGAAGATCGACCCGTCGCTCGAGGGCACCTGGACGGCGAGGCTCGCGAACGGCAAGAGCGTGCAGGTCACCACCGCCTTCTCGCTCTTCAAGGCCGAGCTGGCGCGGTTCAGCGCCGAGAAGACCAAGCGGGTGACCGGCGTCCACCCGACGATCGTCGCGGAGCTCGCCCGCGATCTCACCCGGTCGAAGGTCGCGCTGATCACCCTCGGCTTCTCGATCGGCAAGCACTTCAACGGGATGCTCTCGCAGCGCGCGATCTCGGCGCTGGCGGCGCTCACCGGCAAGCTCGGCCCCGAGGGCGGCCTCTCCACCGAGAACGAGTGGAACATCACCGGCCTCGGCGGGCTCTCCGGCTTCGACGGCCGGTACCAGCACCGCTTCGCCTCCGGCTTCGTCAGCGAGTTCGTCCTCGGCGACCAGCTGAAGGACTTCGACAAGCAGTACTCCGACGCCGACGTGCGCCGCGGCACCGGCGAGAGCAAGGCCTCGTACCGCGCCAAGGTCGAGGCGCTGCTCCAGAAGGGCAAGAACGACGAGGGCTACAAGGAAGGCAAGCCGTACTGGACCGACGTCGAGACCTTCCTCCTGTTCGCGGACGCCCGGTTCCGCCGCAACAAGGGCTCCTACAGGGACGCCTTCCTGAAGCAGGCGAAGTTCATCGCCTACGGCGACTACCGGATGAGCGACTTCGCGACGTACGCGGACGTGCTCCTCCCCTGCACGTCGCACTACGAGGCGTGGGACCTCCGCACCAACCCCGGCTACCACCGCTTCGCGAACATCGTCCACCCGGCGGCGGGGATGAAGCGCGTCGGCGAGGCGAAGAGCGAGTGGGAGATCGCCACGCTGATCGCCGAGAAGATGCAGGCGATCGCCGTCGAGCGCTTCCAGAAGACCGGCGACCAGAAGTACGTGAAGGTCCCCGACCCGACGCACACCCAGTCGGGCTTCCGCGAGCTCGACAAGCTGGTCGAGGAGTACACCCTCGGCGGCAAGCTGCGCACCGACAAGGACGCGGTCGAGTACGCGCTCGAGCACGTCGACCAGTTCAAGCCGAACACCACCGCCTCGATGTACGACCGCGGCGGCTTCCTGGTGCTCAACGACAAGGCGGGGAAGTCGAGCCCGCTGCACCGCAACAAGCCGTACAACACCTTCGAGAACAACCTCTACCTGCACCACCGCTTCGAGACGCTGACCGGGCGGCTCACCTTCTACGTGGACCACGAGCTGTGGATCCAGGCCGGCGCGGCGCTGCCCACCGCCCGCGAGCCGATGCGGCCGACCAAGTACCCGTTCGTGCTGATGACGCCGCACGCGCGCTGGTCGATCCACTCCACCTACAAGACCTCGCCGACGCTGCTTCGCCTCAACCGCGGCGAGCCCTACGTGATGGTGAACCCGGAGACGGCGGCGGCGCGCGGCATCGCCGACGGCGACCAGGTGCGCATGTTCAACGACCTCGGAGACACGCAGCTGATGGCGAAGCTCGTGCCCGGCGTGCCCAAGGACGCGGTGGTGATGGAGCACGGCTGGGAGCCGTTCATGTTCCGCAAGAAGAAGGGCCACAACGCCCTGGTCGGAGACATGCTCAACCTGCTCGAGCTCTCCGACGGCTGGGGACACCTGAAGTTCGGCACCAACTGGGACGGCAACCAGCACGCCTACGAGGCCACCGTCGAGCTCGAGAAGGCCGGGAGGAAGGCCTGATGTCGAAGCGTCAGCTGGCGATGGTGATGGACCTCAACAAGTGCATCGGCTGCCAGACGTGCACCGTGGCCTGCAAGACCCAGTGGACCAACCGCAACGGCCGCGAGTACATGTACTGGAACAACGTCGAGACCAAGCCGGGCCCGGGCTACCCGCAGAAGTGGGAGCAGCTCGGCGGCGGGTTCGACGCGGCCGGCAACCTCCAGGACGGCGTCGTCCCGTCGAAGTACGCCGACTACGGCGTGCCGTGGGACTACAACCTCGAGGACCTCGAGCACGCGGCGGAGCTCGTCGCCCAGCAGGACAACACCGTAGGCCCGAACTGGGACGAGGACGCGGGCGGCGGCGACTTCCCGAACTCGCACTTCTTCTACCTGCCCCGGATCTGCAACCACTGCTCGAACCCGGGATGTCTCGCGGCGTGCCCGCGGCAGGCGATCTTCAAGCGGGACCAGGACGGCATCGTCCTCGTCGACCAGAACCGCTGCGAGGGCTACCGCAACTGCATCGCCGGCTGCCCGTACAAGAAGATCTACTTCAACCCGAAGCTCTCGAAGTCCGAGAAGTGCATCTTCTGCTTCCCGCGGATCGAGAAGGGCCTGCCGCCGGCGTGCGCGCAGCAGTGCGTCGGCCGCATCCGCTTCGTCGGCTTCCTCGACGACCTCGAGGGGCAGGTGCACAAGCTGGTCAACGTCTGGAAGGTGGCGCTGCCGCTGCACCCGGAGATGGGCACGCAGCCGAACGTCTACTACGTGCCGCCGCTCCCCGGCCCGCCGAAGTTCGACGCCGACGGCAAGCCGATCAAGGACAGCGAGCGCATCCCGATCTCGTACCTCGAGAGCCTGTTCGGCGCGGAGACCCGTCGCGCGCTCGCCACGCTCGAGGCGGAGATGCAGAAGCGGAAGGACGGCAAGCCCTCGGAGCTCATGGACCTGCTCATCGCCTACAAGCACGAGGAGATGTTCCGGATCGGCAAGGGCCGCGAGGAGCTCTACACGCTCCCGAAGAAGCTCGGCGCGGGGATCGTCAAGTGAGCGCGCCGAGCCTCCTCCTCCTCGCCGCGCTGGCGGCCTCGCCCGCGGATCGGTTCCTCGCCGAGGAGTCGGTGGCCGCCGCCGAGCTGCCGTCGGTGCCGGCGAAGGCCGACGACCCCGCCTGGGCGAAGGTGAAGCCGGCCACGGTGCTGGCGCACCCGCAGCGCACCGTGAAGCTCCTCGACCGCGACGTGAACGCGGCGCTCCCGGCGCGCACGGCGACGCCGGTCGAGGTGCGCGCGGCCTACGACCGGCAGAGCCTCGCCGTCCTCCTCACCTGGACCGACGCCACCGAGAGCCGGATCGCCGGGGACGAGGTGACCCGGTTCGGCGACGCCGCCGCCCTCGAGGTCCCGGCGCGGTTCGGCGCCGGCCGGCGGCTCCCGTACGTGGGGATGGGCGACGAGCAGGAGCACGTGCTCGTCTACCTGCAGCGCGCCGTCGAGGGCGGCGCCGCCGCGAGCGACCACGTCGCCGCGGGCTTCGGCTCGCTCACCCGCACCGGACCGCGCGGCACCAAGAACGACCTCCGGTACGACGCCAGGACCGGGCGCTGGAAGGCGCTCTTCGTCCGGCCGCTCGTCGCCGGCGACCACTCGGTGGCGCAGGGCCTGGTGCCGTTCGCCCTGGCGATCTGGGACGGCGCCCACAAGGAACGCGGCGGCAACAAGTCGCTCTCGGGCTGGAAGTTCCTGAGGCTCGGCCGCTGGCCGGTGGCGCCGGCGTACCTCGCCGAGCAGGCGTTCGGGTACGGGCCGGGCGAGGCCGGCGACCCGGCGAAGGGCAAGGTGCTGGTCGAGAGCGTCTGCATCGCCTGCCACCACGTCGGCGACAAGAAGTTCGCGCCGCCCGGCTTCGCGCCCGATCTCTCCTCGATCGGCGCGATCTCCACCTACGGCTACCTCCGCGACTCGCTGCTGGCGCCGAGCGAGGTGGTGGTGCCGCACGGGAACCCGAACCGCCACCAGGACCGCAGCAAGCCGCGCGACCCGAACGGCGCCTACCCGTCGAGCCCGGTGTACGAGTGGAGCATGCTCGACCCCTCGGGCAAGAAGGTGTCGAAAATGGCCCCGTTCACGGCGTTCTCGAAGGAGGACTTCGCGGGCGTGCTCGCCTACCTGAAGAGCCTGGGCGCGGCCGCGCCCGCGACCAGAGGAGCTTCTCGATGACGACCGTCACCGCCGCCCTCGCCGCCCTCGCCGTCGCCGCCGGCGCCGCCGCCGAGCCCCTCGAGCCGCCGACCGCCAAGCCGAAGGACGAGGTGGAGGTCACCGCCGGCGCGGTGACCGCGCTCTCCTGCGCCGAGGAGGCGAAGCGCACCGGCAACCTCGAGCTGCTCACCGCCTGCCCGCCGTCCGAGGCGCAGGGCGAGCTGGTGGTCTTCGACGTCGCCGAGCAGCAGATCTACCGGCTCTCGAAGAAGGCGGTGTTCCGCTTCGAGCTCGAGAAGGCGTTCGGCGGCGGCAGCATCGACCTCGAGGGCGTCGTCACCAGGGTGGACGCGGTCGCCGCCACCATCGACGTCGCCGCGTACTCGATCACCCCGAAGCCGAAGGCGGGCGGGTTCAAGGGGTGCCTGTGAGCGGCTTGATCACGCTGGGCGCGAAGAAGGGCGACCTCACCTACGGCACCTCGGCGCGGCCGAACAACCGCGCGCCGTGGGCGAAGAACGTGATCGCGGTGACGAGCGGGAAGGGCGGCGTCGGCAAGTCCACCGTCGCCGTCAACCTCGCCAGCGCGCTCGCCCGTCGCGGCAAGGCGGTGGGGATCCTCGACGCCGACGTCTACGGTCCGAGCGTGCCGCGCCTCCTGCAGATCGAGGACGAGCGGCTCCGCTGGAACGACGCCGACCAGATGATCCCGGCGGAGAACTGGGGCCTGAAGATCGTCAGCGTCGGCCTCACCACGCCCACCGCCGACACGCCGCTCGCGTGGCGCTCCTCGGTGGCCGTGAGCGCGCTCATCCAGCTGCTCGAGGACGTGGCCTGGGGCGAGCTCGACTTCCTGGTGGTCGACATGCCGCCGGGCACCGGCGACGTGCAGCTCACCATGGCGCAGGAGCTGCCGCTCGCCGCGGCGGTGATGGTGACCACGCCGCAGACCGTGGCGACCGACGACGTCCGCCGCGCGCTGCGCATGTACCTCGAGATCGGCGTGCCGATCGGCGGCGTCGTCGAGAACATGAGCTGGTTCTCCGCGCCCGACACCGGCGCGCGCTACCACCCGTTCGGCGAGGGCGGCGGCAGGCAGCTCGCCGCCGCGTACGGCGTGCCGTTCCTCGGCGAGCTGCCGCTCGAGGCGGACGTCCGCGTCGCCTGCGACGAGGGCCGGCCGATCGCCGCCGCCGGAACGGAAGACCAGCGGGCGCGCTTCGCCGCGCTCGCCGACCAGCTGCTCGCCAACGTCTCGTTCCGCTCCTGAGGTGATCGACATGCCGAAGCGCTTCCTGACCGCCCTCGCCGCCCTCGCCGTCACCACCGCCGCGACCGTCGCCGTCGCCGCCGAGCCCGCCGCCAAGGCGCCGAAGCAGACGCCGGAGTCGCTCGCCCAGGGCAAGGTCGTCTATGCGACCTTCTGCGTCGCCTGCCACGGCGAGAAGGGCGACGGCGCCGGCCCGGCGGGGCTCGCGCTCCCGCAGAAGCCCCGCAACTTCGCCACCGAGCCGTTCAAGCAGGGCTCGAAGGTGGAGGAGATCTTCGCCACCATCGGCACCGGCGTGCCCGGCACCACCATGGTCGCGTTCCCGATGATCCCGGAGGCGGACCGCTGGGCGCTCTCCCAGTACGTCGCCACCTTCGTGCCGAAGGCGCCGGCGAAGGGTAAGAAGTAGGCGCGTGCCCTTCGCCCTGCCGATCCTCGGCGCCGCCCGCGCGGCGTCCCGCCCGTTCGCTCCGTCCGGGACGTTCGCGCTCCGGGTCTCGCTGCTCGAGCAGTGCCCGTACCGGTGCGCGTACTGCCTGCCGGGCTCGGTGACGCCGCCGACGGCGCGGGCGCGGTGGCTCGGAGCCGAGGAGCACCTCCGCCTCGCGCGGGTGTTCGCGGCGGCGGGCGTCGAGAAGGTGCGCTTCACCGGCGGCGAGCCGCTGGTCCGCGCCGACGTCGCGGAGGTGATCGCGGCGTGGCGCGACGCGGCGCCGGACGTGCTCCGGGCGCTGACCACCAACGGCCAGCGCCTCGGCGCCAGGGTCGCGGCGCTGCACGAGGCGGGGCTGCAGCGGCTCACCGTCCACCTCGACACCCTGCGCCCGCAGCGCTACCGGGCGCTGATGGGCGACGGCGATCCCGCGGCGATCCTCGCCGACGCGGCCTGGGCGCAGGCGCGCTTCCCCGAGGTGAAGCTCAACGTCGTGGTCCAGCGCGATCGCAACGACGACGAGCTGCTCGACTTCCTGCGGCTCTCCGCGGAGACCGGGATCGAGGTGCGCTTCATCGAGCTCATGGACACCGGCTCGGCGCGCGCCTACACGCGGGTCGCGCTGGTGACGGGCGCCGAGATCGTCGCGCGGATCGCCGCCAGGGCGGGGGCCACGCCGGTGCCGCGGCGGCGCGCGAGCGATCCCGCGGCGCTGTACCGCACCGACGCCGGGGTGACCTTCGGCGTCATCGCCTCGGACACCGAGCCGTTCTGCGCCGACTGCGACCGCCTGCGGCTCACCGCCGACGGCCGGCTGCGGGGCTGCCTCTACGAGGCCGGCGGCGTGCCGGTCGGCGACGCGCTGAAGGCCGGCGCCGGCGACGCCGAGCTCGCCGCGCTCGTCGCCGGCGCGATCGCCGGCAAGCGCAGCCACCACCCGCGGGTGGCCACCGGGCTCGCGCCGTTCTCGATGGCCGACGTCGGGGGCTGACGGCGAACCTGCTACGATCCCCCCGCAGGTCTCTCGGAGGGGGGAACCATGCACGCGCGCCCGAGGCGTTCCGCGGTCCTGGCCGTCCTGCTCGCGGCGGCCGCCGCGTCGGGCTGCGGCGACGACGAGCCCGGCGGCGAAGGCGACGGCGGCGGCGACGGGAGCGGCTGTCCCTTCGTCGGTCCGTGCGATCCGCAGCAGGGGCCGTGCATGATCGGCTCCCGCGGCTGCGCCGCCGACGGCAGCGAGGTGTGCAACGCCGCACCCGTGACCGACGGCGAGGCCTGCGGCACCGAGCGCGTCTGCCGCGGCGGCGCCTGCGTCTCGACCACCTGCGGCGATCTCGGGCAGGCGTGCTGCCCCGGCGACGTCTGCACCGCCGCGGGCGCGACCTGCGAAGGCGGCACCTGCGTCTCGTGCGGCGGCGCCGGCGAGGGCTGCTGCGACGGCGCCTGCACGGACGGCGGCTGCTGCGTCGGGACCAGCTGCGTCGCGAACGGCGCGGCGTGCGGCGGCGCGCTCGGCACCTGCGCCGACGGCGCTTGCAGCGCGAGCTGCGGCGGCCTCGGCCAGGCCTGCTGCGACGGCACCCCGGCGTGCGCCGATCCGACCCTGGTGTGCGACGGCGAGACCTGCGCGCGCTGCGGCGGACAGGGCCAGCCGTGCTGCGAGGGGAACACCTGCAGGGCCGACGGCGCGAGCTGCCAGGCGGGGCGCTGCAGCTCGTGCGGCGCGCCCGGCGAGGCGTGCTGCCCCGGCGGCGGCTGCGCCGACCCGGAGACCGCCTGCAACGTCTTCACCAACACCTGCGTCTCGTGCGGCGGCCCCGGCGAGACCTGCTGCCTCGGCAACGCCTGCGACGGCGGCGGCTGCTGCGTGAACCGCACCTGCGTCGGCGCGGGCTCGAGCTGTCCGAACGGCCTCGCCTGCGCGGACGGATCGTGCGGCGACTGCGGCGGCGCCGGCGAGAGCTGCTGCGCGCCGGGCTTCTGCTCGGCGCCCGGGGTCACCTGCCAGGGCGGGAGCTGCACGGCGTGCGGCGAGCCCGGCGAGGCGTGCTGCAACTTCAGCGAGTGCGTCGTGCCGGGCACCGTCTGCCGCGGCGTCTGCCAGGCGTGCGGCGGCCCCGGCCAGCCCTGCTGCGCCGGCAACGCCTGCGACTCCGGCTGCTGCGACACCTCGAGCCAGCTCTGCATCGCCGAGGGCGCGCGCTGCCTCCGGGGCGACGTCTGCGAGGCGTCCGGCGTCTGCTCGGGCTGCGGCGGCCTCGACATGCCCTGCTGCCCCGGGCTCGACTGCAACGAGGGCTGCTGCGATTCCCGCAACCCGTCCTCGACCCTGTGCCGCCGCGCGGGTGAGGCGTGCGCCGACGACGGCATCTGCGATGCGAGCGGGAGCTGCGACCCGTGCGGCGGCGAGGCGGAGGCGTGCTGCGCGTCGGGGCGCTGCGACCAGGGCGCGGTCTGCGACGTCTCCTCCTGCGTCGGCTGCGGCACCCTCGGCGAGCCCTGCTGCCTCGGCGGCGACTGCACCGACGGGAGCGCGTGCCGCGCGGGCTCGTGCCTGACCTGCGGCGCCCGCGGGCAGCCGTGCTGCGAGGGCGGCGCCTGCGCGAGCGCCGACGACGCCTGCCGCGCCGGCACCTGCGACGCCTGCGGCGGCGCCGGCGAGCCCTGCTGCGGCGGCGAGACCTGCGACGACGGGACGCTCGCCTGCCAGAACGGCACCTGCCGCGCCTGCGGCGGACCCGACCAGCCGTGCTGCGACGGCGGCGTCTGCGCCGACGGCGGGTGCTGCGAGATGGGCCGCTGCACGCCCGAGGGCGACGTCTGCACCCGCAGCGGCGACGGCCTCTGCGCCGCCGGCTCGTGCGGCGGCTGCGGCGCCGCGGGCGAGCCCTGCTGCGCGCCGTTCGAGCGCTGCACGGCGGCGGGCCTCGGCTGCGATCCGGTCTCCCAGACGTGCACCGCGTGCGGCGCCACCGGGCAGGGCTGCTGCCCGGACGAGACCTGCGACACCGGCTGCTGCGACTGGGACGGCACCTGCAAGGACGTCGGCGAGACGTGCCGCGGCGACCGCACCTGCCGCGCCGCGAACGACTGCACCTACTGCGGGGCGCACGGCCTCGAGCCGTGCCCGATCGGCGAGCCCTGCCCCGGCGGCTGCCTCGACGCGGCGGCGAACCGCTGCCTCGGGCCGGGCGCGGCCGGTCCGACGCCGGGGACGGTCTGCGTCCTCGGGCAGCTCGTCGACTGCGGCGATCCCGGCGAGCGCTGCTGCGAGGACAACGGCTGCAACGGGGGCGGCTGCTGCGCCGGCGACTTCTGCGTCGCGCCCGGCGAGGACTGCGGCGGGCCGGCGGGCGGCACCTGCTTCGGCGGCGCGGAGCCCGGCGCCTGCGGGAGCTGCGGCGGCGTCGGCCAGCGCTGCTGCGAGAGCGACACCCGGCTCGACGACTACTGCACGGGCTCCGAGCTCACCTGCGACGGCCGCACGTGCGAGCGCTGCGGCGCCCCGGGCGAGCGGTGCTGCGACGGGAACCGCTGCGACGGCGGAGGCTGCTGCCTGAACGGCTCCTGCATCGCCGCAGGCAACGACTGCGGTGGGTTCCCGGGCGGGACCTGCGACTCCGGCCTCTGCTGGCGCGACGACGGCCCGTGCGGCGGCGTCGACACCCCCGCCTGCTCGGCCGATTGCACCGCGCCGTACACCGAGAGCGGCGGCGAGTGCACGCCGTGCGGCGGCGACGGCCAGGAGTGCTGCGACGGCTTCTACGGCTGGTGCGGGCCCGGGCTGGCGTGCGACTTCGAGACCTGCCGGCCGTGCGGCGGGAGCGGGCAGCTCTGCTGCGACGGCGGCTTCTGCAACCTGGGCAGCTGCGGCGGCGACGTCTGCCCGTAGCGCGGACGCCGGGGGCGCGTGCGATGATCGCGCGCGCCCCCCATGCAGCCGACCGCCGTCCAGGCCACAGCGCCGCCGCTCCCCGTCGATCGCGACGCGCTCTCGCTGCGCCTCGGGCCGGCATTCGTCTGGCTCTTCACCGGCCTCGCCGTGCTCTCGCCCTCGTACCGCGCCGTCGGCGAGGCGTACCTGGCGCGGCTCGGGCTCCCGGCGTGGCCGATGTGGGCCGCGTGCGCCGGCGAGGTGGTGCTCGGGCTCCGCGTCGCGCTGCTGCCGCCCGCGCGCTGGCTCACCGCGGTGCAGGTCGGCGCGGTGGCGACGTTCACGGCGATCCTCGCCGCGTCCGAGCCGCTCCTCCTGGCGCACCCGTTCGGCGTCCTCACCAAGAACGTGCCGTTCGTCGCCTGCGTGCTCGCCGCCGAGGAAGTCGCGGCCCGGGGCTTCACCCCGCGGGCGACGTGGCTCCTCCGCGGCGGCATGGCGGCGATCTGGATCACCGAGGGGCTCTTCCCGAAGCTCCTCTTCCAGCAGCCGCTCGAGCTCGCGGTGGTCGCGAACAGCGGCCTGGTGCCGATGTCGCCCTCGCTCTTCCTCTCGCTGATGGGCGCGGCGCAGGTGGTGTCGGGGATCCTCGCCCTCGTCCTCCGCGGGGCGCCGCTCCGTATCCTCCTCGGCTGCCAGCTCCTGGCGCTGGTGGCGCTGCCGCTCCTCGTCTCCTGGCAGGACCCGACGCTCTGGGTCCATCCGTTCGGTCCCCTGACGAAGAACGTGCCGATCCTCGCGGGCACGTTCGTGGTGCTGAGGCGATGCTCCTCCTGAAGGCCGTGCACGTCCTCGCCGCGGTGCTGTTCCTCGGGGCCGGGATCGGGAGCGCCTGGTACAAGCTCCGCGCCGACCGCTCCGGCGACCCCCGGGTGATCGCGTGGTGCCAGCGCGAGATCGTGCTCGCCGACTGGTGCTTCACCGTGCCGTCGGCGGTGGCGCTGCCGGTCACCGGCCTCTGGCTCGTCGACCTCTACGGCCTGCCGCTCGACACGCCCTGGGTGCTCCTGGGCTTCGCGGGGTGGGCGCTCGCGGGCGGGCTCTGGGTGCCGGCGGCGTTCCTGCAGCTCCGGATGCGGAGGCTCGCCGACGCCGCGCTCGCGAGCGGCGGCGGCCTCGGCCCGGACTTCCACGCGGCGAACCGGATCTGGCTCGGGCTCGGCTTCCCGGCGTTCGCGGTGGCGATGGCGACGGTGTGGGTGATGGTGGCGAAGTACGCTGCGTTCTCGTGGTGAGGCGCGGGAGCTCGGAGGCGCGATGGCGGAGACGAAGATCTTCGGGGGCGGCAACGGTCCGGGTCCGCAGTCCGGTCCGCTGTACGAGCCGCCGGTGCCGCGGGAGCCGCCACCGAGCGGCAGCTCGCTCTTCCCGTGGACCCTCGTCGTCATCCTGGTCGTCGTCCTCGGCGGCGGCGCCTGGTTCGGCAGCGAGCTCGTCGGCCGCGAGCGCGCGAAGGCCAAGGAGGCCGCGGAGCGCGTCCAGGCCGCCGAGGACAGGGCGAGCGCCCTCGACCTGCAGCGCGGCGAGCTCGCGCTGAAGGCGGAGGAGCTCGAGAAGCAGAAGGACAGCCTCGCCCGCGAGCGCGACTCGCTCACCCAGCAGGTGCAGGCGCAGGAGACCGAGCTCGCGCGCCTCAAGGCGACCTACGAGAGCCTCGAGGCGAAGATGAACGAGGAGATCGCCCGCGGCGACGTCGCGCTCACGCAGGAGGGCGCCCGCATCCGCGTCGAGCTGGTCGACAAGATCCTCTTCGACTCCGGCGAGGCGGCGCTCTCCGAGCGCGGCGCCGAGGTGCTCGGCCGGCTCGGGACGGTGCTCGCCGGCGTCAGCGACAAGCAGATCCAGGTCTCCGGCCACACCGACGACACGCCGATCTCCGACAAGCTCGTCGGCCAGTTCCCGACCAACTGGGAGCTCTCGGTGGCGCGGGCGGTGAACGTGGTGCGCTTCCTCAGCGAGAAGGGCGGGGTGAAGCCGGGCAAGCTCGTCGCCGCCGGCTACGGGCCTCACGAGCCGGTGGCGTCGAACAAGACCGCCAAGGGCCGGGCGCGGAACCGGCGGATCGAGATCCTGCTGACGCCGGAGCTCGAGGCGAAGAAGGCGCCGGCCAAGTGAGGCGCGGCGCCGGCAGCGTCCCGGGCCTGCGCTCCCTCGCCCCCGCCGCGCTGGTCCTGGCCGGCTGCCTCGCGAGCTACGACTACCCGGAGCTCGTGGCGCGGCCGCCGGCCGAGCCCGCGCCGCTCCTGTTCCGCGACGTGCGCGTCTTCCCGGCGACCGGGCCCGAGGCGCTCGAGCACCAGGACGTCGGCGTCGCCGGCGGGAAGATCCTCTTCGTCGGCCCGACCGGCGCGACGCCGCTCCCGGGCGCGAAGGTGATCGACGGCGCCGGCCGCACGCTGCTCCCCGGCCTCGTCGACTTCCACGTGCACCTCACCGGCGCGCCGTCGACGCCGTGGGAGCCGACGCTGCCGGACGTGGAGTTCAACGGCCGCGCGCTGCTCCGCGCCGGGATCACCTACGCCGTCGACATGGGCGGCGACGAGGACGAGCTCCGGGCGCTCGCGGCGCGCGAGGCGAGCGGCGACTGGCTCGGGCCGCGCTTCCGGTACGCGGGCCGGATCCTCACGCCCGAGGGCGGCTACCCCGAGAGCATGGTGAAGGGCCTGCTCCCGTGGCCGCTCGGCTCGATCGCCGCCGGCCGCTTCGCCGCGCCGGTGGACGGCCCCGCGGAGGCGAAGGCGCGCGCCGAGGCGCACCTCGCCGCCGGCGCCAGCCACCTCAAGGTCGCGGTGGCGCAGGTGCCGTTCGAGACCCCGGTGACCGACGCGGCGATGCTCGAGGCGATCGTCGCCGCCGCCGACGCGGCCGGGGTGAAGGTGATGGCCCACGCCGACACCGCCGAGCACGCGCTGCTCGCCGCGCGCGCCGGCGTCGACGTCCTCGTCCACGGCACCCACCTCGGCGAGCTCACCGTCGAGCAGGCGAAGGAGCTGGCCGCGCGGAAGGTCGCGGTCGTGCCGACGCTCGACGTGTGGGATCGGCTCGATCGGCTCCGCGCCTTCGAGTGGGCGCCGACCGCCGCCGAGCGGGCGCTCTACCCGGCGGACTTCCTGGCGCAGTTCACGCCCGAGGCGGCGCGGGAGCAGAGCCTGCGCGAGGACTTCCTGCGCTGGCTCGACGAGCTCCGCGCCGGCGCCGACCGGCGGCGCGAGGCGGTGCGGCGGCTCCACGAGGCGGGCGCGACCATCCTCGTCGGCTCCGACGGCGCGGGCTCGGTCGCCTGCCTCATGGGCGCGACCTACCTCGACGAGCTGCGGCTGCTCGTCGAGGCGGGCGTCCCTCCCGCCGACGTGCTCCTCGGCGCCACCTCTCGGGCGGCGCGGCTGCTCGAGCCCGAGCCCGACTTCGGCACCGTCGAGCCGGGCAAGCGCGCCGACCTCGTCCTCGTCGACGGCGACCCGCTCGCCGACGTCGGCGCGGTCTCGCGCACGGTGCTGGTGGTGAAGGGCGGCGTCCCGCTCGACCTGCGCTAGGCTGCGCCGCGGAGGCTCCCGGTGCCGCTGCCCCGCCACGTCGCCACCCGCTACCTGACGCCGCTCCGCGAGGGCGGCTCCATGCCCGCGGTGGTGGACACCGACGGCGGCCGCTTCGTGATGAAGTTCCGCGGCGCCGGGCAGGGCGCGAAGGCGCTCCTCGCCGAGCTCCTCGTCGGCGGCCTCGCGGTCCGGCTCGGGCTGCCGGTGCCGGCGCTGGCGCTGCTCGAGCTCCCGTCGAGCTTCGGCCGCAGCGAGCCCGATCCGGAGATCCAGGAGGTCCTCCGCAAGAGCGAGGGCCTGAACGTCGGGCTCGCGTACCTCGACGGCGCCTTCAACTTCGACCTGCACGCGGCCGGATCGCTCGTCTCCGAGGAGCTCGCCTCGCGGATCGTCTGGCTCGACGCCCTGGCGACGAACCCGGATCGCACCGCCCGCAACCCGAACCTGCTCGTCTGGCGGCGCACACCCTGGCTCATCGACCACGGCGCCGCGCTCTACGCGCACCACGACTGGGCGCAAGTCGACGAGGCGCGGACGCGCACGCCGTTCGCGCGGATCTCCGACCACGTCCTGCTCCCGCAGGCGTCGGCGATCCGCGAGGCCGACGCCGCGCTGGCGCCGCGCCTCGACGCCGCCGCGATCGAGGCGCTCGTCGCCGACCTGCCGGACGAGCTGCTCGCCGACGAGGAGGGCGGACCCGCCGCCGCGCGGGCGCGCTACCGCGGCTACCTCGAGGCGCGGCTCGCCGCCCCGCGGGCGTTCGTCGACGAGGCCGTCGCCGCGCGGGAGCGGCTGCTCACGTCGCCGCCCAGGCCGCTGAGGTCGCGCCGGTGAGCGCGACCCCTCCGCGGATCGCCTACGACTTCGCGGTGCTCCGGCTCGTGCCGCACCCCTACCTCGGCGCGTTCGTGCCGGTGGGCGTCGTCGTGCACGCGCGCACCGCCGGCTTCCTCGGCGTGCGCCTCCGCGAGGACCTGGACGCGCTCCGCGCCGCCGCGCCCGGCGTCGACCTCGAGCTGCTCAACCGGTACTTCGCCTCGCTCCGCGGCGTGGCCGCGGGCGATCCGGCCGCCGGCCCGGTCGCGCTCGCGCCGCCGTCGGAGCGCTTCCACTGGCTCACCGCGCCGCGCTCCGACGTGCTCCAGGCCTCGCCGGTGCACGGCGGCCTCGCCGCGGACCCCGCGGCGGCGCTCGACGAGCTGTTCCTCGGCTGCGTCTCGCCGTAGCGCCCGCGCACCGGAGGCGTCGCACCGCCGCCCCCGGTATGACGCCGGTCATGTTCGCGAGGTGACACCTCGTGTGCACGATGCGAGCACGTCCAGGGAGATCGTGCCGAAGACCCACGCCTTCACCGGCGGGCGCGACCGCGGCGTGGGGGGTGCTGGGAGATGTGGATCGGACGCTACCGGGCGACGAGCCACCTCGGCCGGGGCGGGATGGCCGACATCTTCAAGTGCCAGCTCACCGGCATCGGCGGCTTCGACAAGACGGTCGTCATCAAGCTGATGCTGCCCGCGCTCCGGGAGAGCCCGGAGTTCGTGAAGATGTTCCTCGACGAGGCCCGTCTGGTGGCGACCTTGAGCCACCCGAACATCGTGCAGATCTTCGAGATCGCCGAGGCCGAGGGCGTCCCCTACATCGTGATGGAGTACATCCGGGGCCCGACGCTGAGCCAGCTGCTGCGGCAGGCGCTCGCGCACGGCCAGCGGCCGCTGGCGCTCCCCGTCCGGATCCTCTCCGACGTCTGCCTCGCCCTCGACCACGCCCACAACGCCACCGGGCCCGCGGGGAAGCTCGACATCGTCCACCGCGACGTGTCGCCACAGAACATCGTCGTCTCGACCACGGGCGTCCCGAAGCTGCTCGACTTCGGCATCGCCAAGGCGGCGGCGAAGATGTCCCAGACCGAGGCGGGCACGCTGAAGGGCAAGGCCGCCTTCGTCCCGCCCGAGCAGATCCGCGGCGAGGCCGTCACCCACCGGGCCGACATCTACGCGGTCGGCGTCTGCCTCTACCTCGCGACCACCGGGCACCTGCCCTTCCGCGGAGACAGCTCGTTGACGCTGCTCCAGGCGGCGCTGGAAGGCAGGTTCAAGAAGCCGAGCGAGCACGTCCCGGACTACCCGCCGGCGCTCGAGGCGACCATCGTCCGGGCGATGAGCCGCGATCCCGCGGACCGCCACGCGTCGGCGCTGGAGCTTCGCGCCGAGCTCGAGTCGTTCCTCGCGACCGCCGGCCAGCGCTCCGACACGCAGGCGATCGGCGCGTGGGTCCAGTCGGTGTTCCCGTCGGCGGAGTACGAGGCGGCGGCCCGACCCGTGCCGCCCGAGGCCCGGATGGCGGACGCGTTCACGCCGACCTCGGGCGTCTTCCCGACGCCCTCGTCGCTCGGCTCGGGGTCGCTGCCACGCGGCGTCGCCGTGGCCGCGCCGGCGCCGGACCCGCGCGCCGCCCCGACGGTCGTCCGGGAGGCCGGGGGTGGGGGGCGCCTCGGGATCGCAGCCCTCGTCGGCGCGGCGCTGCTGCTCGGCGTGGCCGGCGTGGCCCTCGGGCTCTTCCGCGACGAGCTCGGCCTGGGCAAGCCGCCGGCGGAGCCGGCGCCGGCACCCGCGACCGGCGGTGGCACGCAGGCGGCGGTGGCCTACCTCGACGAGATCGAGCGGCTCCGGGCGCAGAAGAAGTACGCGATGGCGCTCGACCTCCTCGGGAAGACGAGAGAGCTGGCCATCGACGAGCCCGAGGTGACGATCCGGCTCGGCAGGGTCACCGATTCGGTGGAGAAGGAGGCGTACCTCGCGATGGCGCGGCGCGCGCTCGAGGTCGGCGACGCGAGGACGGCGGAGGAGCGGGCGAAGCAGGTCCTCGAGCGCGACTTCGAGGACCGCGAGGCCCGGGACCTGCTGGCTGCCGCGCAGCAGAAGCTGCAGGCCGTGCCCCCCACCGCGCCGGCCGAGCCCGCGCGGCCGGGACGCACGGCGCCGGCGGCCGCGCGCAGGGCCGCGCCCTCGCAGGAGGGCAAGCTCACGATCACCACCACGCCTCCGGCGCCCGTCTACGTGGACGGCCGGCCCGCCGGCAAGGCGCCGCTCCACGCCCTCGAGCTCCCGGCCGGGCTCCACGAGGTGGAGGTCCGGCTCGCCGGCTACGTGGCGCACACGGAGCGCGTCGAGGTCCGCGCCAGGGAGACCGCCGAGCTGTCGGTCGTGCTGCAGCAGCAGGCGAGGACGTTCCTCAGCGCCGCGGACGCGTCCGAGGGCGGAGGCGCCGCGGACCGGGCGGCC
>CAZDGH010000039.1:7504-22681 GCA_964504805.1 uncultured Myxococcales bacterium | reverse complement strand
GGAAGGAACGGGCGATCAGTGGCTCAGGCCGCCCGAGCCGTGCGAAACCCAGGCTTAATGCCCCTCTCATTGGCGGAACGCGACTGGTACTACGGTCAGATCGAGCGGCTGGATCCGAATGGCGACATTGTCAGGGTCGATCGCGATCTAAACCTTTTAATCTATTCCGCGCAGATACGCTCGGACGAAAGCAGGAAGCGGTCCGCTGATCCCGAGGAACTCGTTCGCGGCCTTGGCATGTGTCTCCTTGCTTCCGACGCGTACGGGTACTCGCCTGAGTCGTTCTACATCGAGAAGTACTACAGGCATGGGCACCCGTCTTCGAAGCACGATGAAGTCGACCTACTGATTCTCGACAAAGACGACCTCCCCTACGCCCACTGGGAGTTCAAGGCGCACGAGGAATACGAGAAGGATTCGGACAAGTACATTCAGTTCCAACTCTTCGGCACTGCGCCCCTCGTGGGGGCGTCCAGGATGCTGGTTTTTGCGACAATTCGTCCAGGCGGAGCAGATGCGGCTTTTACTCTTCGCGTAATCGATCGTTCTCGGTTTCCATCTTTCGAGGGCTGGACTGCCCATGAACGCCCGACTATCGCTCTGTTCCCGGCGCGATACGCCGACCCGAGTCAGAATCCGCTTAGGCTTGGAGGTGCTCCCGACCTGCGTCTCGATTGTTCCCAGGCTGATTTCCGAGCGGTCGCGGCGACCTTCCATGCGGAGTTCTTCGGAGAGCATCCCGACAACGTCCTCTACTCAAACCTCGTGAAATGCCTGCTCGCCAAAATATACGACGAGCGCACGACCAAGACTGGTGCAGAGTACCAGTTCCAAGTGTTTTTCAGGAAGGGCACAGAGGAGACGGCCCAGCAGGTATTCGATCGCGTAAACCAGCTATACTCTACATCCTACAGTCGGTTCATCGAGCCCGGGTCGTCGCATCCCGACGAGATCAATCCCAAGGAGTTCGGGCATGACCGCGTAAAAACCGTTGTCAAAGCGCTCCAGTCGATGTCGCTGACGCGTGGAGCCGCGCTGAACGGCGACGTTATTGGCGCGTTTTTCGAAGAAATCCTGCGGAGCGGGTTCAAGCAGGACAAGGGCATGTACTTCACCCATGCCAACCTAGTCCGATTCATTCTGGAAGCTCTGGACCTGCGCGAGCTAGTCGTTCGGAAATGGCAGTCCGCCACCCACCCGGAGAACCGCCTGCCGTACATTATCGACCCATCGTGTGGCGCAGGCACGTTCTTGCTTCAGGCGATGCAAATGGTCACAGAGACGGTGAGGCATCGAAGGAGCGAGCTGGTCGCAGACTTTGATGCAAAGCAGTTCTTCGATGCTCGAATGTCAGACGATCGCCCGAACTACTGGGCGGAGGCATTCATATACGGACTAGATCCAAAGTTCATCATGGCCATAACCGCCAAGGTGAACATGGTGCTCCACGGCGACGGCTCCGCGCACGTATTCAAGCATGACGCACTACGAACTCTCGGCACTTTCCCCGATTCGCGCTTCCGTCCCGCGGCCGGTGCTGCGCGATCGCTTCCGCGCGACAGCTACGTACCCGAAATGTGCGAGACGTTCGATGTTGTCGTGTCGAATCCTCCATTCGGAATTACAATTCCTTCGGAAACAAAGCCCACGCTTGCCACCTCCTTTTCTCTTCCAGAGTCGATGCCAAGCGAGTCGCTGTTCCTCGAACGCTACTTCCAGCTTCTGCGGCCGGGTGGTCGACTCGGGGTCGTATTGCCCGAGTCTCTACTGAATTCTACCGACAACATCGATGCTCGCCTGTTCTTGTATCGCCACTTCTGGATTCGCGCCATCGTCTCGCTGCCGCGCAATCTCTTCGTCGAAACGCCGACGCTGACGAGCCTGCTATTTGCACAGAAGAAGAGTGGGGTCGAGACGGCTGGGTGGGACCATGCCTGGGCGACTGCAGAGGCGGTCGAGCAAGCACGAGTAGACAAGGCACAGGCCTACCTTCGCTCAGCTCGCCGCGCCGCTTCGACCGCGTCGGAAGTCGAAGAGGAGGTTCTCCGTCTCCTCGCTCCCACGGTCTCGCGTGACACGCGAATCACGAAGAAAGGCCGCGAGCCCGTCACCGTCGGCCTCCCATCAGCAATCAAGACGGCCGAGGACGCATGTGCCTACTACTCCGCACTCCTGAGGCTCGGCGGGTTCAAGGCTGTCGTCCTGCGCAAGGTCTTTGAGTCGGTTGTCGAGACATGCAACTACGAGTATCTAGCCTTCATGGTCGACGAGGTCGGCTACAAGCTCAGCAAACGCAAGGAGCGTCTGAGGCCAAATCAGTTGTGCCGGTTCGTGGATGCCTCAGGGGTCGAGACTCCCAATCTCCACATGGCTAGTGGAGATGCTCGTCTCCTCGTCAACTCATCGGCGCCTGAGCGGGTCTTGGACTTTATCCGGAGGGACGTAAAGTGGTCCTGATTCCAGACTTGGCTCATAAACCAGGGCTTCACGTGCTCAAGGGCAGCCTGCGACTTGCGGCGCGAACTCACTCGCTTCGGTGCGACGCTAAGCAGGCTGAGGCTCGGTTTCAGCAGCTTGACGAGCTGTTCAGCAAGGTTCCTCACTTTCGTCTTGGCGATTTCCTTCCGGGGCCAATGATGAAGGGTGAGCAGCCCGCGTATCAGGAGAGTCTGGAACCGGAGGGCGTTGCAGTCATCAACACGCTCTCCATTCAGCGGTTACAGGTTGTCCCAGAACTCTGTCGATTCATCTCTGAAGAGGAATACGAGCGGATCGATGGTGAACGGAAGCCACGCAAGGGAGATGTTCTTGTTACCGTGGACGGTGGCACGAGCATTGGCAAGCCGGTTTACTTCGACCTTCCTGATCCGTTCGCCGTCGATAGCCACGTCGCCATCCTTCGACCGCAGGGAGTATCTGCCCGCCTGCTAGTGTACTTGCTCGCTTCGCCGCTCGGACAGGTCCAATTTCAGCAGGCGGAATCCGGTGCCAGCGGTCAAACGGGGGTCTCCGAAGAAGACATCCGCCGCTTTCGATTCCCTCGCCTCGGCTCGGCTTCCGCCGCCACTTTGGAGGCGACAATTGACGCCGCGCGCTCAGAGATCTCGGAACTTCAGCGACAACTCGAGGCGAAGCAGAGCGCGCTTTGGAAGCCAATTGGCGATTCGTTGGCGATGCTAGCGAAGGGGAGAAAGTAGAACCAACGACGGTTTCGGCCAAGAGCCCATCGCTTGGCTTGCCGTGCGCGCCGCGGGCACCGTCAAGCCTCACCCATTCCAGCTCGTATTCGTGGCCTGCGCCAAGCCGGGGTTGCGTGGTGGTGGCGCGGCGCACGAGGCCGCATCATCCTTTCGGCCTGCCGCGCCACGCCTGAAGGAATCCAGTTACGTCCGCCGATTGATGCTGGATCGCGCGAAGAAGGTCGCCCGAGTTGCTTACGGTCGGCAGAATGAACTCGACCTTGTACTCGGAAGAGAGAAGCGCGATGACAATCCGATTGTCAATGTACCATTCGTCAATAGTCTCCAGATAGTCCTTCACGCCTATCGCGGTCACACTGATGTGCCAGCGTTCGAAGTTGGCCAAGTACGTGTAGTCCACCGTGGCATCACTCAATGCCGCTATGGACCCGGGAGGCTTGATTTTTCTCCACTTAAGTTTCCCGGCGGCGGTTTCTCGCGTGAGATCGGTAATGAGCTCGCTAGCGTCCTTCTCCGACATCATGGGGAACCACCCACCTTCCAGTCCTGGGTGAGACTAGATACGTAAGCCACGAGCGCCGTCGCCTGCGAGTGAACGTCCCAGAATGGATCTAAAGAGTCGCCGGGCCGCCAGCGATGACATTCATCGATGAGGTTTAGGACTCTCCTGGATTCGCTGCGGTGCTGCCGGGGCAGCTTGCCGTGGATGCTCTGAACGTCGATGCGAATTAGTGCGAGAGCGGAGCGGAGGTCCGCTGGCACGGTCGGGACGATCGTTAGCGAGGTGGAGAGCAGCGAAATGCGCTTTGGCAGGGCCTTCGTGAGCGCAGGCAGCCTCTTCGCACGCAGCAGAGCGTTGCGAACGCCGGTGACTCGGACAAGCGTCAAGAGGGACACGGCGATCGCGGCAAATCCGAGAATGTCGGCAGCCCGGCTGGCGTATGACCACCCGTCAGGTGCGACAGCACGATCGACGATTTGCTGAATCTCCTCGCGCGACGGCGGCGCGGGAGCGACCACCATCTCGGCAGGCTCGGGCGCGTTGGGCACCATCCCATTACAGCGTTGCTCAACTAAGCGCGTCAACTGTCCCTTCTGCCGGTGAGCCTCGCACGCAGGTGGCGGCGGGAGCAAAAGGCGAGGGAGGTCGGTCTTTGCCGACCTCCCCCGGTTATGCCGCCACATCCGCTACGCCACGTCGTCCGGCTCGACCTCGTCCTTCGCCGAGGCCGGCGCCTCCGCCTTCTCCACCGGCCCACCGCCCTCACCGGCACCCGTCCTCGCCTTCTTGTAGTAGCGGCGGTTCCGCGCCCGGATGTACCCGGACACCAAGTTCGCCCGCTTCTTCTGCAACGGCCCGGTGCGGTAGGCGAATTGCGCGAACGCCCGGATCTTCGCGATCGGCTCGAGGCGGAGCGTGTAAATCCGGTCGCGGAGCTCGCGGGCGTCGGTCAGGAGCGAGAGGGCATCGATCTCCGCCTTCGCCGCGATGACGTCCTCGACCACGTCGTTCAGCTCGAAGCAGAACGCGTCGACGTCGAGGCCCAGCTCGGCCACCGGGCCGGGCGACTCGCCGACGACGAGGGCGAGGTCGCTGCGCTTCGAGGGCACGTCACCCTCCCCGCTCCGGATCGCGTCGATCCGCGCCTCCTCCGGCGTGCCCGCGTGCGCGATCGCGGTCCTGCCGAGCGCGTCCTCGAGCACCTCGTCGCCACGTGGCACCCGCTCCGCGAGCGGGTACGGTATCTCGGACAGCTTCTGGTACGCCCACAGGATCGGGGCGGACCGGAGGCACCGGAAGACGAGCCGCGTGCGGTCGAGCAGCGCCTGCTTCATGCCGAACGGCGACCGCTCGTCGAAGCAGACCTCCGCCGCTCGCAGCACCGACTGCCCCTCGTCGACGTAGCTCGGCATCGGCATCGCCGGGTCCGGATGTTCTCGGGCCGGAGCGCCATCGCCTCCGCGCGGATCTCGTCGACGAGCTGGACGAGGGCAGAGACTTCTTCGCGGGGCGGGGCGAAGCTCGAGTCCCGAGCGCTCTCCGTCGGAATCCGCCGTCCTCTCGGCCACTTCGGCTGCATCGCGGAATCTGGACCGAAGCTGGGAGGAGCCGCGACACCTCGCAGGCTACGACTCCCGAACCGGCACCGCGCCGGGCAAGGAGAAGCCGATGGGCAAGAAGTCGCACAGCGCCAACGACCAGGGTCGATCGTCAAGAACCCGCAGCGGCCCGAGTACCAGGCCGACCGGCGCAACCGCGAGCAGCTCGGTCACGCCGACGTTCCGCCGCCGCCGCCGGACGCCAAGGAAGGCCGCTAACCTCGAACCGGGCCGCCGGGCGGCACCCCCGCCCGGCGGCCGGAGGCACCATGCCCAACGTTCCTTCCAGCGGCGTCCTCTTTGGCGCCATCCTCGACGGCCTCGCGCTCCGGGCCGAGGTGGCCCGCCAGGCGGACGTCAGCGAGAGCATGCTCGCGACGTACACCGCCGGCGGCCGCATCCTCCCGGACAAGCTGCTGCTCCTGCAGGACGCGCTCGCCCACGTCCTGTTCCCGTCCGCGGTGGTCGCCGCCCTGCGCGTCCCCACGCTCGCCGGCGGACCGCTCCAGCAAGGGATCCGCGGGATCCTGCGGCACTGGTGCGATCGCTGGGACGAGGTCGCCGGCGACCTCGGCGCGGGTTGTCCGCCCGTGTCGCTCGAAACCGCCCTCCTCGCGATCGCGCGGCTCGCCACGGTCGACGTCGCCATCCGCGCGTCCGCGTTCCGGCGCGCCCGCGGCCAGCCGGGGCCGGCGCCCGCGACCGTGCAGGCCTTCGTCGAAGGCCACTCGGTGGGCGCCGCGATCCGGCGGGCCCTCGATCGACTGGGCACAAAACGGACGCCGTTCGCGCTCGAGGCGGATGCCGACGAGGCGCTCGTGAAGTCCTCCGTCGACAACTGGATCGACGGGGTCACGCTGCCGTACAGCGAGAACCTCGTCGCCCTCTCGCGCCGGCTCGCGGACGACGAGACTCCGGCCTGCGTCGTAGAGCTCGACCTCCGGCTCGCGCGGGCCGCCGACGACCTCCACCGCCGGCTCACCGAGGCGGTCGGCGCGGAGCTCGCCCGCGCGTGGGCCGAACGAGCGGTGCTCGTGTCGTGGCGCACCTCGTGGCTCCTTCCCCGCGACGGTTCGGCCGCGGAGATCTGGTCCCGCGTGATCACGGTCCCGACCGGATCCGCCGGCCGAGAGCTGGTGGCCGAGATGGCGGAGACCCTCGCCGTTCCGGTCGACCGACGCACGGTGCTCGCCGTCGCCGGCTCGTGGGTGCCGCTGGTGCGCGAGCTGGTCATGACGCTCGCGTCGGACGACAAGGAACTGCGCCGCCAGTTCGAGGCGGAAGGCCTCAACCCCGGGCTCCTGCCCCACCTCCGCCGGATGCTCGTCCTGCCACCGAACGTCGCGCCCTCCAGCGAGGTCGAACGGCTCGCCGAATCGCAGGTGTACGGTAGCCAGGCCGACCGGCTCGTGGCGGCCGAGGTCGCGGGCGCCGCCATCGCCGCCAAGGACCCGGCGACCTCGATCGAGGCGCTGGTCGCGATGCTCCCGGCGCGTCCGGACGACCTGCTCGCTCGCTTCCAGCTCGGCTGCGCCCACGCGAGGATGGGTCACCTCGATGCAGCGCTCACGGAGCTGCAGCGCGTGCGCGACCTCGCCCCGGACCACTTCCTGGCGAAGGTCGAGCGCGGCATCGCCTACCTGAACGCCGGAAAGTCCGAAGAAGGGACCGCGGTCATCCGGCGCGTGCTCGACGCCCATCCCGAGGCGGAACCGCGTTTCGTGGGCCACGCCCACCACAACCTGGGCGTGGGGCTGCTCCGTCAGGGATCGTTCGAGGCCGCTCGAGACGCGCTGGAGCGGGCCGTGGAGCTCGACCCGACGAACGGGGCGGCGTGGGACGCCCTCGGTCGCGCGTATCTCGGTCTGGGGGACCGCGCGAAGGCGAGGGTTCCAGCGCGTCGCGCGGAACGGCTCGGCTTCCCGGAGCTGCTGGCCGAGCTGGATCGCGGGAAGGCCTCTTGAGCGAGTCGGTCAGCTGCGGATCGACCTACGAGCCTTCGTTCGGACCTCTCCGTCCAAAACGCCTCACGGCCGAGCATGTCCGCCCAGGCATGGTCGCTCCCGACGGCTCCGGGCGTCGTCGGTCGTGGGCCGAGGCTATTCTTCGAACCGGCGGTGTTCCCTCGGGAGGAGCTTCGATGCCGAGAGCCAACGGCGTGCGATCCGCGCGGCCTGTGCGTCTGGTCCTCGAGAGTGGCTTGGTGTTCGACGACGCGGCACGCCTGCTCCGCGAGAAGTTCGAGGCGTGGCCGTGGGAGGTGTACGACGGCGATCCACCCCGCAACCCGAATCGCGTCTCGAAACGAGATCTCGCGCGGCCGTACAAGCTGGGGGCACGGACACCGAAGTGGGCGTACGCGGAGCTGCTCGCGAAGCAGGGTCGTGCCATCAACCGCGTGCTCCGGCGCCTTCCGCGAGCTCCGATCGAGCGGCTCGACCTCGCGAGGTGGAAGCCGGATGTCGTAGAGCTGTTCGGCCTGGCCGTCCGGAAACACGTCGGCCTTGCTGGGGCGACCAAGCTCCTCGCGCCGTTCCGGCCGTCCCTGATCCCGATCATCGACTCGTGGATCTCGGACTACTACTGGTGGGCGACATCGATCGGCAGTCCCCGGAAGTTCCACGAGCTGCGACGCCTCGCGGACCGGCCCGCCGAGTATGCGTTCGCGGTACTCGAGCTCATGCAGGTCGACGTTCGCGGCGCGGCCATGGCGTTGCAGCGATGTCGAGCCGCCGTCGGACGCGTCGCGTGGTCGGGCGCCTCGAACCTGCGCCTCGTCGAATCTCTGCTCTGGTACTACTATGCGCGGAATCCCGCGCAGGCGACCGCGAGCAGCCCGGCTTGACCCACGCGGTGTGCGCCGCCCGCTCTGTGCAAAGGTGCGTGAGACACGCCTCTACCTCGGGCTTACTGAGGCGGGCGACCAGGTAAGTCCCACATTGACCGCACCCGCAGCTGCAGGTGGTCGCGCCGGAATTCGAGGTCGTGGCCAAGGCGAAGCGACGGACCTTCTCCGCCGCGTACATTGAGGGCGGCCGCTTGCCTACGAGCGACGGCGAAGCAGGGCATTCGGCTTCATACCGCCGCGAGGCCCGGCACCGTCGATCGCGAGGACGCCCTCCTTCTCCAGCCCACGAGCGGCGTTCCACACGTCCTGCACCGAGACATGCAGCTCCTGCAGTAGCTCGGTCCACAGCGACTCGAACCGCAGCGCCCGCTGCGCCCGTACGAGCACCAGGCCGCGCAGCCGGGCAACGTCTCGCTCGTGAAGCTCCAGGTACCAGCGGTCCTCCCGGGCGCTGTCTAGGCCGAGCGAGATCTGTCCGCTCTTCGCCTCCTCGCGCCTGCGGCTCGCATGCTCGCGGATCTCGCCGGCCTCTCCGCCACAAACCGTGCGCTCGACGTCGCGGAACAGCGCAAGCGCCCCGCGGTGGTGCGCGCCGACGACCAGCCGGAACCATGTGCGGTCCTGCAGCGGGTGCGGAACTGCGAGGTCCGCGGCGATCGGCAGCTTCGCCTCGGACTTGAGGCGGGCCCGGTAGAACGCCATCAGCTCGTCCTCGTCGAGGCCCGCGAGAACCGAAGGATCGTCGACGTGGAACAGCTCCGCCATCTGCTCGCGGAGGAAAGAGCGCTCGTCGCCCTTGAACCGGTTCACGAAGTTGAACATGACGTTGACGATCACGTCGCGGTAGCGCGGCTTCGCGAGCTTCGCGATGGCGCTGAGCCCGACGCCCTTCCAGCCCTTCGGGTCCACGAAGAGCAGGGCCGCGTCGTTCCCGATGACGCGGTCGATCTCCGGAACCGCTTCCTCGAACGTGCCCTGGATGACGCGCGTGTCGAGCCCGGCGCCGCGCTTCTCCACGAGCGCGCGCAACCGCTCGAACGCCTTCGGATCCTTCTCGACGAAGATCGCGCCGAGGCCGACGTTCGCGGCCTGCTTCCGCCAGTACCCCGCGACCTCGCGCAGCGTCCTCAGCCCGATCGCGACCGACGTGTCTTCACCCGCCGCGTCGCGACTGCCCCACGGCCCAGCGAAGCAGTCGACGTACCACAGCTTCTTCGCGCCCCGCCGCGCCGTCGAGCCGAGCTTGAAGCCCCAGCTCCGCGCGTACTCTTCGAGCACGCGATGTTTGATCTGGCTCTGCTCCCGACCGCGATACGCTTCGTCGTCCACAACGGCCCCCCGTTGCCATCTTTGCCGTGCCATCCTATACCCTTGTTCAGGTCTTCGGGAGGGGTCGTGGCCGAACGCAGCGCGATCGAATGGACCGACGCCACCTGGAACCCCGTGCGCGGCTGCACGAAGGTCTCGCCCGGCTGCAAGCACTGCTACGCCGAGACCCTCGCCGAACGCTTCCGCGGCGTCCCTGGCCACCCCTTCGAGCACGGCTTCGACCTCCGCCTCGTCCCCGAAGCCCTCGACCTGCCGCTGCGCTGGAAGCGCGGCCGCCGGATCTTCGTGAACAGCATGTCCGACCTGTTCCACGAGGACGTCCCCGAGCCGTACCTCGCGCAGGTCTTCGAAGTCATGCGCCGCGCCGAGCAGCACCAGTTCCAGGTGCTCACCAAGCGCTCCGCCCGGATGGCCGATCTCGCCGCCCGCCTGCGCGTCCCGCGCAACGTCTGGCTCGGCGTCAGCGTCGAGTCCGCGGCCTACACCTTCCGCATCGCCGACCTCGCGCGCGTCGACGCGCCCGTCCGGTTCCTGAGCTGCGAGCCGCTCCTCGGCCCGATCCCGAAGCTCCCGCTCGACGGCGTCGACTGGGTGATCGTCGGCGGCGAGAGCGGCCCGCGGGCGCGTCCGATGGAGGCGGCGTGGGCCGCCGGGATCCGCGACCGCTGCGTCGCCGCCGGCGTCCCGTTCTTCTTCAAGCAGTGGGGCGCCCACGACGCGCAGGGGCGCCGCGTCGGCAAGGCCGAGGCCGGCCGGCGCCTCGGCCGTCGCGAGTGGAACGAGCTCCCGATCGCGAGGCCCGACGAGCGCGCGTCCCGCGCCCTTCGCGGCTGAGCGCGCCGGATGGCGGCCGCCCCTCGCGCGGCAGGCCGGTGGCCTTCTCGAGCTTCCGGCCTCGAGTGCGCCCAGGTCTGCTGGCCCGGGGCGCCGATCACGAGGTCGTCGAGCCGCGCCGACACGCCGTCGCTCGCCACCCCGCCGGGACGAGGGCGGCGAGCTCGCGCAGCTGCCGAAACGGCGTGAGGACGAGGTGGGTCTTGCCCTGCTCGTGCAGGTGCGGGTCGGCGTGCACCGAGAATCCCACGAGGAAGGCGCGGCGGCGGCCCCGGCGAGGTGGACCGGTGCGGTCCGGCTGCGGCGAGCGCGCGGCATGCGCGTCCACTGCCACCCGGCGCCGCACCGCGGAGGCTCCGCCGACCGGCCCTTGACCGCCGTGACCGCGATGTGATGGTTGCGCCTCCATGCGGTCTCGAAAGCTCGTGGCGGTTCTCCTCGGGGTCGTGGGTGCCCTGGTCGCTCTCGTGGCGCTGGTGGCCACCCGGCCGGCTGCCTATCGCGTGGAGCGCAAGGTCGAGGTCGCGGCTCCGCCCGAGGTCGTGTTCGGTGTCCACAACGACCTCCGCCGGTTCGCGGGTGTCCTGGTGCTCTTCGGGTCGCCGTTCGAGAAGGGCGATCCCGGCATGCTGAAGACCGTCGAGGGCCCGGCGGCGGGCGTCGGTCAGTCCTATGCGTGGAGCGGCGAGGAAGCGGGCAAGGGCAGGATGACGATCGAGGAGAGCGTCACCGGCGAGAAGGTGGGCGTGAAGCTCGAGTTCGTGGAGCCGATGGCGTCCACGGCGACCTATGCGCTCGGTGTCGCGGGCACGGCCCGCGGCTCGACCGTGACGTGGTCGATGGCCGGGAACCACAACTTCCTCGGCAAGGCCATGGGCCTGTTCATGGACATGGACGCCATGCTCGGCGCCGACCTCGAGAAGGGACTCGCCCAGCTGAAGACCGTCGCCGAAGCGGGGGTGAAGAGCGCCGCCACCGTGACGGCCGAGGGCCGGCAGTAGCTCCAGGCACGGTCCGCCAGCGGTCGTCCTCGACCTCGCCGCGCGCGGCCGCCACCACTTCACGACCGAGCAGGCCGTCGCGGCCCTGGGCGGCTCGCTCCCGGCCGTCCGCGCGTCCCTGCGGCGCCTGAAGGCCAAGGGCGCGATCGCCGACCCGCACCGCGGCTTCCACGTCATCGTCCCGCCCGAGTACCGCCGCCTCGGCTGCCTGCCGGCCGAGCAGTTCGTGCCGCAGCTCATGGAGCACCTCGGCGAGCCGTACTACGTGGCCCTCCTCAGCGCCGCCGAGCTCCACGGCGCCGCGCACCAGCGCCCGCAGGCGCTCCAGGTGATGCTGCGCGCCAACCGGAGGCCGATCGACTGCGGCGAGGTCCACGTCCGGTTCGTCGCGCGCAAGGACGCGGCGCGCACGCCCGTCGTTGAGCTGCGCACGCCGCGGGGGCCGCTCCCCTTCTCCTCGCCGGAGGCGACCGCCCTCGAGCTCGTCGGCTACGCGGATCAGAGCGGAGGGCTCGACCACGTCGCCGCCGTGCTCGCCGAGCTCGTCGAGTCGCTCGACGCTGCGCGGCTCGTCGCCGCCGCCGCGCAGAGCCCGGTGGCCTGGGCGCAGCGCCTCGGATACCTCCTCGACCTCACCGACCGCCGCGACCTCGCCGACGCGCTGGTGCCGTTCGTGGAGCGGCAGGCGAAGGTCGTGGCGCCGCTCGTCCGGTCGGCGAGCCGGGCGCGGGCGCCGCGCGACGCGCGGTGGAGGCTCGCGGTGAACGCGCGCGTGGAGCCCGACGCGTGATCCCGCGGGTACCCGCCTCCTGGCAGACGGTCTGGCTCGGCGGGGCAACCCGCGCCTCGAGCCATCCACAGCCGGGCCACGGTGGCCGCATCCGTCGCACCGGCCTCCTGCGCCGGCAGCGACCGTCGCTCGCGCCGAGCGAGGACGCCTCGCGTACGCGCCCGGCCGAGCGCGCGCCGCCGTCGCACCGCCCGGCCCTCTCCTGGTAAGACGGCCGCGTGGCCGACCCCCTCGCCGAGCTCCTCGAGCACCTCGAAGACACCGGCGCGCCGCCGCCCGGGTGGCAGGCGACGCACGCGCCCGACGGCGACCTCGCGCGCGTCTGGGCCGCCTCCGACGACCTCGACGCGCTGCTCCGCGCCGCCGCGACCTGCGCCCCGCGGCCGGTGCTCGTCCGTGCCGCCTGCGCCTGCGCCCGCACGGCGCTCTCGTGCGTCCAGCCGCCGCCCGCCCCGGTCGCGCACGCCCTCGCGCGCACCGAGGCCTGGTGCCAGGGCGCGGCGACCGCGGACGCCGTGCGCGCCGCCTTCGAGGCCATCGAATACCTCGAGGATCCCGCCCCCACCGGCCACTTCGCGCGCGACGCGACCTGGGGCTACGCCCGTACCGCGGTGGCCGCGGCCGCCGACGCCGTCTCCTTCGACCCTCCCGAGGACGCCGCGAGCGGCGCCGCGCGCTCCGCCCGCGACGCGCTGGCGATGCACGCGCTCGCGCACGAGGTCTCGACCGGACCTCTCTTCGGCGACGACCCGCGCTGGGCCGCCGCGACCGCCGCGGCGACGACCCGCGTCGCCGACCTCCTCCGCGCCCACCTGCCCTGCCCGACGCTCGACCAGCTCCGCGCGGCGTTCGCGCCGTGAGCCGCCGCGACTGGGTCTACTTCGAGGCCGACCAGCCGACGCGGGCCGCCTGGAAGGCGCTGTGCGCGTTCGCCGACGCGTGGAACGCGGCGCACGAGAGCCGGTGGACCGCCGATCCCGGCGAGCTCTGCCTCCGGCTGCCCGGCGGCCTCGACGATCCCGAGCGCGGCGCGCTCGAGCAGGGCCTGGCCGCGCTCGAGCGCGCCCACCGCATCGTCGGGCTCGAGGCCGTCGCGCCGCCCGACGTCGGCCCGGCGGCGCTCGAGCGCGCCGCGTACGTCTCGATCGTCGGCGGAGGTCCGCCCTCCGGCCTCGTGGTCAACGAGCTGGAGGCCTACGCCCCGCCGGTGCCGTGTCCCCGCTGCGGGCGCGTCGATCGGGCCCGGGACGCGCCGCTCGTCGGCCCGCTCGAACTCGACGAGCGGCGGCTCGAGTCCGGTCCCGGCACCGACGCCGACGTCTTCAACCTCGCCCACGGCGGCCGGCTGGTCACGAGGCGCTTCGCCGACGCGCTGCGCGACGCGGGGGCCACGGGCTACCGGCTCGTCCCGGTGCGCTCCCGGACCGGGGAGGACTCGGAGCGCCACTTCGTCCTCGCCGCGACGCACGTGGCGCTCGAGCCGTGCGTGCCGCACGCGCCGCGCGATCGGGTGAAGGTCTGCCCCGGCTGCGACGTGGTGGGCGGCACGCTCGAGCGGTTCCACGTGCCGCGGGGCGAGGACGGCGGCCTCTCGGTCCTGTCGCGGCACCGCTTCGGCCTCGCCGACCTCCACTTCGCGCGCGAGACGTACGCGTTCCTCCGCGCGCGGGGGCTCCGCGGGATCTCGCCGAGCGTCGGCTTCGACGTCTGCGAGGCGCCGTCGGCGCGGCCGCCGCGTCCCGCCGAGACGCCGGCGGTCGCGCGCTTCGAGGAGCCGTCGGACGCCGAGGGCCTCCGGACGTTCCTCGCGCACCTCGAGGACCCGCGGCCGCGGTTCGTCTGCGGCGCCGCGGGCGACCGGGGCCCGGAGCGGACGTTCGAGGTCGCGCACCTCGTCGAGCCCGGCTGCTCGTCGCGGGCGTTCGACGAGGTCGAGCGCGCGCTCCCCGAGGCGCGCGCGCTGCGCGGCCTGTACACCCGCGCGAACGGCCTCCTGCTCTACTGCCAGGAGCAGCCCCGCACCTTCCCCACCTTCGAGGCGATGCGCAGCGGCGACGCCGACGACCCTTCGTTCCTCCGGTTCGAGAAGCTCGAGGCGTGGCCGCTCCTGCGCGAGGAGCTGCTCGAGTACGCCGCGCACCTCGGGCGCCCGTTCGTCGCGGAGCGCGGCGTCCCCTTCGCGCGCCTCACCGCGTCGTCGGACCTGCTCGTGTGCTGGCGCGGCGCCGTCTACTACTTCTCGCCGGGCGCGAACCGCTACCACGATCAGCGGATCGCCCGCTCCGTCGGCGGGCTGCTCGGGCGGATCGTCCGGGACCCGGCCGCGTTCCTCATGGACACGGCGTCGGTCGCGCGCTTCTACGGGCCGAGGGCGAAGCAGTACGTGCCGCGGCGCTACGTCTCGGGCGGCTGACGGCGCGGTGGGTGGCCTGGGCGCCCGCGCCGGCGGTCCTCTCCGACGCGCGGTGGCAGAATGACCCCGTGACCGCCGCGGCACCGCCCCTCGCGCCCCGGCGCGGCCTGCTCGTGCTCGCCCTCGCGGCGTGCGACGTCGCCGACCCGCCGCCGGACGTCCCGCCCTGCGCCCCGGCGCCGCTCGACCTCGCGCGCTACGACCGCACCTGCGCCGCCGACGCCGACTGCGCCGTCGTCACCCGGCCGACCTGCGGCTGCGGCTCGTGCGGCGACGCCGCGCTGCACGTCTCCGAGGTGGAGCGCTTCGACGCCGACCAGGTGCGCTGCTGCCCCGACGTCGTCGACGCGTCCTGCGGCGGCTGCGACGCCCCCGAGGCCGCCTGCAGCGCCGGCCTCTGCCTGCTCTTCCGCGAGGGCGAGCTCGTTCGCACGCCGTGCGTCGAGCTCGGCGCCGAGCCGGGCGGCGCCGTGGACTTCGCCGCGGCGTCGACGTGGGCGCGCGTCGAGCGGGATCCCGACGGCTTCGTCGCGTTCGCCCGCGACGCGTCGGGGTTCCTGTCCGCGCGGTCCGCCGACGGCGTCACGTTCGACGAGCCGCAGCGTCTCGCCGGCACCGGGACGTGGCACGAGGTCGCGGCGCTCGAGCGCACGCCGCACGGC
>CAZDGH010000039.1:0-7404 GCA_964504805.1 uncultured Myxococcales bacterium | reverse complement strand
CGCCGGCACCGGGACGTGGCACGAGGTCGCGGCGCTCGAGCGCACGCCGCACGGCCCCGTCTCGCCGGCACCGGGACGTGGCACGAGGTCGCGGCGCTCGAGCGCACGCCGCACGGCTTCCGTGCGTTCGTGCTCCTCGATCGCCACGACGGGGTCTTTCGGGAGCTCGCCGAGGCGCGGTCGGTCGACGGGCGCACGTGGACGCCTCCGCACCTCGTCTTCGCGTCGGACGGGAGCGCACGCGACGCGGCCGGCATCGCGAGCCCGCGGATCGTCGCCGAGGGCCATCGCTACGTCTTCTTCACCGCGATCGACGGGTACGACGGCGCCCTGCCCGACCTCCCCGCGCGCTCGCTCTCGGTGGCGTACGCGACGAGCGACGGCGTCGTCTTCGACCAGGAGGTCCTGCGCTCCGCGTCGAGCTGCGCGTCGCCGGGCATCCGCCAGTGGAACCTCGTCGACGTCGTCCGTCCCGTGTGCGCCCGCTGCCGCACCGACCTGCGCTGGCTGCTCGTCGTGGCGCGACCCTGCCCGGGGTTCGGCGGCGACGAGACGCCGCGGCTCGAGCTCCACGCCTTCGGCGATCAGACGGTCCCGCCCGTCGAGCTGGGGCCGGTCACCGGTACGCCGACGACGGCGCTCTTCGACGACCGGGGCCTGTGGGTCTACGCGGTCGACGAGGGTGGCGCCCTCACGGTCGAGCACCACGCCGTCGACGTGCCCCCGGTGACCTGCGAGCCGTTCTGAGGGCGAGGCGGCGTCCCGGTCGGCGAGCGTTCGCTCCCGTCCGTTGCCGCTCGCTGGCGGGGCCCCGTTGCCGGTGCGTCACGGGCGTGCCACGCTTCGAGCAAGGTGCTCGCCATGGACGATCTGCGGCAGCCGACCCTCGATCCCGACCCGGTCATCGAGGCGTACAAGAAGGACGTCGATCGCTCGCTCCTCCGGGAGAACCTCCGGCTGACGATGGAGGAACGCGTCCGCCGGCTGATGGAGCTGCAGCGCGTCGCGGAGGAGCTGCGCCGCGCCGGTCGCGAGGCGTTCCACCGGTGACCGACTTCCCCCGGCTCCTCGCAGCGCTCGTCGAGAGCGGCGTCGAGTTCGTGATCGTGGGCGGCATGGCGGCGGCTCCCTCGCGCCTCACCATCCGTACCTGCGCGGAGCTCCGCCCGGCCTGCCGTTCGCCTGGGACGTGGAGACCCTCCGCCGGGGCCTGAACTTCACCCTGACCACCGACCTCGGCCCCGTGGACGTGCTCGGCGAGATCGTGGGCGGCGGCACCTACGAGTCGCTCCTCCCCGACAGCGCCCCGGGGACGCTCTTCGGGCACGAGTGCCGCCTGGTCGGCCTCGATCGGCTCATCCGCCTGAAGCGAGCCGCCGGACGGCCGAAGGACCTCGAGGCGATCGCCGAGCTCGAGGCGTTGCTCGAGGAGCGCGGGAGGTCCTGACTTCGGCGCGCGGGCGGTGGCGAGCGCGCGTTCCCGCGCACCCAGACGCCGGGGCCGCGCCGCCAAGCCTCCCCCTGCTCCACGCGCTGCTACTGTGGTGGCGCCATGCGCACGCCCCGAAGTCACGGACCGCTCCGCCTCGCGCTCGTCGCGGCAGCGTGGCTCGTGTGCGGCTGCGTGCGAGGACCTCTTCCCGGCCGACGGCGGCCCGGGCGTGTGCACCAACGAGTGCTCGGGACCGCGGTGAGGACGACGACCGTAGCGATCGCGGCGCTGCTCTCGGTCGGCTGCGATCTGTCCGATCTCCCGAGGCCGCGCAGCGAGGAGCTGGGCGTCTTCGGCACGCCGTGCCAGCTCGGCTGCTGGAAGCTCCTCCTGTGCTTCCATGACCGGCCCGAGCAGGTCTCGGAGAGCTGCGTCGCCGACTGCTCGAGCTCGCTCGAGGGCGACGAGAACTCGAGCGACGACCGCGCCTGCATCGACTGCATCGTCGCGGCGCCGTGCGCGGAGGCCTTTCCCCCCGACGGCTCCCGCGGCGTCTGCGCGGAAGCCTGCGGCGGGTGACCGCGCGGGGGGCGCGTGCTGCACGCCTCCCTCTCGAAGACCACCGTATGCCCGAGGCCGGGTCTTGCAGCAAGGGCCTGCCCCTGCCCCACCTTGGTCGGCCGCGCGATCCGCGCAGGAAGCAGCGAACCGAAAGGGAGGCACGCGTGGCCAGGACGAACCATGCAGTGGTGATCGCCGGCGGAGGACCGACCGGCCTGATGCTCGCGGCGGAGCTGGCGGTCGCGAAGGTCGACGTCGCCGTCGTCGAGCGGCGGCGGACGCAGGAGCTGCCGAGCGCGCGCGCGGGCGGGCTGCACGCGCGCACGATCGAGGTGCTCGACCAGCGCGGCGTCGCGGAGCGGTTCCTGTCGGAGGGGCAGGTCGCGCAGGTCGCGGGCTTCTCGTTCATCCCGCTCGACCTCTCCGACTTCCCGACGCGCCACCCGTACGGCCTCGCGCTCTGGCAGAAGCACATCGAGCGGATCCTGGCGGCGTGGGTCGCCGAGCTGCCGGTGACGTTCCACCGCGGCTGCGAGGTGACCGGCTTCGCGCAGGACGAGGGCGGCGTCGACGTCGCGCTGTCGGACGGCCGGACGCTGCGCGGCCGGTACCTCGTCGGCTGCGACGGCGGCCGGAGCGTCGTCCGCAAGCAGGCCGGCATCGACTTCCCGGGGTGGGACGCCTCGACGAGCTGGCTCCTCGCCGAGGTCGACTTCGCGGAGGCGCCGGCCTTCGGCATCCGCCGCGGCGAGAAGGGCGTGAACGCGATCGGCAAGCGCGACGACGGCAAGGCCGGCGTGGTGCTGGTGGAGCCGCACGTCGAAAACAGAGACGAGCCGACGCTCGAGGAGCTCCGCGCGGCGCTCGTCGCCGTGTACGGGACGGACTTCGGCGTCCGCGACGTGACGTTCCTCTCGCGCTTCACCGACATGGCGCGGCAGGCGGCGTCGTACCGCGCGGGCCGGGTGCTCGTCGCCGGCGACGCGGCGCACGTCCACGCCCCGGCGGGCGGCCAGGGCCTGAACCTCGGGGTCCAGGACGCGGTGAACCTGGGCTGGAAGCTCGCGCAGGTCGTCCGCGGCACGTCGCCGGAGAGCCTGCTCGACACCTACCAGGCCGAGCGGCACCCGGTCGCGGCGCGCGTGCTCCGGCTCACCCGGGCGCAGACCGCGCTCGGCCGCGGCGACGACTGCACCGAGGCGCTGCGCGAGACGGTGACCGAGCTCCTCGCAATGGACGAGCCGCGCCGGCGCTACGGCGGGATCATGTCGGGCCTCGCGCTCCGCTACGACCTCGGCGAGGGCCACCCGCTGCTCGGCCGCCGCATGCCGGACCTCGAGCTGCGCACCGAGCAGGGGCCGCGGCGTGTGTTCGATTTTCTCCACGAGGCCCGGCCGCTGCTCGTCCACCTCGGCGCGCCCGGCGCCTTCGACGTCACGCCGTGGGCCGACCGGGTCCGCCGGGTCGACGCGCGCCACGAGGGCCCGTGGGAGCTCCCGGTGCTCGGCGCCGTCCCGGCGCCCACGACGGTCCTCGTCCGTCCCGACGGCTACGTCGCGTGGGTCGGCGAGGGCACGGACCAGGGGCTTCGTGACGCCCTCACCCGCTGGTTCGGACCGCCCCGCGCGACGTAGCTCGGTCGCCCTTCGCCCGTCACCCGCGGCCCGCCTCCGCGTGGCGGGCGAAGGCGTCGAGGATCGCCTGCCAGCCCTGCCGCTGCAGCTCGGGCGGGTTCTCGGTCTCGGCGTCGAACGTCTCGCGTACGCGGACGCCGCCCGGGACCTCGGCGAACGAGACGCTCACCTCCCGGCCGTCGCCCATCCGGTACTCGACGAGGCGCTCCGGCACGATCCGGGTGTACGTCCCCTCGAAGTCGAACCCCGCGCTGCCGTCCTTCGCCTCCATCCGCGCCGAGAACGTCCCGCCCTCGCGCAGGTCGACCCGCGCGGCGGTCGTGTGCCAGTCGTCCGACGCGGCGTTCCACCGCCGGAGCTCCTCGGCGTCGTTCCACACGCGCCACACCCGCGCGAGGTCTGCCTTCACCACGGCCTCGATCTCGATCTTCATCTCGGTTCCTCCTGCGGTCGGGTCGAGCGACGTGCCGCGCGCTCGACGGGTCGCCTGCTCATGCCGCGCGCCCCGGGGCGCGCGCTCCTTCACTTCGTCCGCGGCTGCGCCGGCGGCGGCGCGTCGAGGAACGGCAGGACCGTCTCGATCACGCGCCCGTTCGCGAACGCCTCGTAGTGGGTGAGGTCGGGGACGATCGCGAGCCGGTTCTGCGACATGTGCTCGCGGTTCCAGCCTGCGTCCCGGAGGCCGCCGCCGAGCAGCCGGTAGAACTCGATCTGGTGCTCGGGGCGGATCATGTCGGCGTCGCCGTACACGAGCATCACCGGCAGCTTCAGCCCGCGCACGTCCGCGGACCAGTCGTAGCTCCGCCGCATGAAGTCGCCCATGGCGTCGAGGAGGCGCGGGAACTCGTCCTTCGGCGCGACCGCCTTGTAGTTCCGGTACATCGGCGTTTCGGCCATCATCGGCGCGAGCGCCGCGCCGACCTGCTTCTGCTGCACGCGCATCTCCGCGTAGAAGCCGTGGTCGGCGAACGGGGCGGACACCAGCACGAGCCGGCGCACCCGCGCCGGGTGCTGCACGGCGAGCCGGAGCGCGACGCAGCCGCCGAACGAGTAGCCGAGCACGTCCACCTGCGCGCGGCCGAGCTTCCCGAGCAGCGCGTCGAGGTCGTCGGCGATCGCCTCGCAGCGGATCGGGCGCGTGCCGAGCGAGCTGCGGCCGTGGCCGTGCAGGTCGACCGCGATCACCTCGCGGCCCCGGCCGAGGGCGTCCAGGTGCGGACCGGGCCCGAACATGTCGATCGAGCCCAGGCCGCCGTGGAGCACGAGGAGCGGCGCGCCCTGGCCGTGGACCTCGTAGTGGTAGTCGACGCCGGCGATGGTCGCCCGGCCGCTCTTCGCCGGCGCCGCCTGCGTCGCGGGTGCCCACGCCGCCAGCGCGAGCAGCGCGAGCGCCGCCGCGGCGTGCCGCCCGAGCCCGCTCCGCCGCTGCCCCGCGCCGATCCCACCGCTCGCTCCGCTGCTCGCCTGCCGATCCATGGTCCGCATCTCGCTCGCCTCCTCGTCCGGGCGAGGCGTCATGCCTCGCTCCCGACATGGCGACGAACGAGAGGGACGCGGATCGACACGGCCCCGGTGCGATCCTCGGATCGCCCGTCGAACCGCGGGGTTGCGCCCCCGAAACTCCGTCCGCGCGTGCGGACGCCCGCGTCGCGTGGGTCGGAGGCGCACCGAGGGGCTGCCTGCGCCCTCGCCACCTGGTCCGGTCCGCCCCGCAGGCCGTGGCGCCGCCGTGCCGGTCGGCGGGCGCGGCCCCTACCTTGGCTCGTTCGCGCGGATCGTCCTTCGGGGCGGTCCTCGCATGCGAGGCCGACATGGAGCGTGGGAGCGAGATCTCCGGCCACGAGCCGAGCCACGCGGCCGGCGATCGCCGGTCGGGCGGCGAGCCGCACGAGGACGGCTCGAGGCACTCGATGAAGATGGGCTGGGGACGCTTCGCGGCGATGATCGCCACGTCGACGTTGGTGATGTTCTTCCTGATGTACCAGCTCGTGTACGAGCCGGATCACCTCATGCTCAGCATCAACCGCGTGATCGCCTCGCTGGTGATGGGCGCGGTGATGGCCGTCGTGATGCTCGGGTTCATGTGGTCGATGTACGAGGGGAAGGCTGCGAAGCTCGCCGTCCTCGCCGGCGCGGCGCTGGTCGGCGTCGGGCTGCTCTCCGTCAACCGCGCGCAGGCGCTCGTCGGAGACGTCTCGTTCATGAAGGCGATGATCCCGCACCACTCGATCGCCATCAACAACGCCCGGAAGGCGGACATCCGCGACCCCAGGGTCCGCGAGCTGGCCGACCAGATCATCGCCTCGCAGGTGCGCGAGATCGACGAGATGAAGGCGCTGATCGAAGACATCGAGCGGAACGGCCTCAGGGGCGACACCCGGCTGCCGGCGCGCCCCGCGGTCGCCGCGCGCCAGGCGGAGCCGGAGCGCGGCGCCGCGGTACCGTGAGCGTGCGGCGCCGCGCGCCCGAGGGCCGCGCCGCGGCACCCTGACCTTCTTGCGGTGCCGCGTTCCGGCACCGAGAGCGCGGGTGTGTCGTTTTCCGCCGTGTCTCCGGGCGCCCGGCAGGCGGCCTCGCGCTTGCACTCGCGTCGCGGCGCACGATCAAGCCAGCGTCACCCTCCTCCCTCTCGACCTCTGGGCCCGAGCCATGCTCGCTCCGCTCCTGGCGACGTTCCTCGCCGCGACCGCCGAAGGCGGGCCCGCGCTCGTCGCGCTCGCGGAGCGGGTGCGTCCGGGCGTCGTCGAGCTGGCGCACGAGAGCGCCGGCGGCGAGCTCCGCTGCGCCGGCTCGGGGTTCCTCGTCCGTGCGGACGGACTGGTCGTCACCAACCACCACGTGATCGAGCGGGCCACGCGGATGTCCGTGCTCCTCGCGGACGGGAGGCGCTTTCCGGTCGTGGGCGTGGCGGCGGCGCGGGAGGACGCGGACCTCGCGATCCTGAGGATCGACGGCGCCGACCTGCCCGTGCTCGAGCTCGGCGACGCGCGCGCCGTCGCCGACGGTACGCGGGTCCTCGTCGTCGGCTCGCCGGGTGGGCTCACGCGCTCGCTCTCGGAGGGGATCGTCGCCGCCACCTGGCCCGACGGGATCCCGGACGCTTCGTCCTGGGTGACGCGGTGGCTCCCGGGCCACCCGGTGATCCAGCACACCGCGACCACGGCGCCGGGCTCGAGCGGCTCGCCGGTGATGACCCTGGATGGCCGGGTCATCGGCGTCCACGCGATCGGCTACGAGAGCCTGACCGGCCTCCACTTCGCCGTCGGAGTCGCCGCGCTGCGCGCGCTGCTCGAGGACCCCGCCGTCGACGGCGTGCCGGCGCCGCTGCCGGGTGCCGGCGGACGCGCGAAGCGACGCCCGCCCCGCGCTGCCCTCGGCGCCGTCGGGATCGTGGCGCTGCTCTGCTGGCCCCGCCGCCGCCGGGGGCAGCTCCGGACCTCGCTCGTCTGGAGCGGCCGCGCGGTCGAGCTGCGCACCTGCCTCGTCCCGCGCGCGCTGTTCGTCGCGGAGGTCACCCGGGTCACCGTCGACGGCGTCGCCGTGGCCGAGCTGGGCGGCCTGCTCCAGGGCGTGGGCGAGCTCGCCTCGTTCCGGGGGGACGACGGCGCCCTCCACCGGATCGAGCTGAAGCTCCGGCTCTCCGGCTCGCTGGTGCCGACGCGGACCGTCGCGATCGACGGCATCCCGGTGTGGAGCCGCGTCGACCCGCTCGGCCAGCTGCTCGGCGCGGCGCCGGTGCGTGCCGCGCTCTCCGGCGTCGCCGCGGTCGGGAGCGTG
>CAZDGH010000038.1:0-23065 GCA_964504805.1 uncultured Myxococcales bacterium | reverse complement strand
CCATCTTCGGCGAGGACCTCATCTCCGAGAAGTCGCTCGACGAGGTGATCCTCAGCTACCTCGCCGGCGAGGAGAAGTAGCGCCTCCCCGTCTGTGGCGCGCCCTCCGTCGCTCTGCTAGGTTCCGCGCCCCTCTCGAAGGAGCCGCGCGTGACCCCGACCGATCCCTCCACCGCGGGCGCGGCGGCCGATCCGGCCCTGCTCGCGAAGCTGCGGGCGACCGCCGACCGGCTGCGCGTCGACATCGTCGAGATGATCGCCAGGGCCGGCTCCGGCCACCCGGGCGGCTCGCTCTCGGTGATCGACCTCGTGGTCGCGCTGTACCACGGGGTGATGCGCCACGACCCGAAGCGCCCGACCTGGGCGGAGCGCGATCGGCTCATCCTCTCGAAGGGCCACGCGGTGCCGGCGGTCTACGCGACCCTCGCCGACCTCGGCTACTTCCCGCGCGAGCAGCTCGCCACGCTCCGCCAGCTCGGCGGCCTCCAGGGCCACCCGGTGAACTGGCTCACGCCCGGCATCGAGGCGCCGACCGGCTCCCTCGGCCAGGGCCTCTCGGTGGCGCAGGGGCTCGCGCTCGCCTCGAAGCTCGACGGCGGCAAGTTCCACGTCTACTGCATCACCGGCGACGGCGAGACGCAGGAGGGCCAGGTCTGGGAGGCGCTGATGAGCGCGCCCAAGTTCGGCCTCGACAACCTCACCGTCATCCTCGACTACAACAAGGGCCAGATCGACGGGCCGGTGAAGGAGGTCATGGACCTCGAGCCGCTCGCCGAGAAGCTCGCGGCGTTCAAGTGGCACGTCCTCCGGATCGACGGCCACGACATGGGCCAGATCCTCGGCGCGCTCGCCGAGGCGAAGCGCACCAAGGGCCGGCCCACCTACGTCATCGCCGACACCGTGAAGGGCAAGGGCGTCTCCTTCATGGAGCACAAGATCGAGTGGCACGGCGCGGCGACCAACGAGGCGCAGACGAAGCAGGCGATCGAAGAGCTCCGGAAGCTCGTCGCCCCCAAGGCCTAGCGAGGAACGACCATGGCGAAGAAGGCGACGCGGCAGGCGTTCGGCGAGGCCCTGGCCGCCCTCGGGGCGGAGCGGCAGGACGTGGTGGTCCTCGACGCGGACCTCTCGAAGAGCACCAAGAGCGATCTGTTCGCGAAGAAGTTCCCCGAGCGGTTCTTCGAGATGGGGATCCAGGAGGCGAACATGATCGGCACCGCCGCGGGGCTCGCCCTCGGCGGCAAGGTGCCGTTCTGCTGCTCGTTCGCGTGCTTCCTCACCGGCCGCTACGACCAGATCCGGATCTCGGTGGCGTACGCGAAGGCGCCCGTGAAGCTCGTCGGGACCCACGCCGGCGTGGCCATCGGCGACGACGGCTACAGCCAGCAGGGCCTCGAGGACATGGCGCTGATGCGCGCGCTGCCGGGGATGACGGTGCTGCAGCCCGCCGACGACGTCGAGACCGAGGCGGCGGTGCGCTGGGCGGCGTCGCACCCGGGCCCGGTGTTCCTGCGGCTCACGCGGCAGGCGCTCGAGCGCGTCAACGGCGACGGCTACGCCTTCCAGCCCGGCAAGGTGGTGACGCTCCGCGAGGGCAAGGACGCGGTGCTCTTCGCCACCGGCGGTACCGTGCAGGAGGCCCTCGCCGCCGCCAGGGCGCTCGAGGCCGACGGGATCTCGCTGCGGGTCGTCAACGTCCACACCGTGAAGCCGCTCGACGCCGACGGCGTCGTCGCCGCGGTGCAGGCGTCCGGCGGCCGCGCGCTCACCGCCGAGGACCACACCATCGTCGGCGGCCTCGGCAGCGCCGTGGCCGAGGTGCTCGCGGAGCGGCACGGAGCGAAGCTCCTCCGCCTCGGCGTCGCCGACGTCTTCGGCGAGTCGGGCACGCCGGAGAGCCTGCTCGAGAAGCACGGCCTCGACGCGAAGGGCCTCGCCAGGTCGGTGCGCACGTTCCTCGGCAAGTAGGTAACCTTCGCGACGTGGTCCAGCTCTTCCACGTCTACAAGCTCTACCAGGGCGAGACGCCGGCGCTGCACGACGTCACGCTCCAGGTCGACAAGGGCGAGTTCATCTTCCTCACCGGCCCGTCGGGCGCGGGGAAGACGACGCTGCTGAAGCTCATCTTCGCGGCGGAGCTCGCGACCCGCGGGCAGATCCTCGTCGGCGGCCGGAACGTGGCGCGGATCGACGAGGCCTCGATCCCGTACCTGCGCCGGAACATCGGCGTCGTCTTCCAGGACTTCAAGCTCCTGCCGAACCGCACCGTCGGCGAGAACGTCGCCTACACGCTCGAGGTGCTCGGCACGCCGGCGCGGGAGACGCGGCGCCGGGTGCACACGATGCTCAAGCAGGTGGGGCTCGAGCACAAGATCGACACCTTCCCGCCGCGGCTCTCCGGCGGCGAGCAGCAGCGCGTCGCCATCGCGCGGGCGCTGGTGAACGACCCGGTGCTGCTCCTCGCCGACGAGCCCACCGGCAACCTCGACCAGAAGCTCACCCGCGAGGTGATGGATCTCCTCACCACCATCAACGCCCGCGGCACCACGGTGATGGTGGCGACGCACGACCCGATGATCCTCGAGCGGTACCGGAAGCGGACGATCCGCCTCGAGGGCGGCCGCATCGTCGAGGACAAGAAGTGACGCGGCTCGTCTACTTCGTCGGCAAGGCGCTGGGCGGGATGCGGGCGGCGCCGTTCGTGCACCTCGTCACCGCGCTCACCATCGGCGTGGCGCTCACGCTCGCCACGGTGACCGGCGTGGTCGCGGCGCAGGCGGGCGCGCTGCTCGAGGCCTGGGGGCTCCGGGCGGAGCTGACGCTCTACCTGGCGCCGGGCACCGACGCGGCGGCGGGGGCGGCGGTGGCGGCGGAGGCCGCGGAGGCCGCGGAGGGCGACGCGCGCTTCGTGCCGCCGGAGGAGGCGCTGGCGCGGCTCCGGGTCGCGCTCGGCGAGGGCGGCTCGCTCCTCGACGACCTCCCGGCGAACCCGCTGCCGCCCTCGGTGGAGGTGCGGCCGGGGAAGGCGCGGACCGCCCGCGAGGTCGCGGCGCTGGCGACGAGGCTCTCGGAGCTCGCCGGCGTCGACGAGGTCGACTACGGCGGCGAGTGGATCGACCGGGTGGCCGGCCTCTCCCGGGCGGCGCGGCTCCTCGGCCTGGTGCTGCTGCCGCTCATCGTCCTCGGCGCGGCGGTGCTCGCCGGCAGCGTCATCCGCCTCGGCGTCTACGCGCGGCGCGAGGAGATCGAGATCATGAAGCTCGTCGGCGCCACCGACGCCTTCGTGCGCGCGCCGTTCCTGGTGGAGGGCTTCCTCGCCGGCGCGCTCGGCGGCGGCCTCTCGTCGGCGGCGCTGCTCTGGCTGGCGCACCGGATCGGCCCCGAGCTCGCCGCGGCGCTGCCGCTCCCGCCGGAGCTCGGGCCCTCGGCGCTCGCCACCGGCACGAACCTCGCGCTGGTCGCCCTGGCCGGGGCGCTGCTCGGGCTGGCCTCGAGCGCGCTCTCGGTGGGGAGGCACCTGCGCACGTGAGGCGCGCCGCCCTCGCCCTCGGCCTGCTCCTGGCGGCGCCGGCCTCCGCCGAGGAGGCGCCGCCGAAGCCCACGGTGTCGTCGGCGCGCGCCGCGCTCGAGCGGATCCAGCGCCGCGAGTCGGAGGTCCTCGCCGAGGTGGAGGCGCTCGACCGGGCCGCGTTCGCCGCGGCGGAGCTGGCCCGGCTCGCGGGGGAGGAGCAGGCGCGGGCCGAGGACGCGCTCGCCGAGGCGAAGCGGGCCGAGGGCGACGCGGCGGCGGAGCTCGCGGTGCGGCTCGCGCGCCTCTCGCCCCGGCTCGTCGCCCGCTACAAGCTGGAGCGCCGCGGCACCGCCGGGATCCTCCTCGGCCAGCCGTCGGCGGCGGAGCTGCTCCGCACCCAGGAGGCGCTCTCCCGGGTGATCGAGGCGGATCTCGCCGCGCTCCGCGAGGTCGAGGACGCCCAGGCCCGGCTCCGCGTCGCGCGCGCCCAGCTCGAGCCCCTCGCCGCCGAGGTCGCGACCCGGAGCTCCGAGGCGGCCCGCGCCGAGGCGGCGGCCCGCGCCGAGGCGGAGGAGCGGCGCACGCTGCTCGCGGCGGTGCAGAGCGAGGGCGCGCTGTCGCGGCGGATCCTCCGCGAGCTCGAGGCGGCGGAGGCGCGGCTGACCGCGGCGGTCCGCGCGCTGCCCCGGGGCGGCGGGGCGGCGCCCCGGAAGACCGCGGCGAAGCTCCGGCCGCCGGTCGAGGGCGGCGTCGTCGAGGTGCCGTTCGGCAAGGTGGTGAACCCGAAGTTCAACACCGTCACCTTCCAGAAGGGCTGGGACGTCCGGGCCCACGCCGGCGCCGAGGTGAAGGCGGTGGCCGCGGGCAAGGTCGCCCACGCCGGCTGGTTCGGCGCCTACGGCAACCTCCTCATCCTCGACCACGGCGGCGGGATGCACACGCTCTACGCCCACCTCTCGGCGCTCGCCCGCTCGGTCGGCGACGAGGTGGCCGAGGGCGATCTGGTCGGCCTCGTCGGCGACACCGCCTCGCTCAAGGGCCCGTACCTGTACTTCGAGATCCGGCAGGACGGGCGGCCGGTGGACCCGAAGGAGTGGGTCAAGAAGTGAGACAGGCAGGCTACGAGGCCACGAGAAGCAACGGCGGGCTACGAGGCTACGAGGCCAGAACCGCGTCGCCGCCCAATCGTCCGCGCCTCCGCGGACCTCATGCGCTCCGCGTCCGCCGCCGTCGTCCAGCCTCGTAGCCTCGTAGCCTCGTAGCCTGCCTTTTCCGCTCCGCCTCTCTCAGGAATGCCTCCGCCACCCGGGTGGTATGCTCACGCCTTCGTTCCCGGAGGACCCTGTGGGCTCCCGTCGCACCCACCTCGCCGCGGTCGGCGTCACGGCGTTCGTAGCCGGCGTGGCCTTCCAGGCGACCGTGGGCGAGGCCCACGCGGCCGGCTACCGGAAGCTCGACATCTTCGCCCGCGTGCTCTCGTACGTGGAGAACAACTACGTCGAGGCGGTGGACGAGCAGAAGCTCGTCTACGGCGCGATCAAGGGGATGCTCGGGACGCTCGACCCGCACACGATGTTCCTCGCGCCGGACGAGTACAAGGACATGAAGGTCGACACCTCCGGCGAGTTCGGGGGCCTCGGCATCGAGCTCGCCCAGGAGGACGGCGGGATCGTGGTGATCTCGCCGATCGACGACACCCCGGCGGCGCGGGCCGGGATCCTGCCCCGCGACAAGATCCTGAAGATCGACGGCGAGGCCACCAAGGCGATGAGCACCGCGGCGGCGGTGAAGAAGATGCGCGGGCCGCCGGGGACGAAGGTGCAGCTGACGATCCTGCGCGACGGCTTCACCGCGCCGCGCGACTTCACCCTCCTGCGCGACCGGGTGCGGATCGTCTCGGTGGAGCCGAAGCTCCACCCGGGCGGCGTCGGCCACGTGCGGATCAAGAACTTCCAGGACCGCACCGACGCCTACCTGAAGAAGGCGCTCGACGAGCTCCGCAAGAAGAACGGCGGCAAGGAGCTCTCGGGCCTCGTCCTCGACCTGCGCAACAACCCCGGCGGCCTCCTCGACCAGGCGGTGCGCGTCTCCGATCGCTTCCTCACCGACGGGGTCATCGTCACCACCGAGGGCCGCAACCGCACGCCCGAGGTGGAGAAGGCCCACCCGGCCGACACCGAGGCGCCGTACCCGATGATCGTGCTCGTCAACGGGGGCTCGGCGTCGGCGTCGGAGATCGTCGCCGGAGCCTTGCAGGATCACCGCCGGGCGGTGATCATGGGCCAGAAATCGTTCGGCAAAGGCAGCGTGCAGACGGTGATCGATCTCGAGGACGGCTCGGGGCTCAAGCTGACCATCGCCCGGTACCTCACCCCCTCCGGCACGTCGATCCAGGGCCGCGGCATCTTCCCGGACGCCGAGGTCGCCGAGGCGGTGCCGGGCGATCCCAGGGCGAAGCCCGGCACGCCCTCCGACCCTCCGCTCGAGAAGGCTCTCGAGGCGCTGCGCTCCTTCGACAAGTTCCAGGCGACGCTCAAGCGGCCCGCCGTTCCCAAGGCACGATGACCTTCCCGACCCCGGCGTCCCTCCGCCGTCCGCTCCCCGTCCTCGTCCTCGCGCTCGTCGCCGCGGGGCTCGCCGCGCCCGGCCTCGCCCAGGCGAAGCGCCGCCCCGATCCGCCGAAGGCGGACGCCGAGGAGGTGCCCACCGACTTCGCCGAGGAGGAGGACGGCGCCGACGGCGGCGACGAGGAGGAGGCGGCGAAGCCCAGGAAGGACGCGCCCAAGGACGACAAGCCGAAGGAGGCCGCGGGCAAGGGCAAGGAGAAGGTCTCGATCGGCGCCACCGCCGGCGGTGCGCCGGTGAAGCTCGTGATCGTCGGCGCGTCGCCCGACGCCGCCCGCGGGCTCTCCCTCGGCGCCTGGTCCGAGGCCACCGCGGAGCGGATCGCCACCCACGAGCTCCAGCCGCTCGCGGACGCCCTCGACCGGAAGGCGTCCGAGGCGCGGGCCGCGAAGGCCGAGGAGGGCAAGAAGCTCTTCAAGACCGGCAAGAGCGCGTTCGAGGTCGACCTCGAGATGTCGACCGCGGTCGAGTTCTACACCCGCGCGTTCAAGGCCTTCGAGGCCGCGGGCTTCGACGGGCACTGGGGCGATGCCACCAGCGCCTGGGCCCACCGCGTCGCCGCCCGGATCGGCGAGGGCGACGAGCCGGCGGCGAAGGCCGACCTCGAGGGCCTCATCCGCGTCGATCCGAAGCGCAAGCTCGACAAGTCGCTCTTCCCGCCCGACGTGCTCTCCCTCGCGAAGCAGGCCAAGGAGGAGCTCAAGGACAAGCCCGCGTTCAGCCTGGGCGTCTCCACCACCCCCGGCCCGGCGCGGGTCTGGGTCGACGGCGTCTACGCCGGGGTCTCGCCGGTGGAGCTGAAGTCGCTGCCGGCCGGCGAGCACTGGATCACCCTGCGCGCGCCGGGCTACGAGCTCACCCAGAAGACGGTGGTGGTGCGCGCCGGCGCCGCGGAGACGGTGGCGATGAAGCCGTCCAAGGACGGCGCGGCGTACCTCGACGCCTACGGGCGCCTCGTGGCGGCGCTGGACGGCGGCGATCGCGACACGCCGCTCCGCGAGATCGGCCGGCTCGCCGGCGCGAAGCACGCGGCGCTCACCGCGCTCCTGCCCGACGGCCAGCTCCTCGTCTATCGCGTCGACGTGGACGACGGCCGGCTCCTGAACCTGGTGCAGGCCCCGGCGCCCGCCGGCGGCGACGAGCTCCGCAAGGCCGTAGACGACGCGGTGGCGAAGGTGCTCTCCGAGGACGCCGCGCCCGAGGCGCTCGCAGCCGCGAGCGGCGGCGGCTGGACGAAGCAGCACACCACCTGGACGGCGCTCGGCGTCGGCGCGGCGGCGGTCGGCGCCGGCGCGGTCTTCGGCTTCACCGCGCTCTCCGCCGAGGACGAGCTCGCGACCACCGCGCAGACCGACCCGAAGGTCGCCGAGCTGATCTCGAGCGCCGACAACCGGGCCCTCCTCGCCGACGTGCTCTACGGCGTCGGCGCCGTGGGCCTCGGCGTCTTCACCTACCTGTACTTCATCGACGGCCGCTCGGCGGCGCCGCCCCCGTCGGACGGGCCGGACGCGGACGAGGTCGCTCCGGAGAAGCAGCCCGACCCGAAGCCCGCCGAGGACGATCCCTTCGCCCGGCGCCTGCCCCCGGAGCTCCTGCCGTCGTGGGCCGCTTCTCAGCCCGGCTCCGTCCTCGGCGGCGCCGGAGAGGTTCGCTAGATGCGCCGCCTCCTCCTGCTCGTCCTCCCGCTCGCGGCCGGCTGCTCGCTCATGGTCGAGCCGACGATCGAGAACCTCCCCTGCGGCGAGGGCGACCTCTGCCGCGAGGGCTTCACCTGCGTCGCCGGCGTCTGCGTCTCCGGCCTCGAGGACCCCGGCGACGGCGGCGGCGGCTCGGGCGGCGGCGGCGGCGGCTCCGGCGGCGACCCCGGGCCGTGCGGCGGCGGGTGCCCGGACGGTCAGATCTGCGACGAGGGCGTGAACCGCTGCATCCCCGCCCGCGACTGCACCACCATCCGCTGCGCGCCGGGCGAGACCTGCTCCGAGGGCGCGTGCACCTCGGTGACGCCAGGCGAGGTCGGCGCCACCTGCTTCGGCGCCCTCGACTGCGCCTCGGGCCTCTGCCTGCCGAGCGCGGCCGGCGAGGGGATCTGCGGCACCGCCTGCGCGTCGGACGCCGCCTGCGGCGAGGGCGAGCTCTGCCTCATCCCCGAAGGCGCCGCCGGCGGTTACTGCGCGCCGGCCTCCTTCCCGACCTGCTCGCGGCAGGCGGACTGCGAGCCCGCCGGCGCCGGCCTCGTCTGCACCTACTGGGACTTCGGCGGCGCCCTCGTCGGCGCCTGCGCCGCGCCGTCCGCAGGCACGGCGCCCCACGGGAACGGCTGCGCCACCGGCGCGGACTGCCAGTCCGGCCTCTGCGGCGCGGCCGGCTCGTGCACCAGCCCGTGCGGGAACGCCGGCGATCCCGCCGACTGCCCGGTCGAGGGCGAGATCTGCGGCGACGTCACCGTCACCGTCGCGACCGCCACAGGCACGGCGCAGCTGTGCGTGCTCCAGCAGAACCCGACGTTCAAGCCGTTCGGCGCCTGCTGCACGGTGAACGAGGAGTGCGAGTCGACGGTCTGCGCCCAGCGCGCGGACGGGACGTTCTACTGCGCCGATCCGGCGCTCCTCTGCGCGTCCGATCGCGAGTGCGACGACGGCTCGGGCAGCCTCGTCTGCGAGCTGGGGATCGCCCTCTGCGCGCCCGCCCGCGGCTGCACGCCGTAGGCGTCTCCGTCAGGCGCTGGTGACCCGGACCGTGGTCTTCATCTCGCGGCCGGACTCCACGTCGCGGGCCGAGGCGGTGAGGATGCCTTCGACGTTGACGTCGAAGGTGATCTCCATCGACGCCGAGCCGGCGGGGCCGGGCCGCAGGCCGGCGAAGGTGAACTCGCCGAGCAGCTCGTTGCCGTCCACGGTGGGGTGGTCGCCCTGGAAGATGCGGACCACCACGTCGGTCTGGCCGTCGTAGCTCGTGGTCGCCATCAGCTGCTTCGCGTTCGGGATCGACGCGTTCCGCGGGAAGACGACGTGCATCACCTTGCCCGCGGCCTCGATGCCGATGGCCATGGGGATGACGTCGAGCAGCTGCACCTTCAGGTTGGTGTCGTCCTCGAGCGAGTGCGCGTAGAGCGCGGCGCCGATGGCGACGGCCTCGTCCGGGTGCACGCCCTTCGACGGCGCCTTGCCGAAGAACTTCGAGAGCCGCTCCTGGACGAGCGGCATGCGCGTCTGGCCGCCGACGAGGAGGATCTCCTGGATGTCCTTCGTGGACGCGCCGGAGTCGACGAGCACCTGCGCGACGATCTGCAGGGTGCGGTCGAGGAGCTTGCCGGTGAGCTGCTCGAGCAGCTTCCGCGTGAACATCATCTCGATGTTCAGCGGCTGCCCCTGCGGCGTCATGGTGATGAAGGGGATGTGGAACGGCGCCTCGGCGCGGTTCGACAGGTCGATCTTGGTGCGCTCGGCGAGGTCCTTGATCCGCTGCATCGCCACCGGGTCGGAGGAGAGGTCGATCCCGTGCTTGGCGCGGAAGTCCTTGAGCACGTGGTGGATCATCGCGTTGTCGAAGTCGATGCCGCCCAGGAAGATGTCGCCGCCGGTGGCCTTCACCTCGAAGACGCGGTCGCGGATCTCGATGATCGAGACGTCGAAGGTCCCGCCGCCGAGGTCGTAGATCAGCACCGTCTCGCGGAGGTTCTTGCCGACGCCGTAGGCGAGGGCCGCCGAGGTGGGCTCGTTGATGATCCGCACCACCTCGAGGTCGATGATCTGCCCGGCCTCCTTCACCGCCTGCCGCTGGCGGTCGGTGAAGTACGCGGGCACGGTGACCACCGCCCGCTTCACCGGCACCTGCAGGTAGTCCTGGGCGACGCCCCGGATCTTGCCGAGGATCTTCGAGGCGATGTGGCTCATCTTGAGGTTCTTGCCGGCGACCTCGATCAGCACCTCGTTGCCGCCTTCCTGCATCTGGTAGGCGACCACCTTCTCCATCGTCTCCACGACGTCCGACTTGTAGTTGCGCCCGATGAGCCGCTTCGACGCGTAGACGGTGTTCTTGGGGTTGAGCTGCCACTGGCGCTTCGCCTCGTGGCCGATGAGCTCGTTGCCCTTGTCGTCGATGGCGAAGATCGAGGGGATGGTGAAGTCGCCGCCCTTGTAGGGGATGAGCTTCACCTTCCCCTGCGCCGGCTCGTAGATGGCGGCGCAGGAGTTGGTGGTCCCGAGGTCGATGCCGATGATGGGGGAGGCCTTGGCCATGGATGCTCGGAGCTCTTCGTCGGGGTCGGTTCGGTTCAGGGCAGCGGGAGGCGGCTGTAGCCGTCGGCGAGGGTGTCGAGGTCGCCGACGGTCGCGCCGCCGACCGAGGCGAGATCGTCCCAGCCGACGCCCGGCACCACCGAGATCGGCTCGATCCACACCGCCAGGGTCTGGGCCGGGTCGGCCGGGTCGCCACCGGCGAAGGCGGCCGGCGGGAGCGGGAGCGTGCCGCCCGCGGCGTCCACCGGGAGGTAGACGACCCAGCGGCCGAGGTCGCCCTCGATGATCACCCGGATCACGTCGGCGCCGGCCGCGCCGAGCGCGGCGGCGTCGGCGGCGTCGAGGCCGAGCGACCGCGTCGGGCGATCCCACTGCGCGCCCTCGGCGAACGGGAGGAAGGCGTCCTCGGCGAAGCCGGCGAGCGCCGGCAGGTAGTCGGACGAGAGGATGCGCGCGCTGACCTCCGGCGGCAGCTCCACGTTCGCGCCGCCGCCCTCCGGGACGCGGATGGCCATCGCCGCGGTGGCGTAGCCGCCGGCCTCGAGGCCGCTGTAGAGCGGCGCGAGCTTCATCACCTGCGGGTCGATGGCGGTGTCGCCGTCCTCGTCGGTGGCGGCGGAGAGGCCGAGCGGGGTGTAGCCGAGCTGCGGCACCTTCGCGGCGGTGAGGAGCACCGCGGTGGTGAGCGGCTCGCCGCCGAGGCTCGGCAGGTTCGGGACGTCGATCTCGACGCGGAGGTTCTGCTGCGTCGCCGGCCGCAGGTTCAGCGCCGGGAACGCGGGGTTCCGGTAGTCGGGGAGCTTCTCGGTGACGTCGCCGTCGCCGTCGACGTCGGCCGCGTCGGCGACCTTCGCGAGATCGACCAGGATCTCGCTCTGCAGGCCGTGCTCGAAGGTGCCGAAGTACGGGAGCGTCCGCGCGATCACCTGGCCGGCGCTCGGCGCGCCGCCTCCGCCGATGCCGAGGTTGCCCGCGTCCATCCGGCCGGCGAACGACCACACCGCCCGCAGGCCCGGCTCGGACGAGACGAACACCTCGTCCTTGATCGAGATCGGGAACGGCGCGGTCAGGTTCAGGGTCATCCCGCCGGGCACCGGCGCGTCGAAGCCGCCGAGCGGCGTCTGCAGGTGCTGCACGAAGACGTCGCCGAGGAGGCTCGCGAGGCCGAGGCCGAGGAGCTCGTCGCGGGACGCGCCGGCGAGGCCGACGTCCAGGCCGCCCTGGCTGGTGACCTGGGCGAAGGAGATGGTGCCGGTGTAGCCCGCGGCGCGGGCGCCGAGGGAGCGGCGGCTCGCGACGGCGAGGTCGTCGCCCGGGGCGGCGACGAGCGCCACCCGGTCGTACCCGTCGGCGTAGAGCTGCACGTCGTGGGTCGCGGCGGCGCCGCCGCCCCAGCAGGCGCGGCCGTCGGCGTCGGTCGTCGCCTCGACGCCGTCGAGGACCACGGTGGCGCCGGCGAGCGGCGCGCCGCTGCCGGTGTCGAACGCGACCGCGCAGGCGTCGCCGGCGGGCACCGGATCGAAGACGCGGAAGGTCACCGGCTGGCTCACGACCACGCGGTTGCCCGGCGCGGTGAGGCGCGCGGTCACGTCGGTCGCGCCGGCGGACGCGGCGGCGAGGAGGCCGGAGGCGTCGACGTCGGCGACCGCCGCCTCCGACGAGCTCCACTCGAAGGTCTGGCCCGGGACGCCCTGGCCCGAGGCGGTGAGCGCGATGGCGACGAGCCGCACCTGCTCGCCAGGCGAGAGAGGCCGCGGCACCGTGAGGATCCGCACCTCGGTCACCGCGTCGGCGGCCGGCGGCTGGGCGCAGGCGCCGGCCACGCAGAGCTCGCCGGCGCCGGCGTCGCAGTCCTCGTCGCCGCGGCAGACGAACGGCACGCACAGCCCGGCGACGCAGTCCTCGTCGCCGCGGCACTCGGCCCGGCTCGCGCACGGCGCGCCGTCGCGGCAGTGGAAGTCCTGGCAGTACTGCGCCTCGCCCTCGCAGTCGTTGTCGGTCACGCACGGGTCGCGCTCGACGCAGATGTCGGTGGCGCCGCAGTCGAAGCCGGGCGGGCAGGGCGCCGGATCGCCGCAGCGGAAGTTCGCGTCGGCGCAGTCGCCGTCGCTCGTGCAGGGGGTGAACGGCTCGCAGCGCCCGTGGCGCGCCGAGGTGCAGAGCTCGCCGGCGTCGCACTCGGCGAGGGTCGCGCACTCGGCGGGGACGCAGGTGTTGTTCTCGCAGATCGTCCCGTCCTCGAGGCAGGTCGCGTCGCCGGCGCACTGCTGCTCGCAGTGTCCGGCGCGGCAGACCACGCCGAAGGCGCCGCAGTCGGAGTCCTGGGCGCAGGCCTCGACGCAGGTGAGGACGCCCTCGACCTCCTCGCAGACGCGGCCCTGGGGGCAGTCGCCGTCCGCGGCGCAGGTCGCCGCCGGGACGCAGTCGTTGTCCACGCACGCCTCGCCGGGCGCGCAGGCCGCGTCGGAGGCGCAGCGGCACTCGCCGCCGAGGCAGGCCTCGTTCGGCGCGCAGTCGCCGTCGGCCTGGCAGGTGGGGTTCTGCGGCTCGATGCAGCGGAACGAGGGCGCCGCGCCGTTGACGCCGCCGAGATCGCAGAAGGTGCCGGGGTGGTCGGCGCAGTCGGCGTCGCTCGCGCACTCGTTGCCGCAGGTGCCGTCGTCGCGGCAGATCGCCGGGGCGGTGCAGTCGGCGTCGGCGAGGCAGCCCACGCAGGCGCCGGTCACCGCGTCGCAGCGGCCGCCGCCGCAGTCGGCGTCGGCGGTGCACGAGGCGCAGGAGCCGTCGACGCAGAGGCGTCCGCCGCAGTCGGAGGCGTCGAGGCACTCCACGCAGGCGCCGGCCGGGCCGCAGCGACCGCCGGCGCAGTCGGCGTCGGCGGCGCAGCCCCCGCTGCCCCCGCCGGAGGGCGCGGCGTCGTCGCCGCAAGCCGAGACCAGCACGCCCGCGAGGAGCGCGAGCCCGAGAAGACGAGTCCGCATGACGATCCCCTTCGGCAGCGCGCCCGCCCCGCGGCGGCTCGCTCGCCCAAAGCCCCTGATATCGAAGGCGAAAGGCTACGACGGAGGGAACGGCGCGGCAAGCGTGCCCACGCGCCCACGGCCCCGGTTGAAATGCAGGTACCCCGGCGGTACGGGTGGCGAGGCCCCGCCGCGCGGGGCGGGAGGCTCCACGTGGACGCCAAGAGCTACCTCCGGTCCGTCGGATCCGAGGTCAAGACGATCTTCACCCGGAACCGGATGATCCTCGCCTTCGAGGAGTGGCTCGAGCTGTTCCTCCGGGATCCCCACGCCCACGCCCGCTCGAGCGCGCAGTTCGTCCGCGACGCCTTCCTCCACTTCGGGAGCTACGAGATCGAGGCGCCCGTCGGCGCCCGCAGGCGCTTCCGGCTCTTCGACGCGCCCTTCGACGACGGCGCGGGCAAGGTCGCGGGCCAGGAGGACGCCCAGCAGGAGATCTTCCGGATCCTCGAGACCTTCGTCCGCACCGGCAAGGTCAACAAGCTCATCCTGCTGCACGGGCCGAACGGCTCCGCCAAGAGCTCGCTCGTCCGGGCGATCGTCCGCGCGCTCGAGGTCTACAGCCGCGCCCCCGAGGGCGCGCTCTACAAGTTCAACTGGATCTTCCCGGCCGAGAAGCTGGTGAAGGGCACCATCGGCTTCGCCGAGCGCGTCGCCGCCAGCGGAGACCTCGGCAGCTACGCGCACCTCGAGCCCGAGAACGTCGACGCGCAGGTGCCGTGCGAGATGAAGGACCACCCGCTCTTCCTCCTGCCGCACAAGGAGCGGCGGAAGCTCCTCGAGGAGAAGCTCGGGGCCCGCGGCGAGGGCCAGCCGCTCTCGGAGTGGATCCTCGAGGGCGAGCTCTGCCACAAGTGCCGGCAGATCTACGCCGGCCTCCTCGGCACCTACGACGGCGACTGGCTCCGGGTGCTGCGGCACGTGCAGGTCGAGCGCTTCTACGTGTCGCAGCGCTACCAGCAGGCCGCGGTCACCGTGGAGCCGCAGCTGTCGGTGGACGCCGGCTGGCAGCAGGTCACCGCCGACCGCTCCATCGGGCACCTGCCCGCCGCGCTGCAGAACCTCGACCTCTACCAGCCGTCGGGGCCGCTGGTGCAGGCGAACCGCGGACTCGTCGAGTACTCCGACCTGCTCAAGCGCCAGCTCGAGACCTACAAGTACCTGCTCGGCACCACCGAGACCGGCGTGGTGCCGCTCGACCACTTCCTGCTGCACGTGGACGAGGTCTTCCTCGGCACCGGCAACGAGAAGCACCTCGCCGCGTTCAAGGAGATCCCCGACTTCGCCTCGTTCAAGGGGCGCATCGAGCTGGTGAAGGTGCCGTACCTGCGCCGGGCGTCGGTGGAGCAGGAGATCTACGACGCCCAGGTGACGCGGTCGGCGGTCGGCAAGCACATCGCGCCGCACACCACCCGCGTCGCCGCGCTCTGGGCGGTGCTGACGCGGCTGCGCCGCCCGGCGCCGAAGGCGGACCTCTACGAGCCCCCGCTCCGCGACGTGGTCGAGGACCTCTCGCCGCTCGAGAAGGCGCGGCTCTACGACGACGGAACCGCGCCCGATCGCCTCTCGCTCGGGCAGGCGCGCGAGCTCAAGAAGGCGCTGCCGCTGGTCTACGCCGAGTGGGACGTGCTCCCGAACTACGAGGGCAAGACCGGCGCGTCCGCCCGCGAGATCAAGACGGTGATCTTCCACGCCGCGCAGAACGACGCCTACCGCTGCCTGACGCCGCTGTCGGTCCTCGAGCAGCTCGCCGAGCTGTGCAAGGACAAGAGCGTCTACGAGTTCCTGCAGCAGGAGGTGCGGGACGGCTACCACGACCACGAGGAGTTCGTGCGGCTGGTGGAGGCCGAGTACCTCGACGTCATCGACGACGAGATCCGCGACTCGATGGGCCTCGTCACCGAGCGGCAGTACGAGGACCTGTTCGAGCGCTACATCGTCAATGTCTCGCACTGGGTGAAGGGCGAGCGGGTCGCGAACCGCGTCACCGGGGCCTACGAGAAGCCGGACGAGGACCGGATGATCGAGCTCGAGCGGCTGGTGAAGCCGGAGGGCGACGACCGCGGCGACTTCCGGCGCGGCCTCATCGCCGCCATCGGCGCCTGGCGGCTCGACCACCCCACCGACAGCGTGGAGTACGGCCGCATCTTCCCCGACCTCTTCCGCCGCCTCCGCGACCACTTCTTCGAGGAGCGGAAGCGCACCCTGCGGCGCAACAAGGAGAACGTCCTCAAGTACCTCTCCGACGAGCGCGGCTCGCTCTCGCCGAAGGAGGTCGCGGCGGTGGAGGAGATGCTCCGGAACCTCACCTCGCGGTACGGCTACTGCGAGCACTGCGGCAAGGACGCGATCCTGTTCCTGATGCGCAAGCGCTACGCCGGCTGATCGCGGGGCGGCCGGGCGAGCGGGCCCCGCGTGTTCCTGGCGATGGGAATGGGCGGAAGAGGACGGGCAGGTCCGCGGTTCGGCTCCGCGTCCACCTCGACCATGCCCACGGGAGCCCGATGCGCCGCCTCGCCGCCTTCCTCCTCGTCGTCGCCGCCGCCGGCCCCGCCGCCGCCCGGAGCCGCGGCGAGGTGATCAAGTCCGTGCTGCCCTCCAGCGTGCGGGTCTCGGTGCTCGCCGCGGGCAAGCCGATCCGCGCCGCCACCGGCGTGGTGCTGGCGACCGAGCAGCGGGAGGGCACGCCGGTGTCGTTCGTGGTCACCAACGCGCACGTGGTCGCGGGGCCCCCGGGCAAGCCGGTCGCCTACGAGATCCTCGTCGACGAGCGCGGCCGGACCGACCGCCACCCGGCGCGCCTCGTCGCGGTCGGCGCCGTGCCCGACCAGGACCTCGCGGTGCTCGCCGTCGACGGCGTGGCGCTCCCGGCGGCGAGCCTCGCGGCCGACGGCGAGATGGAGCTCGGCGACGACGTGGTCGCGATCGGCGCGCCGTTCGGCCGGGGCCTCTCGGTGTCGAGCGGCATCGTCAGCCAGCTCGAGTGGGAGGAGGGCGCCGAGGGGCCGACGCGGTTCAAGACCGACGCGCCGATCGGCTACGGCGCCTCCGGCGGCGGCATCTTCCGCGTCCCCGACGGCAAGCTGCTCGCGGTGGTGGAGGGCTACCGCACCGCCAAGGTCTCCGCGCCGGCCGACGCGCCGGACTGGTCGTTCGACGTGCCCATGCCCGGCGAGACCTTCGCCGCGCCGGTGGCGAAGCTCCGCCGCTTCCTCGCCAAGAACGGCCTCGCCCGCCTCGTCGATCGCGCCGCGCCCGCGCCGGCGACGCCGCTGTCGCGCGCCGTCTCCGCGCCGCCCGCGCGCTGATCCGCCGCAGCGCGGCGGAGGCTCCAGGCTCCAGGCTCCAGGCTCCAGCAACCATCCGCCGCTGCGCGGCGGAGGGTCCCGGCTTCGGTAACCGTCCGCCGCTGGGGGGCGGGGCTGCGGCCTTCAGCCTTCGCGCCGCGCACGCCGCGGCTGGCCGGAGCCTGGAGCCTGGAGCCTGGAGCCTGATCCGACTATCGTCCCGCGCCATGCCGCGCACCCGAGCCTCGTGGGACGAGTACTTCATGAACCTGGCGCGGGTCGTCGCCAGCCGCGCGACGTGCGATCGCAAGCACGTCGGCGCCGTGCTGGTGCGCGACCGGACGGTGCTGTCGACCGGCTACAACGGGTCGATCCGCGGCCTGCCCCACTGCGACGAGGCGGGGCACATGATGGAGAACGGCCACTGCGTCGCGACGGTCCACGCCGAGGCGAACGCGCTGGTGCAGGCGGCGAAGAACGGCGTCGCCATCGACGGCGCCACCATCTACACCACCGCCTCGCCGTGCTGGCCCTGCTTCAAGCTCATCGCCAACGCCGGCTGCGCCCGCATCGTCTTCGGCGAGTTCTACCGGGACGAGCGGATCTTCGAGTTCGCGCAGCGCCTCGGCATCGAGCTCTTCGAGCTCTCGGTGCCCGCGCAGCCCGACCTCGCGCCCTCCGACACCGGCCTGGGCCACGTGGTCCTCCCCGCGAAGAGCGGGTAGCCCCGCCTCCCGCCGCAACCTCGCCCCACACGCTCGCCCGCCTGCCCCACGTGCGCCCGCGCGGCCCCCGGCCGGCCGGCCGCCCCGTGGGCGTGGGTGCGACTCGATCTCCCCGGTGCCTACGTTTCCCGGGCGGAGACGCGGGTGGGGGGAGTGAGGTGCGTGGCGTGGAGACGGTCGAGATCCGCGGTGCCAACCGGCGGGAAGAGCTTTGCGCCCTGATGGCCGAGTACTTCCGGTCCGAGGGCTGCGTCGACGTGCGCGCCGACGCGCCGAGCTACAGCCCGCCGGAGAAGATCATCGGGTCGGTGAAGGATCACTGCCCGTCGCTGACGTGCCGCCGCCCCGACAAGCGGGGGACGGCCATCGTGATGGACACGCTCCTCGTCGAGGGGGGCGCGGTGGACCTGGCCGAGGTGGTGAGCCGGCTGCAGCTGTTCGCCTCCGCGGCGCAGGCGATCCAGGGGGAGCTGCACCTGGTGGTCCCGCAGCGGGTCGGCGGCTGCGACGGAGAGGAGCTCGCGAAGGCGCTCCTGAAGCGCCTCGGCCTCAAGGCCCACCGGATCTGGTCCTTGTAGCGCCGCGCTCAGGCGGCGCCGGCGCCCGTGCCGTCGGGCGGACGCCGGTGCCGCTGGATGACCGCGAGCAGATCGTCGAGCTCGAACGGCTTGGGCACCGCCGGCAGCTCGAGCTCGGCCGCGATCCGCTTCAGCTCGTTCCCCGCCGAGAGCAGCACGATCGGGACGTCGATCTTGCGCCTGCGCAGCTCGAGGACGAGCTGGCGCCCGTCCATCACCGGCATCATCAGGTCGAGGAGCACGAGGCCGACGGGCTGCGCCTCGAGCTTCCGGAGCGCGTCCTGGCCGTCCATCGCCCCCAGCGACGGGATGTCGGACGCCGCCAGGACCTCCTGGATGGAGTCCCGGATGTCCGGGTCGTCGTCCACGATCAGGACGGGGAAGGGCGCCACCGAGCATCGATACTACGGCCGCCTGCCTCGAACCACAGGAAACGCCGCGATTGTCCGCCCTTCGACGTCACCGACCCGTCGCGCCGCACGCCGGGGCAGGGGGCGCGAGCGCCGCGAGGAGCCACCGCCTGACCCGGACGAGCCGGAGCCGCCACCGCCGCCGCATCGCCGCCTCCCGTCCCACCCCGCCGAGCCCGCTCGACGGAGCAGGCGCCGTGCCGGAGCGGGGAGGCCCCGCGGCGTGCCGCCACGCGGGAGCGGTGGGAAGAGCGGCGGCGCGGGTGGGAACCGCGGTCGCCTAGCGGAGCAGATCCTCGCCCAGGATCGAGCCGGCGATCGAGCGGCGCTTCCGGTAGAGCTCGAGCTTCTTCTTCAGCGCGAGCCGCTTCGCCTGGTCGGTCGTGCGGCCGAGCGCCTCCTCGACCTGCGCGGCGGCCTCGTCGTTGGCGACGACGCGGATGACGATCGGCAGCTTCGGATCGCGCTGCCGCTCGAGGGCGTTGTTCTCCGTCCAGAGCGGCTGCACCGACAGGTCGGCGAGCTCGGCGCGGACCACGCCGCCGCCGTAGTCCTTCCGCACCGCCTTCACCCGGAGGATCACGCCGTCGCGGCTGTTGCCCATCTTGTCGGCGTTCACCCCGAAGGCGTAGGTGCGCGACTGGTTCGAGACGAAGTTGCCGAGGCTGTATGCGACGAAGCCGATCCGGCCGTCCTTCGCCTGGTAGACCTCGACGGGCTGCAGCACGTGGGCGTGGTGCCCGAGGATCGCGTCGACGCCGGCCTCGAGGAGCCGGTGCGCCTGGTCGATCTCCTCCTGCCGCGGCGCGACCGCGTACTCGACGCCCCAGTGCACCGAGAGGAACACCAGCTCGGCGCCGGCGGCGCGCGCGGCGGCGACCTCGCGCTTCACGACCTCCTCGTCGAGCTCGAAGGAGCACGGCTCTCCGGGGCCGGCGTTGAGCCGGTCGTTGTACAGCTTCGTCGCGCCGAGGAACGCGAGCTTCATGCCCTTCACCTCGACGAGGCGGAACCTGGCCGCGTCGGCGCAGGTGCGCCCGGCCCCGAGGTAGGTCACCCCGGCGGCGTCGAGCTCCGAGAGCGTCTCCGCGAAGCCGTCGCGGCCCTGGTCGTAGACGTGGTTGTTCGCGAACGAGACCAGGTCGACGCCGGCGTCCTTCAGCGCCGCGAGCGCGGCCGGCGGGGCGTTGAAGACGAAGGGCCGCGAGCCCTTGTCGGTCTTCGGCGCGATCGGGGTCTCGAGGTTCACGAAGGCGAGGTCGGCCCCGGAGAGCTCGTCCTTCACCGCGGCGAAGATCGCGCCGTAGCCCGAGAAGTTCCTCGACCTGCCGTCGGGGCCCTTCTCGTCGGCCTGCTCGGCCGACTGCTTCAGCATCCCGTGGGGGATGAAGTCGCCGACGGCGGCGAGCTCGGCCGAGGCGACGATCTTCGGCGCCGCCGCTCCCGCCGCCAGCGGCGCCGGCGGCCTCGTCGTCCGCAGCGGCGCCGGCGCCCCGGCCGGGGCCGCCGCGCACGAGGCGAGCGCCGCGACGAGCAGGGCGACCGGACTGAAGTTTCTCATCGCGAACACCGAGGCCTCCGAGGGAAACAACCCAACGCCACGCGGGGTTGGGTCATTCGGGCTGTAGATTCTACGGGGACCGGATTGACGAGCAGGCAGTCCATCCCTACCTGTCCCGCACCGCACGCTGCTCCCCTTCCGAAGGCGGGGGCGATCCCAGCCCGGAGGCCTCATGGATAGCAGGAAGCCGCCCGACGGCTCCATTCCCGCGCTCTCCCCGGACGAGCTCCGTGCGGCCCTCCTCGACGCCGCGCGCGGCGAGGCGATCGCCCGGCTGTCCGCAGGCGTCGCCCACGATCTCCGGAACCCGCTCAACGCCCTCGCCATCCAGCTCGAGCTCATCGCCGACAAGGTGAAGGGCCTCGCCGGCGGCGAGGTGCCCGCGACCCTGCAGAAGAACCTCGCCTCGGCCCGGGGCCAGATCTCCCGCTTCGACGCGATCCTCCGGCGCTTCGCCGAGTGGGCCGCGGAGGCGGAGCCGCGGGAGCAGGACGCCGCCTCGGTCGCCGCCGACGTCTTCGCGCTCTGCGGTCACGAGCTCCGCCGGGCGGGCGTGGCCCACGAGGTGCGCTGCGGCGAGGGGCTCTCGCTCCGCACGGGCCGCGGCGGCGTGGTGGACGCGCTCGTCCTCCTCTGCCTCTCGGCCGCCGAGCGAGGCCGCCCCGGCACCACGCTCCGCCTCGCCGTCGAGGGCGGCGACGGCGAGACGGTCGTCCGGGTCGCCGACGATGCGGCCGACCCGGTGGACGACGCCACCTTGTGGGTGGTCGAGCACGTCGTCCGTGCGCAGGGTGGCCATCTCCACCACCACGCGAGCGAGGGCCTCGGCGCCGAGCTCGAGCTCCACCTGCCGCGCAGCGCCACCGTCCGCTCCGCCGTCGCCTGAGACCACCGAGGAACCGACACCGTGCCGCCGAACGCCCGCATCCTGATCGCCGACGACGAGGCCGACACCCGTGAGGCCCTGGCCGAGCTGATCGGCCGCTGGGGCCACCGCGTCCAGGAGGCCGCCGACGGCAACGAAGCGCTCAAGAAGGCCGTCGAGCTCCCTCCCGACGTGATCGTCTCCGACCTGGTGATGCCGAACCTCAACGGCCTGCACCTGCTGCGGGCGCTCCGGGAGGAGGTGCCGGACGTCCCGGTCATCTTCCTCACCGGCCGCGGCACCATCGACGCCGCGGTCGAGGCGATCCGCGAGGGTGCCTACGACTTCCTCGAGAAGCCGGTCGACGTCCAGCGGCTCCGGATGCTGATCGAGCGCGCCCTCGACAAGCGCGCCACCCTCCACGAGGTCGCGGTGCTGAAGCACCGCCTCGAGGACCAGAAGGCGGGGCAGCGCGACTTCGTCGTCTCCGCGCCGGCGATGCGGCGGGTCTACGAGCTGCTCCAGCGCGTCGCGCCCTCGAAGGCGCCGGTGATCGTCACCGGCGAGTCGGGCACCGGCAAGGAGATGGCGGCGCGCGCCATCCACACCTACTCGAACCGCCGCGAGAAGCCGTTCATCGCCATCAACTGCTCGGCGATCCCGGCCTCGCTCCTCGAGTCGGAGATCTTCGGCCACGAGAAGGGCGCGTTCACCGGCGCCGACCAGCGCCGCCTCGGCTGCTTCGAGCTCGCCGACGGCGGCACGCTCTTCCTCGACGAGATCGGCGAGCTCGGCTTCGAGCTGCAGGCGAAGTTCCTCCGCGTGCTCGAGGAGGAGAAGCTGCGGCGGCTCGGCGGCAAGTCGGAGATCTCGGTGGACGTCCGCGTCGTCTGCGCGACCAACCGGGACCTGAAGCGGATGATCAAGGAGGGGAAGTTCCGCGAGGACCTCTACTTCCGCCTCAACGTCTTCCACGTGCAGCTCCCGCCGCTGAAGGAGCGCCGCGAGGACATCCCGCTCCTCGTCCAGCACTTCATCGACAAGTTCAACGGCGAGGCGGGCCGCAAGGTGCAGGGCGCGACCCAGGAGGCGCTGGAGGTCCTCACCTCCTACGCCTGGCCGGGCAACATCCGCGAGCTCCGCAACACCGTGGAGCGCGCGGTGATCCTCTGCGACGGCGACCTCATCGACACCGAGCACCTGCCGCCGGACATGGCCGGCACCGTCCCCGAGGCCGCGACGCTCAAGGTGTCGATGGGCATGCCGCTCCGCGAGGTGGAGAAGGAGTACATCCTCTCGTCGCTGCGCCGGAACGGCGGCAACAAGGCCCGGACCGCGGAGCTCCTCGGCATCAGCGAGAAGACGCTCTACAACAAGCTGAACCGCTACAACGCCGAGGCGACCGCCCGCGCCCGCGGCCGCGCCGCGCCGCCGGGACTGCTGGAGAGCCCGGTGTTGGAGGACGAGGTGGAGGCGTAGAGGCGAGGCTCCAGGCTCTGGAAGCCAGGCTCCGGGCTCCAGGCTTCAGGCTCCAGCCTGCGGGCTGCTCGGCGCTTCGCGCCTCGCGCTCGGGTCGCGCATCGGGCGCAGGTCCACGTTCGTCGATTCTCTAGATCCTGCCTGCTGGAGCCTGGAGCCTGCCGCTCACGGCACCGCGCGCGCGCGGCGCGCGGGCTCGCGCTCCACGCCGGCCTCCCGCGGCTTCGCGCCGAGGCGGCGCGCGAGGTCCTCGAGGTCGAGCGGCTTCGACAGGCAGGCGTCGTCGCCGGCGAGCTTGCGGGGCAGGGCGGTGGCGAGGATGACGGGGACGTCGGCGGTCGAGGCGCCGCGGCGGAGGGCGCGGCGGACGCCGTGGCCGTCGAGGAAGGGCAGGGCGACGTCGAGGACGACGGCGGCGGGGCGCTCGCGGACGGCCTGCGCGGCGGCGGCGATTCCGTCGTGGAACGAGCGGCAGGCGATGCCCCGGCCGCCGAGGTAGCTGCACACGGCGGCGGCGAGCGAGGGATCGTCGTCGACGACGTAGACCGGGCCCGCCGGACGCGGCGCGGTGCGGCCGCGGCCGAGGACGCGCCTCGCCAGCGCCAGGAGGGCGCCGAGGAGGAGCGCGAGGAGCACGGCCGGGCTGCGGAGCCGGCGCAGCGCCTCCCGCGCGTCTCCGCCCGGCTCGCCGGCGGCGGAGAGCGCGGCGGAGACCGGCCGGTGCGTCGGCGGGGCGATCTGCTCGCGCGCGACCGCGGCGGCGACGG
>CAZDGH010000037.1:17455-23329 GCA_964504805.1 uncultured Myxococcales bacterium | reverse complement strand
GCCGCCGCAGCCGCACCCCGCGCCGCCGCCGCAGCCGGGCGCCGCCTCGGCCTCGAGGCCGGCGGCCTTCGCGGAGACGACGGTGCGGGTGGCCGGCGACTTGGTCGTGACCGGCGTCGGGCGCTCGACGCGCGAGAGGGGCCGCGCGGTGGCGGTCGGGAGCGAGACCTCCCGGGGCGCGCGCGGGGCGTCGCCGCAGGCGGCGAGCACGAGGGCGGCGAAGGACGCGATCACGAGGCGGCGCATGGGGACCTCCGGCGAAGGGGCGGACAGGAGCACGCGGCGCCGGGCGGTGTCAACGCGGGGTCGAGCCCGCGGCGGCCACGATCGGGCCGACGGTCCGCTCGTAGGCGAGGCCGCGCTCGAGCGGGAAGCGGCGCAGGCCGTCGGCGCGCAGCGCGGGGGCGTGGTCTCGCTCGTAGCGCTCGAACGCCGCGCGGTCCTCGAAGAGGTAGCGGGCCTCGCAGCGCACCGGCGTGCCGTCGAGCCGCACCGCCTCGGCCGACCGCGCGCCGGCGGCGACGACCTCGGCGAGGTGCTCGCCCGCGAGCCAGGCGAGCCACTCGTCGGCGACGGCCGGATCCGTGAACGTGCAACGCACGGTGTAGGCGATCACTTCTTCTTCATCCGCTGGTACTCGCGCTGCGCCCGCGACAGCACCTTCGCGCGGCGCTTGCCCTCGGCGCGGGCGCGCTCGTCGCGGAGCCGCTCCATCGCCGCCGCCTCGCGCCGGAGCTTCCCGAACGCCTCGAGCCGCTCCGGCGGCAGGCTGCCTTCCTTCGCCGCGGCGATCACCGCGCAGCCGGGCTCGTTCTCGTGCCGGCAGTCGGCGAACCTGCAGCCCGGCGCGAGCGCCTCGACGTCCGGGAACGCGTCGCGGATCCCCTCCTCGTTCTCGAGGAGGCCGACCTCGCGGATGCCGGGCGTGTCGATGACGAGGCCGCCGTCGGGCAGCGCGACGAGCTCGCGGTGGGTGGTGGTGTGGCGGCCCTTGCCCTCGCGGGTGAGGCCGGCGGTCGCCTGCCGCTCCTGCCCGAGCCAGCGGTTCAGGAGCGAGGACTTGCCGGCGCCGGACGCGCCGAGGAGCACGGCGGTCTGGTGGAGGCCGAGCTCGGCGCGGAGCGCCTCCTGCCCCTCGCCGGTCTCGTTCGAGACCAGGTGGATCGACGCGGCGCCGGCGAGGGCGCGAGCCGGCGCGGCCACCGCCTCGGGGTCCTCGAAGAGATCGGCCTTGGTGAGCACGACCACGGGCCTCGCGCCGCCCTCGGCGGCGAGCGCGAGGAACCGCTCGAGGCGCCGCGCGTTGACGTCGTCGCCGAGCGCCTGGACCACGAAGGCGACGTCGACGTTCGCCGCGAGGACCTGCGCCTCGGTCTCGCGTCCCGCCGCCTTGCGCACGATCGCGCCCCGGCGCGGCACGACGGCCACCAGCACCGCGAGCGGATCCGCCGGCCGGTAGACGACGAAGTCGCCGACCGCGGGCGGCTCGGCCTCGCCGGCCTCGATCGCCCGGCGCAGCCGCCCCGGGACCTTGGCGCGGAGCTCGCCGTCGGCGGGCTGGAGCAGCCACTCGCCGCGGTGCCCGGCGACGATCCGCCCCACGCGCTCGCCCTCGCCGAGCGGCGGGAGCTTCGCCTCGAGGTCCGGCCCGAAGCCGAGGCGCTCGAGGGCGTCGCGCGCCTCCGGGGTCAGGCCTTCGCCCCCGCGAGGAAGCGCGCGGTGAAGTCCACGTAGGTGCGCCACGACATGTCGATCCAGCGGCGCTCGTCCTCGGTGAGCTCGCGGACGACCTTGCCGGGGTTGCCGAGGATCATCACGCCGGGCGGGAACTTCTTCCGCGCCGTGACGAGCGTGCCGGCGCCGACGAGCGTCCACTCCGACAGCTCGCAGTTGTCGAGGAGGATCGCGCCCATCCCGACGAGCACGTGGTCGGCGACGCGGCAGCCGTGGAGGATGACGCGGTGGCCGATGGTGCAGCCGTCGCCGACGACGACCTCGGAGAGGCCGCCGGTGGTGTGCGCCACCGAGCCGTCCTGGATGCTGGTGCGGGCGCCGATCCGGATCGGGCCGTGGTCGCCGCGGAGCGAGGCCGCCGGCCACACCGAGCTCTGCTCGCCGAGGACGACGTCGCCGATCACCGCGGCCGTGGCGTGCACGAACGCGCTCGCCGGCACGACCGGCGCGTGGGACTCGAAGCGCTCGATCACGAGCGGCGGGCCCGGGCCCCGGCCTTGGCGCGGGTCCGGCGGGCGGGCGCCTTCGGCTTCGCCTTGGCGCGGGCGGCGGGCTTCGCGGCCTTCTTCGGCCGCGCCGCGCTCGCCGGGCGCTGCGCGCCCGCCCTCGAGGCCGTCGCCTTGGTGGTGGCCTTCGCCGCCGGCTTCGCGGCCGGGCGCGCCTTCTTCGGCGGCGCGGGCGGCGCGGTCGCCTTGCGGAGGGTCGGGCGCGACACCGTGGCGCCCATCGCCTGCAGCACCGCGGCGGCGTGGCCGTCGACCTTCACCGGCGACCAGGCGGCGGCGATCCGGCCGCCCTCGTCGATGACGAAGGTGGAGCGGATGGTGCCGATCGTCGGCTTCCCGTAGAGGAGCTTCTCGCCGTACGCGCCGTAGGACGTCGCCACCTTCGAGTCCGGATCCGAGAGCAGGTGGAAGGGCAGGCGCTCCTTCTCCCGGAACCGCTGGTGCGAGGCGATGGTGTCGCGGGAGACGCCGAGGACCACGGCGTTCGAGCCGCCGAAGACGTCGTGGTGATCGCGGAAGTCGCAGGCCTCGCGTGTACAGCCCGGCGTCTGGTCCTTCGGGTAGAAGTAGAGGACGACCTTCTTCCCGCGCAGCTTCGAGAGCGTGACCTCGCCGCCCGCGGTGGTCGGGAGCGTGAAGTCGGGGGCGGTGTCGCCGGCCTTGAGCGCCATGGTGTGACCTCGCCTCGAGGGCCGGGCGGGCCCGCGGAAGGGGGCGTTTCGGTAGCAGCCTGCGCGGTTTCGCGCAAGTCGCACGGCGTCCGAGCGCCTGCCGCCCCGGCCGCTCCGCGAGCCCTCGGCCCGGAATGGGCCCTCCGGGCGTCCCGTTTCGCTCCGTCGTTCCCCACGCGTCCGCTCCGGAGCACCCGCATGGATCCGTCCGCCCGCCAAGCCCCGCCTCGCCTCTCCCGCTTCGCCTGGCCCGCCCTCGCCGTCGTCGTCCTCCTCCAGGCCCTCGGCCTCGCGCTCTCCGCGCACAAGGACGGGACCGCGGTGGGCACGTGGCTCTTCCTGGTGCAGCTCTTCCCCGAGCCCGCCTCGATCCGCTACGAGTGGCTCGGCACCGCCGTCGCCGGCCTCGGCTCCCTCGCCGCCGTCTTCGCGCGCCGGCCGCTGCTGCGGATCGGCGGCGCCGCCGTCGCCTCGGCCTGGTGCGCGGCCCTCGCCCTCGCCGAGTGGCGCATGGGCGGCGCGCCGTTCACGGGCCTCGCGCTGCCGGCCCACGCGACGCGGATCGCGGCGCCGCTCGCCCTCGCCTTCTGGCACCGGCGCGCCGGGACGGCGTGGCTCCTCCGCTTCGCCGTCGCGATCACCTTCGGGATCCACGGCTTCGAGGCGCTCGGGCTCCACCCGCAGTTCGTCGACTTCCTGCTCGCGGCCGACGCCAAGGTGTTCGGCCTCGGCCTGACGCAGCAGGGGGCGGAGCTCCTGCTCCGCATCATCGGTGCGCACGACGTCGCGCTCGCGGTGCTCGTGCTCACCACGCGGGATCTGCGTCCCCTGCTGGCCTGGATGGCGGCGTGGGGCGTGATCACCGCGCTCAGCCGCGTGGTCATCGGGGGCCAGAACGGCCTCCACCACGCGGTGATCCGCAGCGCGAACGGCGGGTTGCCGCTCGTGCTGCTCCTCGCAACCGGAAGGAGCTTCATGCAGACGAAGTCGCTCTCCCACGGCCGCCTCGCGCGCGCCGCGTTGCCCCTCCTCCTCGTCGCGGCGCCGCTCGCCGTGAACGCGCAGGCGCTCACCGGCAACGCGCCGGGGCACCTCCGCCTGGTGTGGACCGAGGATCCCGCGCACCGCACCACCTTCTCGTGGTCGACCACGAGCGAGGGCGGCACCCACGAGGTGCACCTCGACACCCAGCCGCGGGGCGGCAGCGTCGGCGCCTACGCCCGCACCGTCGCCGCGCAGTCGAGCGGCGCGTACGCCACGGGCGGCGCCGCGTACCACCACGCCACCGTCGACGGCCTCGAGCCCTCCACCACCTACTGGTTCGTGGTGGTGAGCGACGGGCAGGCGTCGCCGGAGCGCCACTTCGTCACGGCGCCGGTCGACGATCGGCCGTTCCGGATCCTCTCCGGCGGCGACTCGCGCGCGCCCGGCGAGGCCGAGCGCCGCACCATGAACGGGATCATCGCGCAGCTCGCCGGCGAGGACGAGAGCATCATCGCGCTCGCCCACGGCGGCGACTACATCCAGTCGGACGGAGCCTGGGACGAGTGGGACTCGTGGATGGCCGACCACGGCGGGACGTTCACCGCCGGCGGCCGGGTGCTGCCGATCATCCCCGTGCGCGGCAACCACGAGGGCGACGGCGCCATGTACAACGAGGTGTTCGGGTTCCCGGGCGGCACCGGCGAGGGCCTCGACTACTTCACGACGCAGCTCGGCGCGAACGTCCGGCTGATCAACCTCGACACCAACAGCTCCATCGGCGGCGACCAGGCGGCGTGGCTCGACCAGGAGCTCGCCGCGGCGCAGGCCGGGCGCTGGATCCTCGCCAGCTACCACCGCCCGGCGTTCCCGGCGGTGAAGACGCCGAGCGCGGCGCTGCAGTTCTGGGTGCCGCTCTTCGAGCAGCACGACGTCGACGTGGTGCTCGAGTCGGACGGCCACGTGCTCAAGCGCACGGTGCCGATCCGCAACGGCCAGCAGGATCCCACCGGCGTCGTCTACGTCGGCGAGGGCGGCCTCGGCGTGCCGCAGCGCGAGCCGAACGACGAGTGGTACCTGCAGGCGCCGGGCATGGCGGCGAGCGCGCACCACGTGCAGCGCTTCTCGTTCTCGCCGGAGGCGCTCGTCTACGAGGCGATCGGGATCGACGGCACCGTCGCCGACACCTACACGTTCCAGCCGCGCCGCGCGGGCACGCCGGTCGAGCCGCCGGCGGAGGCGCCGGCGCTCGCGTCGGTCGAGGCCCGGAGCGCGTCCGAGGTGGCGGTGACCTTCTCGGTCGACATGGACGCGGCGACCGCGGCGGCGACGTGGACCCTCGCGCCCGAGGGCACGGTGGAGTCGGCGGTGCAGGACGGCGCGCGCACCTTCGTGCTCCGCACCTCGCCGCTCGTCGCCGGCGCGGACTACGTGCTCACCGTGACCGGCGCCACCGCGGCGTCGGGTGCCGCGGCGGGCCCGCTGTCGGGGACGTTCCGCGTGCCCGAGGCCGGCGAGGAGCCGGGCGGCGGCGGCACGCCTTCGCTCCCGGGGACGCCGGACGACCCGACCGCACCGGACGGCCCCGGCACCGACAAGCCGGGGACCGCCGAGCCGCCGGGCGGCGGCGAGGTGCCGGGTGGCGTCGACGGTCCGGGTGACGGCGGCGCGCCGGCCGGCGAGATCCCGACGATCGGCGGCGGCTCGCGCTCGTCGTCGTCCGGCAGCGGCTGCTCCGCCGCGGGCGGCGCGTTCGCCTGGGCGGGCCTCGGCGGCCTCGCGGCGCTCCTGCGCCGCCGCCGCCGCTAGCGGTCAGGGCGCGAGGGCGGCGCGCGCGAGCCCGAGCCCGGCGAGGGCCATCGGGGTCGCGACCAGCGGGTCGTCCTCGCGCATGTCGGTGGACGGGTTCGCCCACTAGCCGTCGGGGGGCTTCTACCCGAGCAGCCGCAGCGCGGCCGCCACGCCCCACCCCACGCCCAACC
>CAZDGH010000037.1:0-17445 GCA_964504805.1 uncultured Myxococcales bacterium | reverse complement strand
GCACCCGCTTCCCGTCGACCTCGACCTCGCGGACCCCGAGGGCGCGGAACGCGTGGGCCACGGTCCACGCCCAGTAGTAGCGGACCGAGCTCTGCTGCACCTTCCGCAGCTCCGGGTACTCGCCCGGCGGCGTGGTCGGGTCGAAGCGGCGCGAGAGCCACGACGCCGCGTCGCGCACCCGCGGATCCGTCGGCGCGACGCCGACGCGCAGGAGCGCCCGCACGCCGTCGGCCGTCATCGTCCCGTAGGAGCGGAGGCGCGCCGCGCCGTGCCGGTCGACGCCGCCCATCGCCTTGTTCTGCAGCTCGTTCGCCGGCGTGAAGAAGAACCCGCCGTCGTCCCACGCCGGGTCCGCCGCCTCGGGATCCTTCGCGCGGTTCTGGCACCGCTCGACGAACCGCCGCGCCCTCGCGAGCGCCGGGTCGTCCGCGGGCACGCCCGCGAGCCGCAGCGCGCCGACCGCCGTGAGCGTCGCCGGCAGGTTCGACGACAGGAGCTCGTCGAGCCGATCGCCGGGAGGCCGCGCCGGCACCTCGTGCCAGTAGCCCCAGCCGCCGTACGACACGTCGGCCTCGCTCCACCCGTTCGCCTCCACGAGCTGGTAGCGCCGGAGCTCCTCGACGAGCCGCGCGCGGAGCGCGAGCTCCCGCGGCTCGGTCGCGAGCGCGAGCGCCACCACCGAGAGCGAGAGCGAGTAGACGGGGTAGTTGAGGTGCGCGACCTTCCCGTCGGCCCCGACCATCGTCCCGAGGAACGCCGTCCCGCGCCGGTACACCTCCGCGGTCCGCGGATCCGCCCGCGCGTACGCGAGCGCCTTCAGGATCACCGGCGTCAGCGAGTACCCGTCGCGGAACGCCGCGTAGGCCGCGCTCCGCCACGAGCCGTCCTCCTGCTGCTGCGCGATCAGGTACGCGGAGCCCCTCGCGAGCGCCGCGTCGATCTGCCCGAGGAGCGCCGCGTCCGCCGGCGCCGTCACCGTCGGTGAAGCTTCGGGCGCCGCGCCGGGCGCCGCACACGAGACGAGCAACCACGAGCCCAGCAGAACGATCGACCGCCGCATGCTTCGCAGTCTACGCACGCCGCGCGTCCCGCACGCTACACAGCCCGTGGGCCTCGGAGCTCTTCGCGCCCGCCCCGGGGTCGCATGCGAGCCGGACAGTAAGAGCAGAGGACGTCAGGCAAGCAGAAGACGTGCCTCTCTGGCCGGGCGCATGCGAACCCCGGGGCGTGGCAGGCACGGCGCCCCTTCCCACGGGCGGTCCTTCCGCGCCTGCCGCACCCCGCACGTCACCCCGCCGCCGGCCCCTGCACGGTAGGAACCGGCGCCCGGTCCGCCATCAGCACCAGCAGCGCCGCCGCCGTGCAGAACGTCCGGCCGGTGATGCAGTGGTGCCCCGTCCAGCTGCCGTCGCCGTTCTGCACGCGGGTGAGGTTCTTCGCCATGTTGGTGTCCCACTTCTCCCACTCGTCGCCGCCCTTCGTGGCCAGCGCCTCGGAGACCATCATGTACGAGAGGAACTCCTCGCCGCCGTTCGAGCCGAAGCCGGAGACGAACGACGGATCGTCGAGCCGCGCGACCAGCGCGTTGGTCGCCTGCGCGTTCGCCTTCTTGGTGTCCTCGTACCGCGCGATCTCCCGCTTCGCGGCGTCGCGCTCGGCGGCGTCCTTGGACTCCTTCGCCTTGCGGCGCATGTAGTCCTCGCGGGACTCGTTGGTGTTCACCGAGTCCTGGATCGAACCGACGGTCGCCGCCGCGCCGTAGAGCGCGACGCCGGCGTCGCCGGTGCCGCGGCCGAAGCCGCCGGTCCGGGCGTCGAAGTTGCCCTTGGCGTAGCCCTCGGCCTTCTCGAGCACGTCGGCGGGGACGTCGACGCCGGCCTGCGCGGCGCGGTTGATGCCCTTCGCGGCCATGCCCTGCGACAGCACCGGCGCCCAGCCCGCGCCGGCGAAGGAGCCGTCGCCCTGCTGGTTCTTCTTGATCTTGTGGACGATCTTCGCGAGCGCCTTCTCGACGCGGGCCTTGCCGGCGGCGTCGGGCATCCGGTCCTTCACCTCGGCGAGGAAGCTCGCGGCGACGAAGGTGTCGATGTACGGGCCGATCTTGCCCTGCACGCGGGTGCCGCGGACCTGGGTGACGTAGAGCGAGTCCTGGTCGGACGACTCGACCTCGGCGCAGACGTAGTCGACCGCCTTCGCGAGCGCCTTCTGGTGCTTGCCGCCGGCGGGCGAGCTGCCGGAGCGGAGCAGCGCCAGGGCCGACATGCCGGTGTCGGCGACGCTGCCGACGCTCTTCAACCCGGCGCCGCCGCCCATGCCGGCGGACTCCTCGCCCTGGCCCCAGGCGCCGTTCGGGAGCTGGTGCTGGACGAGCCAGTCGAGGCCCTTCTCGACCGTGCCGGAGAGCGCCTTCGGCTGCAGCTTCGGCGCCGCGAGCGCCACGCGCGGGGCCGGGGCGGCGAGCGCCGGGATCGCGGGGAAGAGCGCCGAGGCGCCCAGGGTCACGGACATCGCGTACGAGACGGCCTTCTTCTGCCAGGACATGCGTTCACTCCTTCGTGGGTCGCGCGGGGGCCCGCGCCTCCGGGGTGAACGGCCGGCGTCGAAAAAGGATCTGTTCAGGGTTGCGGAGCGACCCCGCGCGCTGCTTGGATCCGCGCGCCGTCCGGGGCGGGGACACCGGACGCTCCACACGAAAGGGAGTCAACCATGGGACTTCTCTCGCGGATCGCAGGGAAGGTGCAGCCGGCCAAGAAGGCGTCGGACGACGTGCTCCTCTTCCACGGCATGCTGCTCATGGCCGGGGCCGACGGCGTGCTCGAGGGGCCGGAGCGGGCGACGGTCGAGGCGATGTTCGACACGCTCCCGGAGTTCGGCGACAAGGACTTCGGCGAGCTGCTCACCCAGGCCAACAAGGTCGTGGCGCGCTACGGGAACCTGCAGGAGTCGATCAAGGCGCTCGCCGAGATCGAGTCGCCGGTGATCCGGACCAAGTGCTTCATCCTCGCCGCGGACATCGCCATGTCGTCCGGCGACGTCGACGAGGCCGAGGACAAGATGCTCGACGCGATGCAGCGCCTGCTCAACGTCGACGACGACACCGCGGCGAAGGTGCTCGAGGTGCTGTCGATGAAGTACGCGAGCTGATCGCGCCTCGCGCTCCGCCGTCCACCACGCGTGCACGGCGGAGCCGCGTCAGCAGGCGCCAGGCAGCGAGCAGGGCAGGAGGTACATCCCCCCGACGCACATCTGGTCGGGGAAGCGCTGGTCGGTCGCGGTCGCGTTGGTGAAGGTGCAGTCGAGCTGGAAGGTGTGATCGGGCTCGACGACGATTCGCTGCCGGTCGAAGACCGCCGGCGCGGGCTCCGCCCAGTCGGTGGTCTCGTAGAGCACGGTGCCGGTCTCGGGGACCGAGAGCCGGAACGCCGTGCCGCCCTCGTGCATGTGCGACGACGCGGCGGCGACGCGGAAGCGGCCGCCGACGGGCTCGCCGTACGTGCGCTGCACGGTCTCGCCGGCGGGGATCACCAGGCCGAATTGCTCCGGCGGGAGCACGGTGCGGAACTGGAGCCTGGCGACGACGGGCGCGCCGCGGTCGAGGTCGATGGTGACGCAGGCGTCGGCGGCCTCGGCGGACGCGTTGAGGAAGTGCACCGACCAGACGAGCTGCGCGCCGGCGGGGACGTGGAGCCCGACCTGCACCGGCGCCGACGGGAAGGTGACGGGGACGCCGCTCGACTCGTAGGAGACGCCGGCGAGGAGCTGGAAGGCGCCGGTGGTCTGCGAGTCCATCAGCTCGGCCTCGGTGCAGGGCGCGACGCCGTCGGGCGCGGTCGGCGACGGGTACGAGATCAGGAGCGCGTGGTGGCCGAGGCCGCCGAGCTCGCCGACGAAGGACGAGATGTCGACGTCGGCGGGCGCGGTCCAGCGGCGGCAGAGCGTGGGCTCCTCGCCGGGGGCGAGGTGGGCGCCGACGGAGAGCCGGAGGACGTCGCCGTCGAGGGAGGGCTCGCAGCCGGCGACGCTGCCGCCGCCGGAGCCGCCGCTGCCGCCGGCGCCGCCGCCGGAGCCGCCGTCGCCACCGGCGCCGCCCGCGCCGCCGCCGGAGCCGCCGCTGCCGCCGCCACCGCCGCTTCCGCCATCGCTTCCGGAGGTCGACTCCGAGCCGCAGGCGGCGAGAAGAAGGGCCAGGGAGACGACGGTGAGCGCGCGCATGGGCCGCATGCTCGCACCGCCGGCGGGTCGGGCGCTACGGCGCGAGGTCCGCGAGCGGGAGCAGCGGGATCTCCTCCACCGGCATGGCGCCGAGCTCCGCGTCGACGAGGTGCAGCGCCGCCTCGCCGGCGCCGGGCGCGTGGATGCCGCCGAGGTAGCGGACCGTCTCGCCGGCGAGCAGCGTGCGGAGCCCACCGCGGGGCCGCGCCTTCGCCGACGCATCGGCGTGCGGGGCGAGCTCCCGGAGCAGCTTCTCGTGCCCGGTGTGCCCGGCGACCTGGGTGAGCCCGCGCGGGAGCGCCGCCGGCTCGAAGCGCCGCGGCCGCGACGGGTCGAAGCGCTCGTCGCCCGGCGCGCGGAGCCCGGGCCGGTGGTAGAGGAGCCCGCCGCCCTCGCGGCCGCGCTCGCCGGCGAGGTGCACCGGCGCGAGCGACAGCGGCGCGGGCCGGCCCGCCACCCACGACCCGCGCCCCGCCGCGACCCGCGCGCCGCGCGCCGCCGCCGGCGCGGCGGCGGGCGCGGCCCGCCGCGTGGGTGACGAGCGCCTCGCGGCCGTCCGCGAGCCGCGCGACCTTCGCGAGCGAGAGCCGGCTCTCGAGCAGGAGCCGCTGCACGAGCCCGCGCTGCGCCTCGGAGAACGAGGCGTAGTCGCGGCGCGCCACGTCCGGGAACGGGATCGCCGGGTGCGCCTCCGCGAACCGCGCGAGGAGCGCGTCCGCCTCGCCGGCCGCCGCGATCGCCGCGGCGAGCGCCCGCGCCGCCGCGAACGAGGCGTCGGTCTCGCCGGCGAGCTCCATCACCCGCGCCAGGTCGTGGTTCCCGGCGAGGATCGCCACCTGCGACGGGTCGTGGGCCGCGAGCCACGACAGCAAAGCGAGCCCGTCGGGGCCGGTGCTCTCCCGCGGGTGCCGGTGGTCGAAGTGATCGCCCACCGAGAGCAGCCCCGCGCCGGGCGCGAGCCAGCCGTCGTCGCCGAGGAGGCCGTGGCGGTCGAGCACCGCGAGCACGTGCTCGAGCGGCGCCTGCGGATCGCCGACGGCGTGGAAGCGCGGCTCTGCCGGGGGCGGCGGCCGCGCGGGATCGCCTGCGGCCACGGCGCGGGCGCGGGCGGCGGCGCGGGCGACCCGGTCGCTCATGGTGCCGCCGGAGCGGCGACCGGCAGGTGCGCGACGAGCCAGGCGCGGACGTCCTCGATCACCTGCGCCTTCTCCGGCTCGTGGAGGAGGTCGTGGAAGAGGCCGTCGTAGAGCTTCAGCGTCTTGTCGGTGGAGCTCGCCTGCTTCACGAGCTTGCGGCTCCCGTCGGGATCGGTCACCTCGTCGGCGCTGCCGTGCAGCACCAGGATCGGCAGGTCGAGATCCCAGAACCGCGTCTCGTTGCGCTCGATGGCGTCGAGCAGCTCGTTGGCGGTGCGCGCCGGACCGCGCCCTTGCGTGATGAACGGGTCCTTCTCGTCGGCGGCGAGCGTCGCCGGGTCCCGCGAGAACTTCTCCGGCGGCAGGTTGAGCACGCCGAGCGACGGCGTCACCGTGCCGAAGAGCGAGATCGCCGCCGAGGTGCCCGCGCCGACGTCGGGGCCCGCGGCGAGCGCCGGCGCCGAGAGCAGCAGCCCCGCGGGCTTCGGGTGCGCCTGCAGCACGTAGCTGGTGGCGATCGCGCCGCCCATGCTGTGGCCGAGGACGAACACCGGCACGCCCGGGTCGCGCGCCTTCGCCCGCTCCACCGCCGCCGAGAAGTCGACGACGTAGTCCTGCCACGCCTCGACCCACTCGCGATCGCCGTGGGAGCGGCCGTGGCCGCGGTGGTCGAGGGCGGTGACCGCGAAGCCGTCCTTCGCCAGCGCCTCGCCGAGCTCCGCGTAGCGGCCGCCGTGGTCCTTCAGGCCGTGGGCGACGACGAGCACGCCGCGGACCGGCCCCTCGGGGCGCCAGCTCTGCACGAACAGCTCGACGCCGTCCTTTCCCGGGAAGGTGCCGACCTCGTGGGCGACGCCGGGGACGGCGGGCCGGTCCGGCGGCGGGCCCTTCGGCACGTACGGGGCGGCGACACAGGCGGTGAGAGCCCAGAGCGAGGCGAGCCAGAGCTTGCGCATGCCCGGATCCTAGCAGCGGGCCGCGAACACCACCTGCCGGGTCCGGACGCCGGGGAACGGCAGCCCCCGCGCGGCGGCGACCGCCGAGGGCTCGATCGCCTCGGCGCTCGCGAAGCCCGCCTCGCGAAGCTCCGCGAGGAGGTCGTCGCGGGTGCGCGCGTCCCGGACGAAGGTCTGGCCGCCGGTGAAGCGCTTCATCAGCCCGGAGAGCGCGCGGCCGGCGGCGCCGGGCGGCGGCTCCTCGGGGCCGGGCACGAGGTCGAAGGCGAAGAGCCCGCCCCGGGCGCGCACCACCGCCGCCGCCCGCGCGAACAGGCTGCGCTGCGCCTCCGCGGGGAGATAGACGAGCAGCCCCTCGGCGACGATCGCCAGGGGCCCTTCGCCGCGGGCGAGGGCGCCGAAATCGGCGTCGCGGACGTCGGCCTCGACGAGCGCGAGGTTCGGCCGGGCGAGCGCGGCGCGGCCGGCCTCGGTGCGACCGAGGAGCTCCCGCTTCCGCGCCAGCACCGCCGGCAGGTCCACCTCGACGTACGCGAGCGACGGCTCCGCCGACAGCGTGACGCCGCGCCGCGAGAGCCCCGCCGCGAGCTCCACCACGCACGACGGCCGCGCCTCGGCGACGAGCCGGTCGAGGAGCACGTGCCGGTGGAGGAGGCCCTCGGGGAGCGGCGACGGCGACGACAGGAACGGCCGGGCGGCGGCGAGCGCCACGTTGACGACGCCGAAGACGCGCTTGCCGTCGTCGCTCCGGAGCAGCTCCGCGCCCGGGAGCCCGCCCCACGCCCAGCACTCGGAGGTGTAGAGCGCGGTGATCGAGAGATCGCCCTGCCCGCTCACCCGTTCCTCCGGGCCAGCACGCGGTAGGTGTTCGACCAGCCGGCGCCGCGGACGAACGGCGCGAGCAGCTTGTCCCCGAGCACCGCGAGGCCGAGGAGCGGCGCGCCGCCCCACCACACCAGCCGGTTCCAGAGCGTGCCGACCAGCCCGCGCCGCGGCCGCCACGGCGCGTCCTGCGGCGAGAGCCAGCCGAGGAGCAGCATCCCGGCGAAGAGCAGGTCCACCGGCTGGTGCGCCTCGCCGCGGTGCCAGGCGACCGGCGTGAAGCCGGTGGCGGCGAGGAGCTGCTCCATCGAGGCGCGCGAGACGAAGTGCTGGTGCTGCGGCTGGAACCACGGGATCCAGAGCCGGCCGAGGAGCGAGCCGAGCGGCGAGTCGGGATCGGGGACCTCGACGAACAGGTGCCCGCCGGGCGGCAGCACCGCCGCCGCGGCGGCGAGCTCGTCCTTCGGCTCCCTCGTGTGCTCGAGGTAGTGGCTCATGCTCACCACGTCGTAGCGCGCGCCGGCGGCGGCGAGCCGCGGCGCGAGCTCGGGGAAGAGCCCGCGGTGCGCCTTCGCGATCCAGCGGCGCCGCTCGGCGTCCTCGACGCTCTCGGAGAGGTCGAGGCCCTCGAAGCGCGTCTCCGGCCACACCTCGCGGGCCACCGAGCAGAAGTGGCCGTGGCCGGTCCCGACGTCGAGCCACGTCCTCGGCTCGGCGGCGCCGCGGAGCATCCGGGCGCGGTTCAGGTACGGGTCGGGCGCGTAGGCGAACACCGCCTCGAGGCCGTCCTCGCCGAGGCCGTCGTAGAAGTCGCCGTAGTAGTAGCCGAGGCCCTCGAGCGAGAGCCGCGGGTTCTGGAAGCGGTGGCCGCAGGCGCGGCAGCGGGAGAGCCGGAAGCGTCCGGGCTTGTGCTGGAGGAGGTCGGACGTCGCGAGCGCGGTGGCGAGCTCCTTCCCGCCGCAGAGCGGGCAGTCGTCGCGGGGCGGCTCGAAGAAGCGCGCGGTGCCGTCCCTGGCGAGCTCGGCCCACCGCGGCCGCGCCGCCTCCACCGGATCGGCCCGCGGCTCCTTGCCGCCGCCGAGCGCGAGGACGAAGGCGCCGGCGAGCTCGGCGGGCGCGCGCAGCAGCGTGGCGACGAGGAGATCCCGCGGGCGGACCGCGAGGCCGGCGGACGCGAGCAGCGGCTGCAGCTGGAAGAGCGCGAGGGCGATCCCGCCGGCGACCGGCGCGACCAGCGGCCCGGCGAGGGCGGCGGCGAGGAGCACCGCCTGGATGCCGAGCACGGGCAGCAGGAGGTCGCCGAAGAGCGCCTCGACGATCGCGCGGCGGCCGCGGAGGTCGTCCTTCGTGGCGCGCAGGCCCGGCGCCACCGCGAGGTCGGTCGAGGTGCAGGCGTGCTGCTTGAGGCGCGCGGCGGCCTTCAGGAACGAGCGCGGCCCCTCGGGCGGCTCGACGCGCGAGGCGGCGAGCACCGCCTCGTGGACGAGGATCGCGTGGCCGGCGGTGCGGCCCTTGGCGAGGCGGTCCTTCCGGAACCGCGCCGGGTCGACGAGCTGGAGCAGGCCGAGCAGCCGGCCCGCGGGGAGATCGCCGGGGACCAGATCCACCACCTCGAGCCCCTCGGCGCGCGCGAACGCGGACGCGGCGCGGCGGGTCGCGTCGTCGAGCTCGACGCCCGGCGCCACGAGGAACCGGTGCGCAGGATCGACCGGCTCGTCGGACGGCGGCAGCCGCCGCAGCGCCGCGTGGCGGCCGCGGAGCCGGAGCGCGTCGGCGAGCCAGACGAAGGCGAGGACGCCCCAGAGCACGTGAGCCCACGTCATCGGGTCAGCTCCAGGAGCGCGTCGGCGGCGGCCGCCGCGCCGCCCGCGCGGGCGAAGGACGCCTGCACGCGCGCGGCGCCTTCACGGAGGGTGACGTCGGCGAGGAGCCGCTCCACCGCGGCGCGGACCTCGCCGGCGGTGAGGCGCCCGAACCGGAGGCGGAGCCCGGCGCCCGCGTCCACGACCTGCTGCGCGACCACCGGCTGGTCGTCGCGGATCGGCGTCACCAGGAGCGGCAGGCCGTGGGCGAGGGCTTCACACACGGTGTTGTGGCCGCCGTGGCACACCACCGCCTGCACGTGCGGGAGGAGCGCGAGCTGCGGCACCCGCGGGCGAACGAGGAAGTTGTCGGGCGGCGCGAGCGCGCCGTCCGGGGCCACGGCGATCACCTGGAGCGGCAGCCCCGCGAGCGCCTCGGCGACGACGCTCCAGAAGCCGGCGCCGCGCTCCGCGTTCACGGTGCCGAGCGACACCAGCACCCGCGGCACGTCTCGCAAGGCCTCGAACGGGAACGGCACGGTCTCGGGGCGCCGCGCGATCGACGGGCCCACGAACCGGTGCGTCGGCGGGAAGCGCGCCGTGGGGCCGACGAGCGCCTCGGTGGAGAAGACCAGGACCTGGTGCGGCGAGAGGTCCGGCGCTGGCGTCTCCGGGAGCCCCGCCTCGGCGACGAGGGCGGCGAGCTGCCCGTCGACCCAGGCCTTCACCTGCGGCAGCCCGGCGAGCGGATCGGTGACGCCGGCCGACGTCGTGCACGACGTCGCCCACGGCACGCCGGCGCGCCGCGCCGCGAGGGCGCCGCCGACCGCCTGCTGGTCCACCACCACCACGTCGGGCCGCTCGCGCCGGATCACCTCCTCGACCGCCGGGCGCATCGCCCGGGCGAGCGGCACCAGCAGCTCCTCCCAGAGGAACTGCAGCGACGCGAGGCCGCGGACCTTCCGCGACCGCTCGAGCACCGGCGCGAACCAGCCCTCGGGCAGCCGATCGTCGAGCGCGTGCAGCGTCGCGCCCTCCGGCAGGAGCGGCCGCACCGCGCCCGGGTGCCCGACCCACGCGACCTGGTGCCCGCGCGCCTCGAGCTCGCGCGCCACCGCGACGGTCGGGTTCACGTGGCCGGTGAGCGGCGGCACGACGAAGAGGACGCGGGCCGGGCGCCGGGCGCGCGGCGGCGAGGCTCCCGGCGGCGAGGCTCCCTGCGGCGAGGCTCCAGGCTCCAGGCTCCAGGCTCCAGCAGGCGGCGGGTGAGCGAGCCACGCGAGGATCTTCGCGCGCACGTGGTCCGTCGCTTCCCAGAGGATCGAGTGGGTGCAGCCGGGGACGAGCTCGAGGCGGGCGTGCGGGATCGAGGGGACGAGGCGCTCGGCGGCGGCGCGGAGATCGCTGTGCTCGCCGTAGAGGGCGAGGACGGGGCAGCGGATCTCGGCGAGCTCGGTCGCGGTGAGCGTGGGCGTGGCGGCGAGGTCGGCGACGAGCGACGTCCGGTGCACCAGGGCGTGGGCGGCGTCGGCGAGCCGGGTGCGCTTGCGCTCGCTGTGGCGGCCGAGCCAGGCGGCGAAGCTCTCGGCGATCTTCCGGTCGCGGGCCTCGCCCTCGAGGGAGAGCGTCTCGGTCATGCGGCGGCCGAAGCCGTCGTCGCCGAGGTGGCCGTCGACGAGGCAGAGCGAGGCGGCGCGGTCCGGGTGCGCGCGGGCGAAGGCGAGGGCGAGGAGGCCGCCGAAGCTGTTGCCGACCAGGTGCACGGGGCCGGCGATCCCGGCGGCGTCGAGCAGCGCGCGGAGGTCCTCGACGTGGTCGGCGAGGCGGTAGCCGGACGGCGGGCGCTCGGAGCGGCCGTGGCCGCGGAGGTCGTAGAGCAGCGCCTCGCGCTCCTGCGCCGCGGCGGTCGCCACGGTGAAGTACCAGCTCGAGAGGTTGTCCATCACCAGGCCGTGGAGGAACACGACCGGCGTGCCGCCCGTACCGAGGCGCTGCACGTGGAGGCGCGTCCCGTTCGCCACGAGCTCAGCCACGGAGGAACTCCACGAGCGCCTCGGTGAGCGGGCCCGGCGCCTCGGACGGGAGGAAGTGGCCGCCCTCGAGCTCGATCAGCCGGGCGCCGGGGATCGCCCGGGCGAGGCGCGCGCCCACGGCCCGGAGCGGCGAGCGCGTGCCGTGGACGAGCAGCGTCGGCAGCCGCAGCGCGGCGAGCGCCTCGTCGGACACGTCGCGCTCCGCGGCGAGCTCGGCGCCGAGGGTCGTCTTCCCGAGCGCCTCGAGGTGCGCGAGGAACTTCGACGCCTGCCGGCCGCCGCGCGCGACCGCGACGCGGGTCTCCGCCGGCAGCGCCTCGAGGGCCGCCGCCGGGCCGCGGGAGACGAGCGCCTCGAGCTCGCCGAGCTTCGACGGCGGGAGCGGCGCCTCCACCAGCGCGAGGCGCGAGACGCGGCGGGGCGCGTCGAGCGCCAGCCGCAGCGCGACGAGCGCGCCGAAGCTGTGGCCGACGAGGGCGACCGGGCCGCCGCCGAAGCGGTCGAGCAGGGCCGAGAGGTCCGCGGCCTGCGCCGCCACCGAGTAGCCCGTCGCCGGCCGCGACGAGCGGCCGTGGCCGCGGAGGTCGTAGAGCAGCACGCGGTGCGTGCGCGCGAGGGCGGGCGCCGCGCCGAAGAACCAGGTGGCGACGCTGCCGACGACGAGGCCGTGCAGCATCGCCACCGGCGGCCCCTCGCCCAGCTCCTGCACGTGGAGCTCGATGCCGTTGGCGGCTACGACAGGCATCCCGCCACGAACTCCACGACCTGCCCGACCTTGAGGCCGAGGATCTGCTGCAGGCCCATCCCCGACAGCCACCCGGCGAAGTCGACCTTGGCGCCGTAGCGGTCGCGCAGCTTCTCGGCGAGCGCCACGAACTCGATGCTCTCGAGCTCGAGGTCGTCGGCGAACGAGGTCTCCATCCCGATGTCGAGGTCCTCGGCCCAGGCCTCGCCGATCACCTCGCGCAGGTCCGCCGCGAGCTCCGCGAGCACCCGCTCCTTCGTCGCGTCCATCGTCATCCGATCGTCCAGGCGAGGACGTGGATCCCGTCCCGCGCCGTCTCCACCCACAGGTCGTCCACCAGCACCCGCTCGCCGCTCCGGTCCTTCGCCCGGAGCCGGAGCGCGCCCTCGCCGCCCCTGGCCCGCGCCGCGGCGTCCTTCGCCGCCACGAGCCGCGCCACCCACTCCTCGCGATCGTCCGTGCCGAGGAGCCGGAGCTCGGTCTCGTCGAGGGTCGCCTCGGCGAGGCCCCGCGCCGCCGCGCCGAGCCGCGCCACCGCGACGCCGGGCGCGCCGCCGTCCGCGAGCAGCGCCGCCGCGAGCTCCTCGCCGCTCGCCACCGCCACCTTCGCGCCGGGGCGCGTCGGCACGTCGAGCACCGCGCCGTCGCCTGCGAGCTCGACCTCCGCGGGGAAGACCGCGTCGCGGCCCCCGGCGAGGAGCTTCGCCCGCACCGCGTCCTTGCCGGCGATCCGCTCCGACAGCCACGCCCGCTGCCGCCGCGGCGGCTGCGCCTCCCACGCCGCGCGCTCCGCCTCGCGGAGGAACCGCCGCGCGAGCTGGTCGCGGGTCGGCGCCGCGCGGTACCGATCGCGCAGCACCACCAGCGCGCCGCGCGGCTCGGCGAGCAGGTGCTTCTCCGGGAACATCATCACCGGCCAGAGCCGCGCGTCGGTCTCGAAGCGGCGGTCCTCCCAGCCCTCGATCGCGCAGAAGCGCTTGCCGCCGCAGTCGAGGGTGAGGTCGGCGATCACCTCGCGGGCCGCGAAGGTGCGGAGCTCCACCGTGCAGGCGACGTCCGCCCCGGGCGGCGGGTGCGGGCCGAAGAGCCGCACCTTCCCGAGGCGCACCGGCATCGCCATCCGGTCCTCGGTGGCGGCGAGCATCACCCAGAGGCCGAAGAGCTGCCCGGCGTTGTCGAGGAGCGCGCCCTCGGCGGGGCCGGCGCGGAGCGTGCCGCGGATGCCGGCGTCGGACATCCCGTCGAGCGAGCGCACCGCCTGGAACGCGGGGCCGTGGAACATCCAGCGCTCCTCGTAGAGCGCCGCGGCGGAGACGGGCACGGGCCGCTCGCCGGGGAGCGGCGCGACGCGGGCGGGCGGCGCCTCGGGGTACCGGTCGCCGAGGAGGACGGTGCCGCGGGCGTAGTCGCCGAGCGTGACCTCGACGCGGCCGCCGCCGTCGGTGCGGGCGCGGACCGGCAGCGGCACCGGCCTCGCCACCGCGAGCCAGCGCGAGGCGGAGACGTCCTCGAGGCCCACCGCCACGCGCCCGGGGACGAGCGCCTCGGCGGCCTCGATCATCCAGGCGACGAGGGTGGTCATCGGCACCACCGGGTGCCGGTCGGCGATCGAGGGCCAGCCGGGCGGCTGCCGGAAGAAGCAGTGGTCGAGCACCGCCGGGAACGTCTCCACCGAGACGAGGCGCGTGCGCGTCTCGTCGCGAGGTCCGGCCGCCGGCGCCCTGGCGTCGAGGGCGGCGAGGACGTCGCGGGTCGCGCGGGCCGCCTCCTCGAAGGTGGCGAGCGCCTCGGCGGCGAGCGGCGACGGCACCGCGGCGGGCGGCGCGGCGGCGGCGATCGAGAGCGGCCGCGACGGCGCGAAGAGCGGCACGCCGAGGGCGAGCGGCAGCGGGCGCGAGGATCGCGCGACGGGCCCCGGCGGCGCGACGTCGGCGCCCTCGACGTAGAGCGCCGCGGCGAGGCGGCGGAGCTGCGCGAGGCCGGAGCGCTGCGGCACGTTCGCGCTCCAGGCGAGGTGCGGGCGGCCGCGGAGCGTGTCCTCGACGAAGCCGACCAGGCTGCCGGTGCCGACCTGCACGAAGGCGCGGGCGCCGTCGGCCCAGAGCGCCTCGACCAGCTCGCGGAAGCGCACCGGCCTCACCAGGTGCTCGAGCGAGAGGGCCCGGATCGCCGCGGCCTCGCCCGGGTACGGCGCGCAGGTCGTCGCCGACCAGAGCGGCACCGACGGCGCGCGGAGCGGCAGCCGCTCGAAGTTCTCGCGGTGCGGCGGCAGGTACGGCTCGAACAGCGAGGAGTGGAAGCCCGACTGGAACGGCAGCGCCTGGCAGAGCACGCCGCCGGCGCGGAGCCGCCCGAGCGCCGCGGCGACGCCGGCCTCGGGGCCGCAGAGGATCACCTGGTGCGGGCAGTTGTCGTGCGAGACCGACACGCCGTCGAGGCCCTCGGCGGCGTCGCGGGCCTGCTCCACGCCGCAGCCGGCGGCGGCGAAGATCGCGCCGGGCACGCGCAGCGAGCCGGGGCGGATGGTGGCGACGAAGCCGTCGAGCGCCTCCTCGGGGATCGCGCCGGTGGCGACGAGGCCGCTCCACTCGCCGATGCTGTGGCCGGCGACGAGGTCCGGCTTCACGCCGAGGCCGAGGAGCGCGCGGTGCAGGAGCCGGTTCACCGCCACGATGGCGACCCCGAGCTCCTCGAGGCCGGCGCCCGCCGCCGGGAGCCGCGGCGCGGGGACGCCGAGCGACGCCGCGACGTCGTCGACCCGCGGCTCGAACGTCGAGTCGACGCCGGGGAAGAGGAAGCAGAGCTTGCCGCCGCGGGCGAGGAGGCCCTCCGGCGCGAACCAGATCCCCTCGCGGCCGCGCCACGGCTTGCCCTTCTCGATCACCGCGCGGGCGCGGGCGAGCCGCTCGGGCGTCGGGTCGACGACGGCGAGGCGCGAGGGCCCGGCGCCGCCCTCCTCCCCCCGGGCGAGCGACGCGAGGAGCGCCTCGGGCGACGCGGCGGCGAGCCTCAGCACGCGCTCCTCGGGCTCGGCGCTCCGGGCCTTTCGCCGCGGCGCCGCGACGTCCGGCTCGTCCACCACGACGTGGGCGTTGATCCCGCCGAAGCCGAACGCGGAGACGGCGGCGCGGCGCGGCGTCGCGGCCGTCCGCTCCCACGGCTCCGCCGCGGCCGGCACGCGGAAGCGCGTCGCCTCGAGCTCGGGCCGCGGCTCCTCGCACCCGAGCGACGGCGGCACGAAGCCGTGGTGCACCGCGAGCGCGGCCTTGATGAGCCCCGCCATGCCGGCCGCCGGCATCGCGTGGCCGATCATCGACTTCACCGAGCCGAGCGGCGTCCGCGGCGCGCCCGGCTCGACGGGACCGAAGAAGCGGCGCAGCGTCTCGAGCTCGGCGGCGTCGCCCGCGCTGGTGCCGGTGCCGTGCGCCTCGACCAGGCCGACGGTCGCGGCCGGCACGCCCGCCGCGGCCCAGGCGCGCTCGAGCGCGAGGAGCTGGCCCTCGGGGCGCGGCGCCATCGGCGACGAGCCGCGGCCGTCGCTCGACACGCCGGCGCCGCGGATCACCGCCCAGATCCGATCGCCGTCCCTGCGCGCGTCGGCCTCGCGCTTCAGCACCACGAACCCGACGCCCTCGCCGGCGAGGAGCCCGTCGGCGCGCCGGTCGAACGGCCGGATGCGCCCGCTCGGCGAGAGCGCCCCGAGCCTGGTGAACACGCTCCAGAACGCCTCGTCCTGGCAGAGGTGCACGCCGCCGGCGAGGACGAGGTCGGCGCGCCCCGCCCCGAGCTCGAGCATGGCCTGGTCGACCGCGAGCAGCGACGACGCGCACGCGGCGTCCACCGTGTACGCCGGACCGTGCAGATCGAGGCGGTTCGCGATCCGCGACGCCGCCAGGTTCGGCACCAGCCCGATCGCCGCGTCCGGCCCCGCCGGCGCGAGCGACACCACGTGCTCCGCCCGCACCCGCTCGAGCTCCGCCTCGGCCACGCCCGGCACCAGCGCCCGGAGCGCCCGTACGAGCTGCTCGGCGCCGCGCACCGCGTCCTCGAGCCGCGTGCGCCCCGGCCCGGCGTACCCGCCGCGCCCGACGATCACCGCCGTGCGCTCCCGCGCGAACGCCCGCCCCTCGAGCCCCGCGTCCGCCAGCGCGTCCGACGCCACCTGCAGCGCGAGCAGCTGGTCCGGCTCGCCGCCCTGCGCCTGCACCGGCATCACCCCGAACCGCGCCGCGTCGAACCGCGCCAGCCCGTCCACGAACCCGCCGCGCCTCGTCGCGAACCGGTCCGCCCGTCCCTCGGCGAAGAACGCCGGATCCAGCCGCGCCGCCGGCGCCTCCGAGATCGCGTCGACCCCCGCCCGCAGGTTCGCCTCGTACGCCTCGAGGTCGGGCGCGCCGGGGAAGATGCAGGCCATGCCGACGATCGCTGCGCTCATCTGGAGACAGGCTCCAGGCTCCAGGCTGCAGGCTCCAGCCTCGGAAGAGGCGGCTCCAGGCTCCAGGCTCCAGGCTCCAGCAGGATCCGCGGCAGTCCGCAGCCCGGTGCCCGGAACCCGGAGGCCGGAGCCCGGAGGCCGGAGGCCGGATCGAGGTGCCGCGCCTCTCCCTGGAGCCTGGAGCCTGGAGCCTGGAGCCTGATCCTCACGCGAACGCGTCCGCCTCGCCGTTGACGAGGACGACCTGCGGCTCCGCGATCGAGCCGAGCTCGGCGAGCAGGCGCTCGACGCCCTCGTCGGGCGGGATGAGGCCGATGCCCTTGGCCTCGTAGGCGCGGGCGAGCTCGGGGCCGACCATGCCGGCGCCGGCCCACGGGCCCCAGTCGATGGAGACGACGCGGCCGGGGAGGCGGCGGCGCAGGCGCCGGGCGAGCTTGTCGAGGGCGTCGTTGGCCGCGGCGTAGTCGGCCTGGCCGCGGTTGCCGAAGGCGCCGGCGACGGAGCCGAAGAAGGCGACGAAGCCGACGTCGTCGGGGAGCTTCTCCTCGAGCGCCAGGGCGCCCTCGACCTTGGTGTCGAAGACGCGGCGGAACGACTCGACCGTCTTGTCGCGGACGAGGCGGTCCTCGAGGACGCCGGCGGCGTGGATGGCGCCGGCGATCCGGCCGTGCTTCGCCCGGAGCTCGTCGAGGAGCGCGCCGAAGGCGGCGCGGTCGCGGACGTCGACGGCGTGGTAGCTCGCCTTGGCGCCGGCGGCGGCGATCCCGGCGAGGGTGGCGCGGATCTCCCGGGCGGCGAGCACCTTGGCGACCTCGGCCTCGATCGCCGCCGGCGTGCGGGCGCCGCGGGCGAGGAGCGCCTTCCGGAGCGCGGGCGCGTCTGCGGCGGCGGCGAGGTCTTCGGGCTCGTCGCCGGGGAGCGGCGACCTGCCCACCAGGGCGAGGGCGCAGCGGTGGCGCTTCGCGAGCGCGAGGGCGCAGGCGGCGCCGAGGCCGCGGGCCCCGCCGGTGATCACCACCAGGTCGCCCTCGCCGAGCCGGAGCGGCGCGCCCGCGGGCGGCGGCGCCGGCACGAAGCCGATCCCGCGGCGCACGCCGGCGGCGTAGCCGACCTCGACCCGCGCGTCGTCGGCGAGGAGCTCGGCGCAGAGGTGCGCGGCGAGCTTCGCCGGGAGCTCGGCGGGATCGAGGTCCACCGCGCGCACCCGCGCCCCGGGGAACTCCTTGGAGAGCGTCTTGAGCAGGCCGGCGACGCCGCCCGCGCCGCCGCCGGCGAGGCCGAGATCGCCGCCCGCGCCGGAGGCG
>CAZDGH010000036.1:0-23602 GCA_964504805.1 uncultured Myxococcales bacterium | reverse complement strand
GCCTCGGGATCGGGACGCCGGCGGTCGCGGCGCTCCTCGGCCGCCTCGCCGAGGCGGGCCCGCTCGCGCGGCTCGTGCTCCGCTCGCCGGCGGGCCGGCGCAAGCTGCCGCCCTCGTCGACGCGCACGCCGTTCGTCGAGGGCCACGTCGCCTCGTTCGCGCTGCCGCCCGACACCCGCGCGCGCCTCGCCGCGCTGCTCGCCCCGGCGCTCCGCCTCGCCGCGCTCGTCGTCCCCGGCGCGCCCGACGCCCTGGAGGCGCTCGAGCTCGTGGGCGCCGAGGGCGAGGAGCGGGCGGTGCTGGCGGCGAGGGTCGGGAGCACCCACGTCGAGCTCGAGCTCGATCGCGCCATGTCCGGCGAGGGCGCCTGGGAGCTCGAGGCCGAGGCCGACCGGGAGACGCTGCTCGTGCGCTTCCAGCGCGGCGGGGCCTCGCTCCTCGCGAAGGACGGCGGCGTGCCGCGGCTGGTCGAGCTCCCCGCGCGCTCCGGGGCCGAGCTGCTCGTCCGGCACCTCCTCGCGTTCCCCGACGGCGGCGTCGCCTCCGCCGCCCGGGCCGCCGACGCCGCGCGGGCGGCCGCCGCGATCCTCGACCGCGCCGAGGCGCGCCGCACCTCGCGCCCGATCGACGTCGTGCTGGTGCACGCACCCCGCTGGCGCAACGCCTTCGACGAGCTCGAGCTGCCGTCGCTCGCCCTCGCGCGCCTCGCCGCGTTCCTCCGCGGCTACGGCTTCCCGGTGCGGGCCGTCGACCTCGAGGCCGCCGCCGACGCCCGCGCGCTCGCGCCGTTCGCCGACGACGGCCGGATCGCCGCCTGGCTCGACGGCGCGGCCGACGCCGAGGTCGACGCCGCCCTCGACCGGCTCTGGCCCACGGTCGAGGCGGCGATCGGCCCGGCGAGCCTCGTCGGCTTCTCGATCGTCGACTACTTCGGCCACTTCCAGCTCAACCTCGCCTCGTGCCTCGCGCGCCGCACCCGGGAGCGCACCGGCCGGCCCACCGCGCTCGGCGGTGAGCGCGATCAGGTGGACGGCGACGCGGCCCTCGCCCGCGGCTTCGACTTCGTCGTCGACGGCGACGGCGAGCTGGCGCTGCTCCGGCTCGCCCACGCGGTCGGCTACGGCGACGTGCGCCCGCGCGACGTCCCCGGCGTCTGGTGCCGCGACGGCGCGCGCGTGGTCCGCAACCCGGTGGCGCGCTCGCACCTGAACGCGATGCCGCGCCCCGACTTCGACGGCCTCGACCTCGCCGCCTACCGCCGCCCGCCGACGCCGGGGCTCCTCGCGGCGCTGCGGGCCGACGGCCTCCTCGGCGCGGACGACCCGGAGCCGTCCGGCTACCTGCCCTACGGCTTCGTCAAGGGCTGCACCGCCAAGTGCACCTTCTGCAGCGCCAAGGAGAACCTCGACGTCGCGGCGCCGGAGAAGGCGGTCGCGGAGCTCGTCGAGCTCTCCGCGCGGTACGGCGTGAAGGACTTCGTCTTCCTCAACAACCTGGTGAACATCGGCCCGCGCTGGCTCGAGCGGTTCTGCCGGCTCCTCCTCGACGCCAGGGCCGACCTGCAGTGGACCGACTCGTGCCGCCCCACCGGGATCTCGCCGGAGCTCGCGAAGCTCATGCGCGAGGCCGGCTGCCTCCTCCTCAACTTCGGCGCACCCACCATGAAGGAGGGAATCAAGCTCCTCCTCAACTTCGGCGCCGAGTCCGGCTCCGTCGCCGTGCTGGAGCGGATGAAGAAGGGCCTCGCCCGCGCCGACATCCTCGCCACGCTCCGCGCCACCCACGAGGCCGGGATCGTCAACCGCGTGAACCTCATCGCCGGCTACCTGCACGAGACGCCCGCCGACGTCGACCTCACCATCACCCTCGTCGAGGAGCTGCGGCGCGAGATCGACGTCATCGGCTGCTTCCAGGGCTTCTACCTGTTCGAGGGGATGGGCGTGGATCCCGCCGCCGAGCGCATCCGGCTGCGGCCGGCGCCCGATCGCCTCAAGACCGGGCAGCTCACGCTCGCCTACGACGAGCTCGACGGGCTGCCGTGGGAGCAGAAGAAGGAGTCGATCGACGCCTCGCGGAACCGGATCCTCTCCCGCATCGAGGAGCTCGGCATCCGCACCGTCGACAAGCTCGACGAGCACGACCTGTTCTTCCTGTCGCGGCGCTACCGCGACAAGGCGATCACCTCGCGCTACCTCCTCCGCGCGCCGCCGCGGCCCAGGGAGTCGCGCGCGGCGATCCCGCCGGGGGGACGTAGAGGGAGGGTCGCCTGATGGCAGGGCGCGCGGGGCGCAAGAGGATCCTCATCGTCGACGACTACCGGCCGTTCGCCTTCTCGCTGCGCTTCATGCTCTCGGCCGATCACGAGGTCCTGGAGGCCTCGGACGGCAAGGCCGCGCTCGCCATCCTGCGCTCGGACGATCGCTTCGACTGCGTCCTCTGCGACGTGACGATGCCGGAGCTCTCCGGCCTCGACCTCTACGAGGAGGTGCGGCGCACCGCGCCGGAGCTGGCGCGGCGCTTCGTCTTCATGAGCGGCGACGTCACCTCGTGGGAGGAGCGCGCGCGGCTCGGGGCGATCCCCAACCCGCGCCTCGAGAAGCCGTTCGCCCGCGCCGCCATCGAGGCGGCGCTGAAGGAGCTCTGGTGAGCACCGACGCCGCGGTGGTGGCCGCGATCGCCGAGGACCTCCCGGTCGCGGTCTGGGTCGCCCGGGCGCCGGGCGGCGAGCTCGTCTACGCCAACCGGCTCTTCGCCGAGATCATGGGGATGGCCGCGCGCGACGACGTGGAGGTCGGCGGTTACGCGGGACCGTACGGCATCTGCGGGACGGACGGGAAGCCGTACCCCGAGGGCCGGATGCCGTTCGTGCGGGCGCTCGAGGAGCGGACCACCGTCACCGTCGACGACATCGTCATCCACCGGCACGACGGCCGGAAGGTGCACGTGCGCGCCCAGGCGAAGCCGATCCCGGACGGTCGCGGCGGCATCAGCCACGTGGTCATCGCCTTCATCGACATCACCCGCGAGGCCGAGGCGGAGCGGGCCCACGCCGAGGCGCGGGAGCGCCTCGAGCACGGCCGGAAGATGGAGTCGGTCGGCCGCCTCGCCGGCGGCATCGCCCACGACTTCAACAACATCCTGGCGGCGGTGCAGCTCATCGCCTCGACGCTGCGGCTCGAGGAGCGCGACGCCCGGCGCGCCGCGGCGCTGGCCGCCATCGAGGAGGCGACGACCGGAGGCCTCGAGCTGGTCCGCGCGCTGCTCGGCTTCGCCCGCCGCGGCAAGAACCTCTCGGCGCGCGTCCCCGTCGACGAGGTGGCCGCGGGCGTGGCCCGCATCGTCTCCCACGCCGTCGCGCCCCGGATCGAGGTGCGCACCGAGCTCGCCGAGGGCGAGGTGATCGGCGACCACGCGCAGCTCGAGCAGGTCGCCATGAACCTCGCGGTCAACGCCCGGGACGCGATCCCGGGGGAGGGGCGGATCGCCGTCCGCACCCGGCGCGTCGCGCTCGACGGGCCGGCGGCGGCGGCGCTCCCACCGCTGCGCGCCGGGCCGCACGTGCTGCTCGAGGTCGAGGACTCCGGCACGGGCATCCCGCCGGAGATCCGCGCCCGGATCTTCGAGCCGTACTTCACCACCAAGACCACCGGCACCGTCGGCGGCAACGGCCTCGGCCTCGCGACCGTGTACGGGATCGTCGAGAGCCACGGCGGCGCCATCGACGTCGCGGCGGCGACGCCGCAGGGCACGATCATGCGGGTCTTCCTGCCGGAGGCGCCGCCCGGCGAGCGGCGGCGGGCGGCGGCGGCTCCTGCCGCGCGGATCCGTCCCGGCTCCGGCACGATCCTGCTCGTCGACGACGAGCCGCTCGTCGCCGCCGGCACGGCCGAAGCGCTGCGGGTGCTCGGCTACGAGGTCGTCGCCGCCCGGAGCGGCCACGAGGCGCTCGCGCTCTTCGACGCCCGGGGCGACGTCGACGGCGTCGTGCTCGACCTGGTGATGCCCGGGCTGTCCGGCCGCGAGACCTTCCTGGCGCTCCGCGAGCGCGACCCGGCCGTCCGCGTGCTCCTCACCAGCGGCTTCGCGCGCAACGAGGAGGCGCAAGCGCTCCTCGACCTCGGCGCCCGGGCCTTCCTCGCGAAGCCGTTCGACGTGGCGCGCCTCTCCGAGGCCCTCGCCGACGTGCTCGCCGCCCGCTGACGCCGTCGCGGCCGCGCATGGGAGCCGTCGATCCCATGGACGACCCCGCTCCCGGACGGCACTCTTCGCCGCCGGGGGGGAACGCATGGCTCATCGGAAGAAGCCCTGGATCGCGATCGCGGGAGGCGTCGCGGCGATCCCGGTGGTGATCGTCGCCGGCCTCGTGGTGAACGCGATGGTCTCCGCGGAGAAGCTCCTCGCGCACCCGTCGGCGCCGTACCCGCAGGTCGCCGCGAGCACGGACCCGGCGGTGATCGCCCGCGGGAAGTACCTCGTCCACGGCCCGGCGCACTGCTCGCAGTGCCACTCGGTCGACGATCGCAACCAGCCCGAGAAGGTCCGCACCGCGCCGCTCTCCGGCGGCCTCGCCTTCGCGATGGGGCCGCTCGGCACCCGCTACGCGGCGAACCTCACGCCCGATCCGAAGACCGGGATCGGCGGCCGCACCGACGCCGAGCTCGCCCGCGCCATCCGGACCGGCGTGCTCCGCACCGGCGAGCTCTCGTTCTTCATGCGCTTCGCCGTCTCGGAGCTCTCGGACGAGGACCTGGTCGCGGTGATCTCGTACCTGCGCTCGCTCCCGCCGGTGGAGAAGCCGGTGCCGCCGGGCGAGTGGTACCTGCCCGGCAAGCTGCTCCTCACCTACGCGTTCCCGCCGCTCCTGCCGAAGCCCGTCGCCGGACCGGCGCACGTGCCGCCGTCGGACGAGCCGTCGGTGGAGCGCGGCCGCTACCTCTCCGACCACGTGATGCTCTGCACCGCCTGTCACACCGCGACGGACCAGGCGACCTTCGCGCCGGTGGGACCGAAGGCCGGCGGCAGCCTCCCCGACCCGAGCCACGGCGACGACACCGACATGGAGTTCGTCGCGCCCAACCTCACCTCGCACGCGACGGGACGTACCGGCGCGATGGACGAGGCGGCGTTCCTCGAGCGCTTCCGCTCGGGCCGCGTGTTCAGGTCGTCGATCATGCCGTGGGAGAGCTTCCAGGACGTCACCGACGCGGACCTCCGCTCGGTGTACCGGTACCTGCGCTCGCTCCCCGCCGTGGACAACGACGTGGGCCCGACCTACCGCAAGGCGGGCTGGACCAAAGGCTAGGGAGGGCCTAGCGGAGGCAGTCCGGCCGGTTCTCGTAGCGGGACTCGAACGGCACGTGGACCATGCAGGAGCCGCCGGCCTCCTTCGGGCAGACCTCCTCGCAGACGCCGTAGGCGTTGCCGTGCTCGACCTTCCGCGAGGTGCCGGTGGCGAGGTCGACGACGCGGTCGTACGCGGGCTTGCCGTCCTTCGCCGGGTGCACCGAGGTGACGATCGCCGCCGGCGCGCCCTTCGCCCAGATCCCGACCTTCGCCTCGATGGCGCGGCGCTGCGCGGCGAGGAGCGCGGGATCCGGCGGGTCGTCCACGGCGAAGGCGAAGGCGTGCCCCGCCTCGACCAGCGCCAGCGCCGCGTCCGGGCAGCTCACCAGCAGCCGCCGGTACGCGTCCCGCTTGCCGCCGGAGGTGCAGGTCCACGTCCTCGCGGAGGCGAGGTCCTTCGAGGTCCGCGCGATCTCGTACAGCTCCCGCGGTGTCCACGAGCCCCAGCGGTGCACGGGGCCGTAGCTCTCGAGGGTGTTGTAGCCGACGAGGCGCACGTCGGTGCCGGCGAGGGGTCCGCTCCGGACCTCGAAGCTGTCGCCGTCGGACCACCGCACCTCGGCCTCGGCGCCGTCGAGGACGATCGCGCTCCTGCCCGCCGGCCTCGGGGCGGGCGCCGGCGCGGGAGCTTCGTGGGCGCACCCGGCGGCGAGCGCCAGGGCGAGCAGGGCGGGTCTCGGCTTCATGGTCAGTCCGGGTCGGCGAGGACCTTCCGCACCACCTCGTCGCTGTCGACGAAGACGGGGTGCAGCTCCCCGAGGTCGTAGTGGTCGCCGAGCTCGAACAGGCCGCCGCAGACGGCGTCGAGGCTGCAGCGCCGGCAGACCTCCGCCTTCGGGTGGCGGAAGTCGGTCTGGCGCACGGTGCCCTTCTCGTCGAGGAAGTGCACGATGCGCTCCTCGCCCTTGACGATCTTACGCGTCTCGGTCGAGCAGTGGGCGAACTCGGCCATGTAGCAGAGCGGCACCCGCTCGACCCGGAAGGTGCGGCCGGTGCGGTGCAGGAAGCGCATCGCCCGCGCCAGCGAGAGCTCGAAGTCGGCGAGGCGGTGCGCGGTGTCGCGGTTCGTCTCGGCGCGGCCCATCGACGGGTCGAGGTTGTTCCAGACGAAGTGCCGGAGGAACGGGAAGCGCGCGGTGAACGCCTTGACGTTCTCGTCGAGGTGGTCGGCGTTGAGCTTGTTGATCACCGTGTTGATGTTGACGGTGGCCCCGAGGCGCCCGAGGTTCTCGAGCGACCGCATCGCCAGGGCGTGGCTCCCCTTCACGCCGGTGAGGAAGTCCTCGAGCTCCGGCCGGCAGGAGTGGATGCTGACGTGGAAGTGGCGCAGGCCCGCCTCCACGTACGCCTCGGCGAGGCCGTCCTTGGCGAGCTGCGAGCCGTTGGTGATCATCCGCACGTGCAGGCCGCGCTCCACGGCGTAGCGGGTGATCTCGGGGACGAGCGGCGAGAGCGACGGCTCGCCGCCGGTGAGGATGATCCCGAAGTACGACCGGGCCGCGAAGTCGTCGATCTCCTTCTTCGCCGTCTCGAGGTCGAGGATCCAGCCGGTCGCCGGGTTCGAGCAGAACCGGCAGTACTGGTTGCAGTGGCGGACCACCTGCATGTAGCCGATGTTCGCCACGGCTACTTCCGCTCCCCGGTGAAGAGCTCGGGGAACAGCTCCGCGAGCGCCTCGCCGCTCTTCTTCGGGGCCGCGGCGGAGACCTCGCGTCGCGCCGGCTTCACCTTGCCGAGGACGGGCAGGCCGACCCGCGCGGCCGCGGGCGGCGGCGGCACCTCGGCGACCGCGGGGAGGTCGAGTGGCCCGGGCCCCGCGAAGAGCGCCGCCGCCCCGGGCAGCGCCGCTCCGGGAGGCGCCTCCCGCGGCGCCAGCTCGTCGCCGCCGAAGCGGGCGAGGTAGGTCGGGTCGACGCCGGGGCAGGCGGCGCGGGCGGCGCAGCCGTCGCAGGCCTCGCCGTACGCGCGCGGCGCCGAGGCGGCGGCGTCGAGCGGGAGCGCGCGCGACGCGAACGGCCCGAGCGCGCACAGCGGCGCCCCGGCGACGAAGGCCGGGAGCCCGAGCCGCGTCGCCACCTCGAGGGCGTGGAGGGCGAACGGCACCGCGAGGCCGAGCCGCGGGATCACCCGGTCGAAGGAGGCCGCCGCCGCGCCGGCGGCGTGCGGGATGGCGAGCAGCCACGCCGCCGCGCCGCGGGCCGCGAGCAGCCGGGCCAGCTCCGCGAGGTTCCGCTGGTTCGACCGGGTGACCACGGTCGCCACCGCGACCTCGAGCCCCGCCGCCCGCGCGGCGCCGAGGCCCGCGACCGAAGCCGCGAGCGCCCCGTCGACGCCCGCGTGGTAGTCGTGCACCTCGGGCCGCGCGCCGTGGAGCGAGAGCTGCACGTCGGTGACGCCCGCCGCCGCGAGCGCCCGCGCCCGCTCCGGCGTCAGCCGCCGGCCGCTGGTCTGGACCCCGATCTTCGTGAACCCGAGGCGCCGCGCCGCGGCCACGGCGCCGTCGAGCGAGGGCGCGAGGAGCGGCTCTCCGCCGACGAAGGTGAGCTCCGAGGCGCCCTCCGCCGCGAGCCGCGCGAGCTCGGCCTCGACCTCGGCGAGCGGCCGCGGCGGTCCGTCCCTGCCGTCCTGCGCGCAGAAGACGCACGCGCCGTCGCACGCCCAGCCCAGCGAGATCGCCGGACGGGCCCGCGCCGCGCGGGGCCGGGTGGAGCCCGCCGCCGGGATCACACGAGGCCGGCGTCGGGACCGGTGGGCACGCCGAACAGGCCCACCGGGTGCCGCAGGCTGCGCTCGCGGAGCGTGAGCAGCTCGGGCACCGGCGCGCCGGCCGACTCGCGGGCGGCGAGCGCCTGCGCGAGCGCGAGCGCGCCGAGGCCCTCGAGCTCGGCGGTGGCGGTCGCGCCGCCGGCGCCGTTCACCACGAAGAGCGCGCAGGAGGCGGTGGACGCCGGCCCCCGCGCCGCGCCCGCGGCGTCGTCCCGGCGGAGGACGTCGACCTGGAAGCGGTGGCCGTCCGGCGCCGCGACCACGACCGGGATCGTGCCCTGGTGGAGATCGAAGACGCGGGCGATCGCGTAGCCGCCGGGGAGCGCGGCGCCCTCGGCGAGCTCGCCGAGGAAGGCGCGGACCGCGGCGCCGACCGGCCGCTGGATCGCGTCCTTCGGGACGAACGGCGCCTCCGGGTTCGGCGTCCGCTCCTCGGCGGACGAGCCCTCGACCTGACCGCCCGCGAGGGCCACCGCGCCGCCGGCGAGGCCGAGCCCGGCGAGCAGCGTGCGACGATCGATCCCCTGGTCCCGGCCGTTGGCCATGGCGCCCTCCCCGCGAAGTGCTGAGCGTCGTCGATCGTAGGAGCGGCTCCTCCGGCCCGTCAAGGCGGCGCCGGGCCGGCCGGCGCGCTCGGGACGGGTGGCATAGGATCCCGCCCCGGTGGCGCTCCTCGACGTCGTCCTCGGCTACGACTGCAACCTGGCGTGCGACTACTGCACGATCACCCTCGAGATGCGCCGCCGCGCCCTCCCCGGGCGCGCCGTGCTCGCGGCGCTCGAGGCGGGGCGCCGCGACGGCTACGACGCCGTCTCGTTCACCGGCGGCGAGCCCACGATTCGGAACGACCTGCTCCCCCTCGTCCGGGCAGCCCGCGCCCTCGGCTACGCCGACGTCAAGGTGCAGTCGAACGGGCTGCTCTTCGCCCACGCGCCCAACGTGGCGCGGCTGGTCGAGGCCGGCGCGACCCGCATCCACGTCTCGATCCATACCCACGAGCCCGAGGCCTACGACGCCCTCGTCCGGCGGCCCGGCGCGCACGCGCTCATGGCCCGGGGCCTCGAGGCGGTGGTGGAGGCCGGCGTCGCGCCCGTCGCCGACGTGATCCTGAAGCGCGGCACCCTCGAGCGGCTGCCCGAGGCGCTGCGCTGGCTGGACGGCCGCGGCGTCCGCGCCGCGCACCTCTGGTGGGTGTCGCTCACCGACGGGAACCGGGAGAACCTCGCCTCGCTCCCGCCCATGAGCGAGGGGATCCCGATCCTGCGCGAGGCCTTCGCCTTCGCGCGGGCGCATGGCTTCGACCTGCGCTCCCTGCACGTGCCGCGCTGCCTGCTCGGCCCCGACGCCGCCCACGCGCTCGATCCCGGCGCCGATCGCGTCCGGGTGATCACGCCCGAGGCGACCTTCGACCTCGCCGACAGCCGGCTCGCCGGCCGCGTCCACGTGCCCGCCTGCGAGGGCTGCGAGCACCGGGCCGTCTGCCCGGGCCTCCGCCCCGACTACCTCGAGGTCTTCGGCGACGCCGAGATCGCCGCGGCCCGAGGCCTCGCCGCCTCGCTGGCGCCGGCGCGAGGCCTGCCGGTCGTCTCCTGATTACGATCCGGCCGTGCCGGTGAAGACCCGCCGCTGGGACGATCCGAAGGGGCCCGCCGACGGCTTCCGCCTCCTCGTCTGCCGCTACCGGCCCCGCGGGCTGCCGAAGGCCCGCGAGACCTGGGACGACTGGTGGAAGGAGCTCGGACCGAGCGAGGCGCTGCACGCCGCGGCGTACGGCAAGGACGGCCCTCCGATCGCCTGGGACGAGTACGAGCGGCGCTACCGCGCCGAGATGCAGGAGCAGGAGGCGCGGATCGACGCGCTCGCGGCGCGGGTCCGGTCCGGCGAGACGGTGACGCTCCTCTGCTCGTCGTCCTGCAAGGACGCGGCGCGCTGCCACCGCACGCTGCTCCGCGAGCTGATCGAGGCGCGGCTCGCGCGCTGATCGCGTCGTCCCCCGCCGGGGCGCTGGGCGCAGGCGCTGCGCCCGCCCTAGCTTCCGTCGCCCGGACAGAATCTCGACTCCTACCCCGGTGTTGTCTGCGCATAGCTCCCTACACCGGAGGGCCCGATGCCACGGAAGACCCAGCGCTCGACGACGGCGCCGCACCGCGGGCGGCGACCGCCGCGAGGCACCCGGCGCGCGAAGGCCCGGTCCTCGGCCCGCCGGGCGCAGGCGCCGTCTCCCGAGGTGCTCGAGGCGCTGCTCGAGGCGATGCTCGCCGCGCAGCGCGGCGACTTCTCCGTGCGCCTGCCGGCCGAGGAGCTCGACGGCCCGGTCGCCGAGCTCGCCAGGGCCTTCAACGCCGTGGTCGGCCGGAACGAGGCGATGGTCCGGGAGATCGTCCGCGTGGCCCGGATGGTCGGCCGCGAGGGCGAGATGACCGAGCGCGCCCGGATGCCGGACGTCGCCGGCGGGTGGGCGACGCAGATCGCCACCATCAACGCCCTCATCGCCGACCTGGCGCAGCCGACCACCGAGCTCGCCCGGGTCATGAGCGCGGTCGCCGCCGGCGACCTGAAGCAGAAGATGGCCCTCGAGATCGACGACCAGCCGCTCAAGGGCGAGTTCCGGCGCATCGGCGCCACCGTCAACGCGATGGTCGACCAGCTCTCGTCGTTCGCCGCGGAGGTGACCCGCGTCGCCCGCGAGGTGGGCACCGACGGCAAGCTCGGCGGCCAGGCCGAGGTGCCCGCCGCCGCCGGCATCTGGCGCGACCTCACCGACTCCGTGAACCGGATGGCGGCGAACCTCACCGCCCAGGTGCGCAACATCGCCGAGGTGTCGACCGCGGTCGCCCGGGGCGACCTCTCGCGGAAGATCACCGTCGACGCACGCGGCGAGGTGCTCGAGCTCAAGAACACCATCAACACCATGGTGGACCAGCTCAACTCGTTCGCCGCCGAGGTGACCCGCGTCGCCAAGGAGGTCGGCACCGAGGGGAAGCTCGGCGGCCAGGCCGACGTGAAGGGCGTGTCGGGCGTCTGGAAGGACCTCACCGACAACGTGAACTTCATGGCCTCGAACCTGACCACCCAGGTCCGCGGCATCGTCAAGGTCGTCACCGCGGTCGCCAACGGCGACCTGTCCCAGAAGCTGCAGGTGAACGCCAAGGGCGAGATCGCCGCGCTCGCCGACACCCTCAACTCGATGACCGAGACGCTCGGCGTCTTCGCCCAGCAGGTCACCAGCGTGGCGCGCACCGTGGGCGTCGAGGGGAAGCTCGGCGCCCAGGCGCAGGTCCCGGGCGCCGCGGGCACGTGGCGCGACCTCACCGACAACGTGAACCTGCTGGCCAACAACCTCACCAGCCAGGTGCGCAACATCGCCGAGATGGCGCGGGCGATGGCGGAGGGCGACCTTTCCCGGAAGATCACCGTCGACGCCAAGGGCGAGGTGCTCGAGCTCAAGAACACGCTCAACCGCACCGTCGACATCCTCAACTCGTTCGCCTCGGAGGTGACGCGCGTCGCCAAGGAGGTCGGCACCGACGGCAAGCTCGGCGGCCAGGCCGACGTGCCCGGCGTCTCCGGCGTCTGGAAGGACCTCACCGACAACGTGAACTTCATGGCCCGGAACCTCACCACCCAGGTGCGCGGGATCGCCCGGGTGGTCACGGCGGTGGCGAACGGCGACCTCGGGCAGCGGCTCACCCTCGAGGCGAAGGGCGAGGTGGCGGCGCTCGCCGACACCATCAACGCCATGACCAAGACGCTCTCCACGTTCGCGGAGCAGGTCACCACCGTGGCCCGCACCGTCGGCGTCGAGGGCAAGCTCGGCGCCCAGGCGCAGGTGCCCGGCGTCGCCGGTACCTGGCGCGACCTCACCGAGAACGTGAACCTCCTCGCCGCGAACCTCACCGACCAGGTGCGGAACATCGCCAAGGTCACGACCGCGGTCGCCAACGGCGACCTCTCCCAGAAGATCACCGTCGAGGCGAAGGGCGAGGTGCTCGAGCTGAAGAGCACCATCAACACCATGGTCGATCAGCTCCGCTCGTTCGCCTCCGAGGTGACCCGCGTCGCCAAGGAGGTCGGCACCGAGGGCCGGCTCGGCTCGCAGGCCGAGGTGTCCGGCGTGGCGGGCACCTGGAAGGACCTCACCGACAACGTCAACGTCCTGGCCGGCAACCTCACCGACCAGGTGCGGAACATCGCCAAGGTGACGACCGCCGTCGCCAACGGCGACCTCTCCCAGAAGATCACCGTCGAGGCGAAGGGCGAGGTGGCGGAGCTCAAGGACACCATCAACACGATGGTCGATCAGCTCCGCTCCTTCGCGTCCGAGGTGACCCGCGTCGCCCGCGAGGTCGGCGTCGAGGGGAAGCTCGGCGGCCAGGCCGAGGTGCTCGGCGTCGCCGGCATCTGGAAGAACCTCACCGACAACGTCAACTTCATGGCCCGCAACCTGACCACCCAGGTGCGCGGGATCGTCAAGGTCGTCACCGCGGTCGCCAACGGCGACCTGCGGCAGCGGCTCACCGTCGACGCCAAGGGCGAGGTGGCGGCGCTCGCCGACACCATCAACTTCATGACCGACACCCTCGCCACCTTCGCCGAGCAGGTCTCCACGGTGGCCCGCGAGGTCGGGATCGAGGGGAAGCTCGGCGGCCAGGCGAAGGTGCCGGGCGCGCGGGGCACGTGGCGGCAGCTGACCGACAACGTCAACCAGCTCGCCGCGAACCTGACGAGCCAGGTGCGCGCCATCTCCGAGGTCGCCACCGCCGTGACCAAGGGCGATCTCACCCGGTCCATCGACGTCGAGGCCCTCGGCGAGGTCGCGGCGCTGAAGGACAACGTCAACCTGATGATCGAGAACCTGCGCGAGACGACGCAGAAGAACACCGAGCAGGACTGGCTGAAGACGAACCTCGCCCGGTTCAGCTCGATGATGCAGGGGCAGAAGGACCTCGAGGCCGTCTCGCGGCTCATCATGAGCGAGCTGACCCCGCTGGTGTCCGCGCACCACGGCGCCTTCTTCATGCTGGAGCACGAGGGGCGCCAGCCGAACCTCAAGCTCGTCGCCGCCTACGCGTACAAGGAGCGGAAGAGCGTCGCCAACCGCTTCCGGCTCGGCGAGGGGCTCGTCGGCCAGTGCGCGCTCGAGAAGAAGTCGATCCTGCTCACGCGGGTGCCGGGCGACTACGTGCAGATCACCAGCGGCCTCGGGGAGGCGCCGCCGCTCAACGTCATCGTCCTGCCGGTGCTGTTCGAGGGCGAGGTGAAGGCGGTGATCGAGCTCGCCTCGTTCCACCCCTTCAGCCAGATCCACCAGATCTTCCTCGACCAGCTGATGGAGTCGATCGGCGTCGTGCTCAACATGATCGCCGCCAACATGAGGACGGAGGAGCTGCTCGGGCAGTCGCAGAAGCTGACGATGGAGCTGCAGAGCCAGTCCAAGGAGCTCACCCAGCAGCAGGGCGAGCTGAAGCAGACGAACACCCGGCTGGAGCGGCAGGCCCTCGAGCTCGAGGAGAAGGCGAAGCAGCTCGAGGAACAGTACGCGAAGGTCGAGGAGAAGAACGAGGAGGTGGAGCTGGCGCGGACCTCGCTCGAGGAGAAGGCGGAGCAGCTCGCGCTCATCTCCCGCTACAAGAGCGAGTTCCTCGCCAACATGAGCCACGAGCTGCGCACGCCGCTCAACTCGCTGCTGATCCTGGCCAAGCTGCTCGCCGACAACAAGGAGGGCAACCTCTCCGGGAAGCAGGTCGAGTACGCGCGGACGATCCACGCCTCGGGCGGCGATCTCCTCTCGCTCATCAACGAGATCCTCGACCTCGCCAAGGTCGAGGCCGGCAAGATGACCATCGAGCCCCGCGACGTCCGGCTGGCGGAGATCGAGGAGTTCGCGCGGCGGAGCTTCGGGGCGCTCGCGGAGCAGAAGGGGCTCGAGCTCCTGGTCCGCGCGGAGCGGGGCGTCCCGCCGGCGATCCGCACCGACCCGCAGCGGCTGCAGCAGGTGCTCCGGAACCTGCTCGCCAACGCGTTCAAGTTCACCGACGAGGGCTCGGTGGAGCTGCGCTTCGTGCGGCCGACCGGCGACGAGCGGTTCGAGCACGAGGCGCTCCTCGCCGCCGACGCGGTGGTCGGCTTCCGCGTCGTCGACACCGGCATCGGCATCCCGCGGCACCAGCAGCGGATCATCTTCGAGGCGTTCCAGCAGGCCGACGGGACCACCAGCCGCCGCTACGGCGGCACCGGCCTCGGCCTCTCGATCTCCAAGGAGATCGCCCGGCTGCTCGGCGGCGAGATCCAGGTGGAGAGCGAGCCCGGCCGCGGCTCGTCGTTCACGCTCTGGCTGCCGGCCACGTGGCACGGTCCGGAGCGCGCCGAGCCGCTCCCGCCGCCGCGCGCCGCCCCGCTCCGGCTGCCGGCGTCGGTGCAGGCGAAGCGCGCGCTCCGCGCCGAGAAGCTCGCCGCCGAGGCGGCGCCGCAGGGGGCGATCGAGGACGACCGGGAGCGGATCCGCGAGGGCGACAAGGTGCTCCTCGTCATCGAGGACGACGAGTCGTTCGCGCGGATCCTGCTCCAGCTCGCGCGGGAGCAGGGGTTCAAGTGCGTGGTCGCGACCCGCGGCGACGTCGGCCTCGGCCTCGCCCACGAGCTCCTGCCCGCCGCCATCACCCTCGACGTCCAGCTGCCGGTGCTCGACGGCTGGACGATCCTCGACCGGCTCAAGCGGAGCCCGCGCACGCGCCACATCCCGGTGCACGTGATCTCCGTCGAGGACCGCGGGCAGAAGGGCGCGACGGTCGGCGCCTTCGCGTACCTCGAGAAGCCGGTGTCGCGGGAGGCGCTCGAGGGCGCGCTCGCGCACATGTCGGACTTCGTCGACCGCAAGGTGCGGCGGCTGCTCCTGGTCGAGGACGACCCGGGGCAGCGGCAGGCCCTGGTGGAGCTGCTCGGCGAGGGAGAGGACGTCAGCGTCACCGCCGTCGGCTCCTCGCGCGACGTGCTCGCCGAGCTCGAGCGGGCGCCGTACGACTGCGTGGTCGTGGACCTGATCCTCCCCGACGAGGACGGCGCGCGGCTCGTGGAGCGCATCAAGACCGACCAGCGCTTCCGGGACCTGCCGGTGGTCGTCTACACCTCGAAGGACCTCTCTCCCGCCGAGGAGCGGAGGCTCAAGGCGAGCGCCGAGTCGGTGATCCTGAAGAGCGGCGGGCAGTCGCCCGATCGGCTGGTCGCCGACACCGCCCTGTTCCTGCACCGGGTGGAGGCGCAGCTCCCGGCGCGCACCCGCGGCTCCGTCGAGGCGGGCACGAAGCGGCGCGACGCCTCGCTCGAGGGCGCGTCGGTGCTGCTCGTGGACGACGACGTGCGCAACGTCTTCGCCCTGGCCAGCGTGCTCGAGGCGCACGGGATGAAGGTGCGCTTCGCGGAGAGCGCGCGGGCGGGGATGGCCCTGCTCTCCGAGCACCCGGACGTCGACGTCGTGCTCATGGACATCATGATGCCGGGCATGGACGGGTACCAGGCGATCCGCGAGCTCCGCGCCGATCCGCGCTTCGCGTCGCTGCCGATCGTCGCGGTGACCGCCAAGGCGCTGAAGGAGGACCGGGAGCGGTGCCTCGCCGCCGGCGCCTCCGACTACGTGCCGAAGCCGGTGGACGAGGAGCGGTTGCTCGAGACCATCCGTCGCTGGGTCCACGCGTGACGCCGAGGCCGGCGAGCGCCTCCGCGGGCGCGGAGGCCTCGATCCTCGTCGTCGACGATCACGCCGCGAACCGGCTGGCGATCCGCGCCATCCTCGAGCCCCTCGGTCACCGCCTCGTCGAGGCGGGCTCGGCGGAGGAGGCGCTCCGGCGGGTGCTGCAGCAGGAGTTCGCCGTCATCCTGCTCGACGTGCAGATGCCGGGGATCTCCGGCTTCGAGGCCGCGGGGCTGATCAAGCAGCGGGAGCGCAGCCGCTACGTCCCGATCATCTTCCTCACCGCGATCTCGAAGGACCCCGCCCACGTGCTCGAGGGCTACGCCCACGGCGCCGTGGACTACCTGATGAAGCCGTTCGATCCGGAGGTGCTCCGGTCGAAGGTCGCGGTGTTCGTCGAGCTCTTCCAGAAGAGCACGCAGCTCAAGCGCCAGGAGGCGCTGCTCCGGGAGAAGGAGCGGGAGGCGCTCGAGCGCCGGAGCGAGCACCGGTACCGGACGCTCACCGACTCGCTCCCGGACTGCGTCATCGCCGCCCGGCGCGACGGCGAGCTCTGGCACTGCAACCAGACGTTCGTCGCGTTCACCGGGCGCAGCCTCGAGGCCTGCCGGAGCGGGGCGCTGTGGGAGGCGGTGCACGACGAGGACCGCGAGGCCCTGCGGGAGAGGTGGCGGCGCGCCATCGCGCACGGCGAGCCCGCCGAGGCGGACGCGCGGCTCCGGCGGGCCGCGGACGGCGCCTGGCGCTGGCACCACTTCCGGATCGCGCCCGAGCGCGACGAGGCCGGCGAGCTCGCGGGGTGGATCGCCACGGCGACCGACGTCCACGAGCGCAGGGCCGCGGAGGCCGCGCTGGTCGAGTTCCGGGCGACGCTCGACGCGACGCTCGACTGCGTCTTCATCCTCGGCGCCGGCGGCCGGATCGTCTACGCGAACGAGGGCGCGGCGGCGCACCTCGGCTTCGACCGGGCGGAGCTGGTCGGGCGGACCGTCGCGGAGCTGTTCGCCGACGTGCCGGACGCGGAGCTCGAGGGCGTCCTCGCCGAGCTGCGCGACGGCCGGGCGAGGTCCCGGGCGCTCGCGGGGAGCCTGCGCACGAAGGCCGGCGGCGAGCTGCCGGTGGAGCTCGTGCTGCAGTACGTGGCGCCGCCCGGCGCCGAGGCGCGGTTCGTGGGCGTCGCCCGCGACCTCACCGCGCTCAAGCGGACCGAGGACGAGCTCCGCCACGCCCTGCGCGCCAAGGACGACTTCCTCGCCGCGGCCACGCACGAGCTGCGCACCCCGCTCACCGCGGCGAAGACCCAGGCCCAGCTCGCCCTGCGCCGCATCGGGCCGCGCACCGACGAGCCGACGGCGAAGAGCCTGCGCAGCCTGGAGCGGCAGATCGACCGGATGACCAAGCTCGTCGAGGACCTGCTCGACGTGGCGCGGCTGCGGATCGGGCGCCTCCGGCTCGAGCTCGCCGAGGTCGACGTCGCGCCCCTCGTGCGCGAGCTGTGCGAGCGGTTCGAGGGCGTCTCCGCCGCGCACGAGCTGCGGCTCGACCTCCCCGACCACGCGCCGATCACCTGCGACCGCGGCCGGCTCGAGCAGGTGGTGGTGAACCTGCTCCAGAACGCGATCCGCTACGCGCCCGGCGGCGGCCCGATCGAGGTACGGCTCGAGGCCGCCGAGGGAGGCGGCGTGCACCTCTCGGTGCGCGACCACGGCGTCGGGATCCCGGCCGCGAAGCAGGCGCTGATCTTCGAGCGCTTCGGACAGGCCCACGGGGCGAGCTACGGCGGCCTCGGCATCGGGCTCACCATCTGCCAGGGCATCGTCGAGCAGCACGGCGGCCGGATCTGGGTCGAGAGCGAGGGCGAGGGGAGGGGCAGCACCTTCCACGTGGTCCTGCCGCGGCGGCCGGTCGCGACGCCCGACGACGACGAGGCCGCGGCGGGGCTCGCGGGGTAGACGGCGCGCGGCTGTGTGCCGCTCGATCGGATCGACCCGACCGGATTGCTGACGTACGAGATTCCATGCAGGAACCCTCGCACCGGCCGGCGTACGAGCAAGCTCACCCCGCCCGGAGAGTCCATGTGCGAAGACGCCCCTGACCTCGCGGCCGCGGCGGCCGCGTACTGCATGGTCGAACCTCGAGGCTGTGCTTGCGCGGAAGTGAGCAAGGTCGCGAAGGAGGCGGCGGACTCGTGCGCTAAGGCGCCCCCGTCCCCGCGCCCCCAGGATTATCCTTGCTGCGACAACTCGCCGCCTCCTGACCCTCGGGATGACTGTCCGACTTGAGAGGAGCCGCCGTGCGTTGCGATTACAGAGGGGCTCTCGCTGCGTTCTTTGTGGCCTGGGGAATTGCGTGCGGAGGTGTGACGAAGTACCCGGAGCCGCCCGGCGCGATCGGAGGTCTGAGCCTGAAGGGCGACGGATGCCGGCGGGACTTGATCTCAGGAGATGGCCGCGTGCTGTGTCGGGGTGTCGCCATGCGGCTCGAGCCTCCGCGCTGCGATGAAGTCAGCGAGCCACCTCGAACGGCGGCGGACGGGCGGGTCGACGAGGGCACGCATCACTTGTTCGGATCGGAGTGCAAACCAGCCCCGGGAATGCTCTCCGGCCACATGGGCCACGGTGTGTTCTACCTGGAGAACACGGAGGGCGCATGGGAGGTGATCTGCGACGACGCTCCGGAATCGAGGGTCTCCGAGTGGGAGGCCGCACGTCGGGCCTGCAAGTAGGATGGGTGCGGCATGCCACCGCGCAGGCCCGCGGTCAGGTGTTCGGCGTTCGCCGAGTTGGTGCGCGTGAATGCCGCTCGAGCGCACGATCGCTGCCGCCTTCCTCTTCATTCTCCTCGGCTGCGCGGGCGATGCTCGCCATTCCCCCGGCGCTCGGACGTTCACGTCGGCGCAGTGTGGTGACTTGACGGGCGAGATGCCCGAGCTCGCCGATACGGCAATCTCTGGAGTCGGCGCCGCGGCGCCGGGTGCCGCCGCAAGGTCCGCGCAGATCCTGGTCTGCCTGGCCGCGGATGCGCGGCTGGCCTGGGAAGCATCGATCGGGCCGGGGCGCGTGCAGACTCGCGAGCAGGCGAGAGTGGCGCTGGCTTGGTTCTTCTCCGCGATGCACAGTCAGATGGCCGTCGTGGCGACGAAGAGCCATCCGTGGACGACCGACGCGTTCGCCCGCCGTGGCATGCTCCTCGAGCAGCTCGCGAGGGTCGCCTCGCGGAGCGAGATCTGGCTCGACGCGATCCGAGAATCCGCACCTCTCCTGCCTGGCATCGCGAGCTGCTCCGAGACCGAATCGGTGTGCCTGCTGCGGGCGTCGCTGGAAAGCTATGAGGTCGCGGTGAGGATGTGCGGCACGGTCGAGTCGCAGGTCGAGGCATGTGAACTTGCTCGGAAGGGTGCAGAACGGCTTCGCTCAGAACTTCCGCTTGGTCCCGACCTTCGCTCCCGCGCTCCGGAATCGGCGCCTGCGGTCACCTCATCTCGCGGGACTGCCGAGGTCCCGCACGCCCTCCCAATCAACTGGCCGACCGGCCCGTGACGCCGCCCGCCCGGAGCGGCACCAGCTCCGGCTCCACCGGCCGCGCCCAGTCCTCGGTGGTCACGAGCCACGGCGGCTCGGGCGCGCTCTCGAGCTCGTAGAAGCCGCCGCAGAACACCGCGTGCGGGCACGACGCGCACACCGGCTTCCGCACCCGGCGCTCGGCCAGGTACTGCGCCAGGTTCACGGTCTCGTTGTTCACGAACACCATGTGGCGGGCGAGCTTCGCCATGTCGCCCGACATGAAGCGCTCGTAGCCCGGCATGAAGCAGAACGGCAGGTTGATGACCTGCAGCTTGAGCCGGTCCTGCCAGCGGTCGATGACGCCCATCGCCACCTTCGCCGCGGCCTCGGTGTCGGGGGCGACCCAGCTCGTGGCGCGGCCGAACGGCGTGAGGAACTGGATGTTGAGCCAGCGCAGCCCGAGCTCGAACGCGAGCGCGGCGACGTCCTCGAGCTTCTCCCAGTTGCCCTTGGTGATGGTGATGTTCATGCCGAGCTCGACGCCCGGCGGCGCGTGCTTCACCGCGTTCCGGATCCCGCCCACGGTCTGCTCGAACGCCTCGGCGACGCCGACCTGCGCGGCGTGGGTCTGGGCGTCGGCGCCGTGCACCGAGAAGAGCAGGGTGGTGAGGCCGCTCTGGACCAGCTTCCTCGCGAAGTCCTCGTAGAAGCAGAGCCGGCCGTTGGTGGTGACGTTGATCCGCTCGTAGCCGATGGCGCGGGCGTAGCGGACGAGCGCCACGAGCTCCGGGTTCAGCGTCGGCTCGCCGCCGTCGAAGTCGACCATGGTGACGCCGGCCTTGCGGTACTTCGCCAGGTGCTCGCGCTGCCGCTCGGGGTGGCCGTGGAGCTGCGTGCGGGTGCCGACCGCGCAGAAGGTGCAGTGGTTGTTGCAGACGTAGGTGACGTTGACGATGAGCTTCTCCGGGCCGGTCGAGGCGCGGAGCCGCTCGTCGAAGGTCCACTTGAAGCGCCGCAGCTCGTCGGGCGGGACGAGCGCGCCGGGCTGGCTCGGCTCGGTCTGGAACCGCGGGCCCCAGTCGTCGACCTGCGGGAGCGCGCGGCCCTCGGCGAGGGCGGTGCCGGGGAGCGGCGTCGCGAACTGCACCGCCGGGAAGGCGCGGAAGCGATCCCAGAGGTCGGCGGCGAAGGCGAGGGTGCCGTTCACCTCCTCGGCGGTCTCGCCGGGGAGGCCGATGATGTAGTGCACGAGCATCGGCACGCCGGCCTCGTGCGCCGCCTCGGCCGCGGCGACGATGCGCCGGAGGTCGAGCTTCTTCTTCACCACCTCGTCGACGACGCGCTGCACGCCGCTCTCGGCGGAGACGCTCACGGTGGTGACCTTGCCGCGCATCCGGGCGAGGTGCCGCGGCTCGAGGTAGTCGGCGCGGAGGCCGTTCGGCGCGTCCCACCGCACCGCGAGCTCGTCGACGACGTCGAGGAAGCCGTCGAAGTGCCGCTCGTTCACGTTGAGGAGCTCGTCGAGCACCTCGAGCCGGGTGGCGCCGTGGACGCGGACGAGCTCCGTGACGTAGGCGCGGAGCCGCGCCGCCGAGAGCCGCCGCTGGGTCTTCGGCTCGCCGGGCGCGCGGCCCGGGTTCGACGAGCAGTGGGTGCACGTGAACGGGCAGCCGCGGGAGGTGACGAGCGGCAGGGTGCGGCCGTCGATCGGGAACGACCACGGCCCGCGGCCGAGGCGCTCCACCAGCCGCCGCCGGAAGGCGTCGTGGGCGTCGAGGTCGACCTTGTGCCAGGCGGGGAAGGGCAGGTCGTCGAGCCGCGACGGCGCCTCCCCGCGGTGGACACCCGACGGCCGCGTGCCCGCGGCGAGCGCGGCCACGAGCGCGGGCACGGTGACCTCGCCCTCGTACTTCACCCACGCCGCGGCCTCCGGGTACGAGGCGAGCACCGCGGCGCCATCGGCCTCCACGTGGTGCTGGCCCGACTGGTAGAGGTCGGCGAGCAGGACCGGGCCGCGGGGCGCGAGGCCCGCGAGCAGCTCTCCGAGGAGCTCGTCGCGACGCGGCGGCCGGTGGAACGGCCCGTAGGCGACGACGGCGAGGTCGAACGACCCGTCGCAGCGGGCGAGCACCTCGCCGAGGTCGGCGCCGAGCCGGAGCCGGCCGCCGGGCGCCTCGGCGAGGGTCGAGCCGGGGAGCGCGAAGGCGTCGACGAGCCGCACCTCCGCCTGGCCCTCGAGGACCGCCGCGAGCTGCACCGCGCCGAGGTCGGCGAAGTAGGGGTAGTCGACGAAGTCCCGCGCCACCGAGAGCGGCGGTGCCACGACGAGCACGCGGGGGACTTCGGGCATGCGGCGAGTCTAGCCCGAAGGACGGGTATCCTCCCCGGATGGGATCCGACGGCCTCCTGCGGCTCGCCGGCGCCGGCGACGCGCTGCGCTGCGAGGCGCTCGCCCTCGACGGCGACGACACGCTGCGCGTGCAGCTCGTCGCCCCGAGCGGGGCCGGGTTCGTCGAGGTCGCCATCGTCCGCGGGCAGCCGCCGGGGCCGGCGTTCCTCCGGCTCCCGCGCTGCACGGCGCGCTACCGCGGGCGCCTCGACGGCGCCGGCGCGTCGCTCAAGGCGGCGGTGGGCGAGACCATCGCCGCCCTCGCCGCGGCGGTGGACGCGCGGCTCGAGGCGAGCCCCGGCGCGACCCTCGCCGACGCCCTCGGCCGGGCGAGGCCCGACGCGGACGTGGCCTTCGGCCGCGAGACGCTGCGGGCGCTCCTCGCGCCCGAGCTCGTCGCCGGCGTGCCGGTCGCCGGCGGGTTCGTGCTCGCCGACGTCTACCCCTCGAGCGCGCTCGAGGCCGCGGGCGGCGAGCGCCTCGAGCTCGTCCTCGACTTTCGCCGGGACGACGGCGCCCGGGCGGCGATCGTCGTCGGCCCGCGCCGCGAGGGCCGGCCGGCGTTCGCCGAGACCGCGCACCTCGCGCTCCGCTTCCGCGCGCCGCGGGCGTCGGACGCGGCGGCGTCGATCTCGCTCCGGGCGCTCGTCGCCTTCGTGCTCCAGCTCCGCGATCACCCCGAGGCGCGCTGGACGTTCCCCGCGGTCGACGCCGACCTCGGCGCCGCCGCGCTCCCGGCCGCCGCGCCCGCCGCGCTGCCGTCGCCGGCGCGCTGGCTGAACCTCGCCGTCGACGCCGACTGCGGGCAGGCCTGCAGCTTCTGCTCGGTGAAGGCGCTCGAGCCGCCGTCGGACGGCGGCGACGCCACCTTCGCGCGGCTCGCCGCCGACCTCGCCGCGGCGCGGGCCAGGGGCGGCGAGGGCGTCCGCGGCAACCGCTACGACCCGCGCGCCAACTCGCGGATCCTCGACGGGCTCCGGCACGCCCGCGCCCGCGGGTTCGCGCGGGCCGAGGTCTACTCGCCGTGCACGCGGCTCGCCGATCGCGCCTTCTGCGTCGCCGTCGTCGAGGCGCTGCCGCCGGGCGCGACCTTCGCCGTGCCGCTCTACGCCGCCGACGCCGCCACCCACGACCGGGTCGTCGGCGCGCCCGGCGCGTTCGCGAAGGTGGAGGCCGCCCTCGCGAACCTCGAGGCGCTCGCCGGCAAGCGCGCGATCTCGCTCCTCTCGGTGGCGACCCGCGAGAACCTCGCGGCGCTGCCGGCGCTGCTCGCCTGGGCGGAGCGTCGCGGCCTGCCGGTGACGGCGCACCTGCCGTACCCGTCCCACGAGTCCCGCGCCGACCGCTTCTACGAGGCGACGCCCCGGCAGGAGGAGGTGGCGCGGGCGCTGCTCCCGCGCTGGGCCGACGGCGGCGCCCACGTCTTCCCCGTCGGCGGCGTCGCGCCGTGCGTCGCGTTCCGGGTCCTCACCGCCGCGGGGATCGCCCCGAAGCGCTTCCTCGACCCGGGGCCCGCGCGGCCGCTGCCGGGCGCGGAGTACGCGACCGACGCCATCGCCCACGGCGCCGGCGAGCGGGAGACCGCCGCGTTCGTCGCGCCGACCGTGGCCTGCCCCCACGCCGGCTCGTGCGTGCTCGCGGCGTCCTGCGGGGGCCGGGTGCTCCGGGCGTACGTCGAGCTCCACGGCGCGGACGAGCTCGCGCCCGTGTCCCTGGCCGCGCTCCTCGCGGCGAGCTGACGGGGGTACGATCCCGCCGTGTCGCTCCGCCGCCTCGCGCTCGCCGCCGTCTTCGCCGTCGCAGGGTGCGACGCCACGCCGGCCCCGCCGCCCGAGGGCGAGGCCCCGGACCTCGACGCCCCGGCGCCGTCGCTCGCGGTCGCGGGCGCGGCGCAGGCGGCTTCGCCCGCGCGCG
>CAZDGH010000035.1:0-23759 GCA_964504805.1 uncultured Myxococcales bacterium | reverse complement strand
GTCCGTCGGGTGCCGCAGGAGGACGACGAGCTCCACGGTGAGCGGCGCGAGCTCGAGCGCGCAGTCCGGGCTCGGCGCGGCCGGCGCGGCGGCCCCGGCGGCGCCGTCGAGCGAGGCCCCTGCCCCGCCTTCGAGCGCGGCGGGCGTGGCCGCGGGCGGCGCGGCCTCGCCGTGGGCGGACGGCTCGCTGCAGCTGGCGAGGAGAAGGGCGGCGAGGGCGGCGTACCGCATGCGGGTCCTCCGGTTTGACCGGGCAGGGGGCGGATCGTACAAGCTGCCGCGATCTTCCGCCCGAGGTGACGATGCCGCTCGCCGGACAGGTGGCCCTGGTGACCGGCGCGAGCCGCGGGATGGGGAAGGCCATCGCCGAGGCCCTCGCCGCGCAGCACGCGAAGGTCGCGCTCTGCGCCCGCTCGGTCGCGGACTGCGAGGCCACGGTCGAGGGGCTCCGCGCCAGGGGCCTCGAGGCGAAGGCGTTCCGCGTCGACATGTCCGAGCCCGCGAGCGTGCGCGCCTGCGCGGTGGCGGTGCGCGACGAGCTCGGCCCGGTGGACGTGCTGGTGAACAACGCCGGCATCGCCCACAGCGCGCCGTTCGCGAAGACGCCGGAGGAGGTGCTCCGGCAGGTGCTCGAGGTGAACCTCGTCGGCGCGTTCCTCCTCGCCCAGGCGGTGGTGCCGGGGATGCTCGAGCGGCGGCGCGGGCGGGTCGTCAACATCGCCTCCACCGCCGGCCGCACCGGCTTCCGCTACACCAGCGCCTACTGCGCGTCGAAGCACGGCCTCGTCGGCCTCACCCGCGCCCTCGCGGTCGAGGTGGCGTCGAAGGGCGTCACCGTGAACGCGGTCTGCCCCGGCTGGACCGAGACCGACATGCTCGAGCAGTCGGCGCAGAAGATCGCCGAGACGACCGGCCGCAGCCGCGAGGACGCGGTGGCGACGCTGGCGAAGATGAACCCGCAGGGCCGGCTCATCCGGCCCGACGAGGTGGCGGCGCTGGTGGCGTTCCTCTGCGGACCGGCCGCGGCGGGGATCACCGGCCAGCTCCTCGGCATCGACGGCGGAGAGGTGATCGCATGAGCCGCTTGAAGCGCGTGCAGCCCGTGGGCTTCCGCCCGCCGAAGGGCTACGCCAACGGCCTGGTCGGCACGGGCCGGATCCTCTTCGTCGCCGGGCAGGTCGGCTGGGACGAGAACGAGAAGTTCCAGAGCGACGTGATGCACGAGCAGTTCGCCCAGGCGCTGCGCAACGTGCTCGCGGTGGTGCGGGAGGCGAACGGCACGCCCGAGGACGTCGCCCGGATGACCGTCTACGTCACCGACAAGCAGGCCTACGCCGCCGAGCGCAAGGCGATCGGCGCCACCTGGAAGGCGCTCTTCGGCGGGCACTTCCCGGCGATGACGCTCGTCGAGGTGAAGTCGCTGCTCGAGGACGGCGCGCTCGTCGAGATCGAGGCCACCGCGCTGCTCCCCTGAACGGAGACCGACATGATCCCTGCGCCCGAGAGCTTCCGCTACGAGGAGCGCGACGGCGGCGTCGCCCTCGTCACCCTCGACCGCCCCGACAAGCTGAACGCGCTGACCTTCGAGGTCTACGCGGAGCTCCGCGACCTGTTCGCGACGCTGCAGGACCGCGCCGAGGTGAAGAGCGTGGTGATCACCGGCAGCGGCCGCGCCTTCTGCTCCGGCGGCGACGTGAACTCGATCATCGGCGAGCTCTTCGCCCGCGACACCGCCGGGCTGCTCGAGTTCACGCGGATGACCTGCGACCTGGTGCGCAACATGCGGCGGCTGAAGAAGCCGATCGTCGGCGCGCTCAACGGCACCTGCGCCGGCGCCGGCGCGGCGATCGCGCTCGCCTGCGACCTCAGGGTCGCGGCGGCGGGCTCGAAGATCTCCTTCCTGTTCGTGAAGGTCGGCCTCGCCGGCGCCGACATGGGCGCGGCGTACCTGCTCCCGCGCTTCGTCGGCCTCGCCAGGGCGACCGAGTGGCTGATGCTCGGCGACGCGATCCTCGCGGAGGACGCCAGGGCGGCGGGCCTGCACAACGAGGTCGTCCCCGCCGGCGAGGTGGTGGAGCGCGCGCTCGACCTGGCCACGCGGCTCGCCCAGGGCCCGACGCTCGCCCTCGGCCTCACCAAGGAGCTCCTCGACGAGGGGCTGCACGGCTCGCTGATGAGCGCCCTCGACAACGAGGCGCGGGCGCAGGCGATGCTGATGAAGACCCACGACTTTCGCGAGGCGTACGACGCGTTCGTGGAGAAGCGGCCGGCGCGGTTTCTGGGGCGGTGAGGCGGGCTCCGGGCTCCGGGCTCCGGGCTCCAGGCTCCAGGCTCCAGGCTCCGGCGGGCGCGGCGTTCGTCGTCGATTCCGACGACGGTGCGCTTTACGGAAGCGGGCCCGTCGCGCAGGATCGGGCGGGCATGCGCTCACCGTTCCTGGAGGCACGACACGAGGCGCTCGCCGGCGAGGTGGACGCCTTCGGGCTGCGGCACCTGGCGGCGATCGAGCACGAGGAGGCGGACGCCGACGGGCTGTGCCGGCGGATCCTCGGGGAGCTCGGTGGGGCGGGGCTGCTCGGGTACGCGGTGCCGGCGCCTTGGGGCGGCAAGGCGGCCGAGCTCGAGGTGCGGTCGCTGGCGACGATCCGCGAGCGGCTCGCGTACCGGATGGGGCTCGCGGACTTCGCGTTCGCGATGCAGGGCCTCGGCTCGTACCCGATCGCGCTCGCGGGGTCGGACGCGCAGCGGGCGCGGATCCTGCCGAAGGTCGCGAGCGGCGAGCTGCCGATGGCGTTCGCGCTCTCGGAGCCCGAGGCCGGCTCGGACGCGGCGGCGCTCCGGACCACGGCGCGAAAGGAAGGCGGCGGCTGGGTCGTCGCCGGCACGAAGCACTTCATCTCGAACGCGCCGATCTTCGGGGCGATGACGCTCTTCGCCCGCACCGGCGACGGCCCGAAGGGCATCTCCGCGTTCCTGGTGGAGGCGGGCGCGCCCGGCGTCCGCGTCACCCGGCAGGAGCCGATCGCGCCGCACCCGCTCGGCGAGGTGCGCTTCGACGACGCCCGCCTCCCGGCCGACGCGCTCCTCGGCGAGGAGGGCACCGGCCTCAAGCTCGCGCTCCGCACCCTCGACGTCTTCCGCACCACCGTCGGCGCCGCCGCCCTCGGCATGGCGGCGCGCGCCCACGACGAGGCGGTCGCCCACGTGAAGGCGCGGCGGCAGTTCGGGGCGCCGCTCGCGGAGCTGCAGGGCGTGCAGTTCCTCCTCGCCGAGAGCGAGGTCGAGCTCGAGGCGGCGCGCCTCCTGGTCGAGAAGGCGGCGTACACGAAGGACGGCGGCCAGCGGGTCACCCGCGAGGCCGCGATCGCGAAGCTCTACGCCACCGAGGCCGCGCAGCAGGTGATCGACCGGTCGCTGCAGCTCCACGGCGGCCTCGGCGTGATCAAGGGGAGCCCGGTGGAGCGCCTCTACCGGGAGATCCGCGCCCTCCGCATCTACGAGGGCGCCACCGAAGTGCAGAAGCTCGTCATCGCGCGCGAGCGCCTGAGGGGATGACGGATGGCGAACCTGGAGTTCCCCGAGAAGCTGAACCTCTCCGTCGAGTACGTGGACAGGAACGTCCACGAGGGCCGCGGCGAGCACGTCGCGATCCTCTATGGCGACGAGCGCTACACCTACCGGCAGGTGCTCGAGCACGTCTGCCGCGCGGCGGCGCTGCTCCAGGATCTCGGCCTCGAGCGCGAGCAGCGGGTGCTGCTCATGCTCTCCGACCACCCGGAGTTCGTCTGGTTCTGGTTCGCGGCCACGCGCCTCGGCTGCGTCGTCTCCCACGTGAACCCGGACTCGAAGCCCGACGAGCTCGCCTATTACCTGGATTACACGCGCTCCCGCGTCCTGGTCTGCGAGGAGCGCCTCCTCTCGGGCGCTCTGGACCTGACGAAGGCGCGGTGGCTCAAGGGCGTGGTCGCCTGCCGCGGCCCGGCGGTGGAGCTGCCGGAGCTCGCGCGCCCGAAGGTGCTGCGCTGGGAGGACGCCCACCCGCAGCTCTCGTCGTGGGTCGAGCCGGCGGACACGCTCGCCGAGGACCTCGGGGTGATGCTCTACACCTCGGGCTCGACCGGCTTCCCGAAGGCGATCCCGCACCGCCACGTCGACTTCCTCTACTCCACCCACGCCTACGGCCTGCCGGTGCTCGGCCTCACCGAGCAGGACGTCACCGTGGCGGTGCCGAAGCTCTTCTTCGGCTACGCCACCGGCAACAACCTGCTCTTCCCGTTCCGCGCCGGCGCCACCGCCTGCCTCTTCCCGGATCGCTCCACGCCCGACCGCGTCCTCGCCGAGGTCACCCGCCGCAAGGCGACGATCCTCACCTCGGTGCCGACGATGCTGAACCAGATGTGCAACCTCGAGCTCCCCGCGGGGAAGTACGACTGGTCGTCGCTGCGCATCACCACCAGCGCCGGCGAGGCGCTCCCCGGCGAGCTCTACACCCGCTACCGGGAGCGCTTCGGCCACGAGGTGCTCGACGGCATCGGCTCCGCCGAGCTGTTCCACGTCTACGTCACCAACCGGCTCGGCGACGTCACCGTCGGCTCGCTCGGCCGCGTGGTCGAGGGCTACGAGGTGAAGGTCTGCGACGAGGAGGGGCGCACGCTGCCCGACGGCGAGCTCGGCTCGCTCTGGGTGAAGGGCGCCTCGATGGGGCAGGGCTACTTCCTCCGGACCGAGGCCTCGCGCCAGCACTTCCGCGGCGAGTGGTTCGTCTCCGCCGACAAGTTCCGCCGCGATCCCGAGGGGCGCTTCTGGTACGGCGGCCGCACCGACGACCTGCTCAAGGTCGGCGGCCGCTTCCTCGCGCCCATCGAGGTGGAGAACGCGCTCCTCGCCCACCCCGCCGTCGCCGAGGTGGCGGTGGTCGGCTACACCGACGAGGAAGGGCTGGTGAAGCCGCGGGCCTACGTGGTGCCGAAGCCGGGCTTCTCCGCGGGCGAGCTCCTCGCCCGGGAGCTGCAGGAGCACGCGAAGCAGAAGCTGCAGCCGTGGAAGTACCCGCGGCAGGTGGTCTTCCGCGACGGGCTGCCGAAGAACGACCGCGGCAAGGTGCAGCGGTCGTTGCTCAAGGACTGACCTGCGCGGGTCGGGCGGCGCGCGGCCGCCCGACCGCGACGGCTAGCAGGGCGGCGAGCCGTCCGGCGCCGGCGACTTGCAGACGTTCCGATCGCCGCTCGGGCAGCAGTAGGTCGCGCCCGGCGAGACGACGAGGCAGTCGTTGGCGACGCGGCACTCGCTGCACGAGCCGCCGAGGCAGAACGGCAGCACCGGGATGCGGCACTGCTCGTCGAACCGGGCGAACGGCGGCGGCTGCGCGAACTCGCCCTGGGTGAACAGCGAGCTCTCGGTCTCGTCGGTGTCGCACACCGCCGGCTGGGCGCAGACGAAGTTGCCCTGGTCGTTGGTGTCGCACCCGCCCGCGGTCACGTCCGTCGACGGGAAGCCGTAGGCCATGGTGCAGTCGAAGTCGACCGAGCACTCGCTCGGGTCCTCGAACTCCTGGTGCGTCCAGCAGCCGCGGGCGCCGAGGTTGCAGCACATGCCGTGGTAGCACTGCCGCCGTTCGCCGTAGAGCGCCTCGCAGTCGTCGGAGATCAGGCACTCGGCGCAGGTGTTCTGCAGGCACCGGAAAAACGGCGGCGCACAGTCCTCGTCGGCGCGGCACTCGGTGACGCACGACGGTCCCGCCAGCACGGCGAGCGAGGCGCTCAACGCCACGGTCCCCAGGACCGGGCCCAGCACGTTCCGCATGGAATCCCTCCGTTCCGCGGCACTGTAGCAGATCGCCGGTCGGATCAAGCCCCTCATGGGAGACCGATCGCGGGGGGTCGAGGCCGGCGCTTCTCACCCCCGGCCGCCCTCCCTACCTTCTCGCTCGCCGGCGGAGCGTGCCCGCTCTGCCGGCGGCCGGGCGAGCCTCTCCGCCCGGGCCGGGTCGGGCGTGGAGGTGGTGGGCATGTGGCGGTGGTGGTCGGGCGCCCTGGTGGCGCTCGCGTTGGGCTCGGCCTGCTCGTGCGAGGACAGGGTCGTCGGCAGCGACGGCCTCGCCGTGGTGGAGCCGGGCGAGCTCGACTTCGGCCGGGTGGCGCTCGGCGGCACCGGCACCCGCGAGGTGAGGCTGCGCAACGCGGGCCGGGCACCGCTCACCCTCACCGACCTCGAGATCGACGGCCTCGGCACCGACTTCGACCTCGCCACCCGCGGCGCGCGCGTGCTCGCCGCCGGCGAGGAGACCACGGTGGTGGTGCGCTACACCCCGCTCGCAGAGGAGGTGCTCGCCCGCACCCTGCGGCTGCGCGTCGACGACCGCAAGGCGCCGGAGGTGCCGATCCCGGTGACCGGCGTGGCGCTCCGGCCCCGCGTCGTCCCCGACCCGATCTCGCTCGACTTCGGCCGGATCGAGCTCGGCACCGACGAGCGCCGCACCGTCACGCTCCACAACGACTTCGACATGCCGGTGGTGGTCCGCCTCGGCCTCCGGGGCGACGCGCAGTTCCGCTTCGCGCCCACCGACGAGGTGACGGTCGACGCGAACGGCACGGCGACGCTCGAGGCCACCTTCGCCGCCGTGCGCACCGGCCGCGCCTACGGCGCGATCGTGGTGCAGCCGTGCCCGACCTGCGCCGAGCTCGAGATCCCGATGGCCGGCGTCGGCATCGAGCAGGCGATCGTGGTCACCCCGACGGAGATCGACTTCGGCTACGTCGCGATCGACCGGAAGGCGCGCCGTGAGATCAGCATCACCAACGTCGGCTCGAAGCCGCTCGAGGTGCTCGGCGTCGCCACCGACGGCCGGCGCCCGGCGTTCCAGACCAAGCTCGAGCCGGTGACGCTCGCCGAGGGCGAGCTGCTCCGGGTGCCGGTCACCTTCCAGCCGACGCGCCTCGGTCCCGACGAGGGCACGCTGCTGGTGCAGTCCACCGCGCGCCGCGCGCCGCGGGTGCCGGTGCAGCTCCGCGGCGTCGGCGGCGGGCCGGAGATCTCGGTGGTGCCCGGGAAGGTGGCGTTCGGCACGGTGCCGCAGGGCAGCCTCTCCACCCGGACGGTGACGATCACCAACGCGGGCTCCGATCCGGCGCTGCCGCCGCTCCAGCTCGCCGACGTCTCGATCCAGGGCGACGGCGCGTTCGCGGCGGTGTCGCCCGAGGGGCCGCTCGAGATCCCCGCCGGCGGCTCGCTCGAGGTGCAGGTCACCTTCGAGCCGATGGCGAGCGGACCCTTCGCGGCGAAGCTCCGGATCGCGTCGAACGACGGGTCCATGCCCGAGGCGTTCGTGGATCTCACCGGCACCGCGGCGCCGGCGCCGGCGTGCGAGCTCGTGGTCACGCCTGCGGCGATCGACTTCGGCCAGCTCGACGAGGGCCGGGGCGCGGTGCTCGGCTTCAAGGTGCACAACCCCGGCGAGGACGTCTGCGTGCTCCGCGGCGTCGACGTCGCCCCGGGCTCCGACCCCGTCTTCCACCTGCCCGGCGGGCGGATCGAGAGCTTCGTGCTCCGCGGCGACTCGTGGTTCGGGCGGATGGTCGCCTTCGATCCGCACGCGGTCGAGGCCGGCGAGGGCGACTACCGGGGCGAGCTCGAGCTGTACGTGTTCGAGGGCGAGGGCCGGCGCCGGATCTCGGTGCCGCTCACCGCCTCGAGCGGCGACGGCTGCCTCCGCCCGGCCCCGCGCTTCGTCGACTTCGGCCGCGAGCGCGTGGACTGCGGCCTCCACGACGCCACGGTGACGTACGAGAACACCTGCGACCACGAGGTGGTGGTCACCGACATCGCGCTCGGCGACGCCACCACGCCGGACGAGCACGCCATCACCGCCATGCCGCAGCCGCCGTTCGCGGTCGCGGCCGGGGACGCGTTCGGCGTCGGCGTCCGCTGGCTGTCGCGGACCCGCGGCGCGAACTACACGCCGCTCTTCGTCACCGAGAGCTCGCGGGACCGGCCGCTGCTGGTGCCGCTCATCGGCGACCTGGTCGGCGACGGCGACAAGGCCGACCGGTTCACCCAGCTCGCCAGCGGCGTCGCCGACGTGCTGCTCGTCATCGACAACTCGGGCTCGATGGCCGAGGAGCAGACGCGGATCGCCTCCGCCGTCGGCGTGCTCGTCGACGAGGCGCTCGCGAACGGGATCGACTTCCACGTGGCGGTGACCTCCACCGGGCTCGAGCCGATCCTCGAGGAGCCGACCTGCCCCGGCGGCGCGTCGGGCGGCGAGCGGGGGCGCTTCTTCCCGGTGGACCACGCCCGGCCGCGGGTGATCACCACCGCCACGCCGGACGCGCGGCAGGTGCTCGCCGACAACGTCCGCGTCGGCCTCTGCCACCACCTCGAGCAGGGCATGGAGGCGATGAAGCTCGCGCTCTCGCGGCCGCTCTCGGTCGAGGCCGACGACGACCGCACGCCGGAGCCGAACGACGGCAACGCCGGCTTCCTCCGGCCCGAGGCGCAGCTCGCGGTGATCTTCGTCGGCGAGGAGGACGACCACTCCGGCTACGAGCTCGAGCGCTACGAGACCTTCCTCCGCGACCTCAAGGGCGACAACGGCTTCCTGGTCTCGGCGATCGTCGACGTCGACGCCGCCTGCGCCGGCGCGTCCGGCGTGGCCACCCGCTACCTGGACCTGGTGGCGCGCACCGGCGGCACCGCCTCGTCGATCTGCGCCGCGGACTTCGGGCCGATCCTGCGGCAGATCGCGGCGCGGGCGTTCCAGCCGCCGACCACCTTCACCCTCTCGGCGACGCCGGACGCGGGGGGCGTGTCGGTGTTCGTCAACGAGGTCGAGGTGCCGGAGGCCGACTACGTCTACGACGCGGCGACGAACTCGATCCGGTTCGACCCCCGGGCGCGGCCGGAGCCGGGCGCGGCGATCGAGGTGCGGTACACGGCGACGTGCGGGTAGCGCGGTAGCATGGAGGGGTGACGAGGCGGAGAAGCGGCTACGAGGCTACGAGGCTACGAGGCTACGAGGCCTCGGGCGTTCGCGGCTTCGTGGGCGCGGTGGCGGTGGCGCTCGTGGCCGGCGTCTCGGCGTTCGTGCCGGCTTGCGGCGAGGGCGGCGGGGGCGCTTCCGGCGAGGACGGCGGAGCAGGGGCGGGTGGGGCGCCGGATCTGTTCGGCGCGTCGTGCGTCTCGTCCGAGGACTGCGCGGGGGCGCCGTGCGTCGAGCTCGACGAGGGCGTGCGCGCGTGCAGCGTCACCTGCCACGTGGAGGAGCACTGCGTCGCGGGCTGGACGTGCCCGGAGCCGGAGCCGGGGAAGGCGCGGGCGTGCCGGTGCGCGCCCGGCGCCGAGGTGTGCGACGGCGACGACGACGACTGCGACGGCACGATCGACGGCGAGGGCTGCGTCTCGTTCCCGGCGTCGCCCGAGGGCTACGTGGCGGCGCGGGCGTCGTATCTCTCGGCGATCGGGCTGCCGCCGACCGGCGCCGACGGCGCGCCGAGCTGCTGCAAGGACTTCGGCCGCCGCTCCGCCGACTCGATCCAGGGGGGCCTGCCGGGGCTCGACAACGCGCTGGTGAAGCTGCTCGAGGCGGTGCAGGGCTTCGACGCCGGCTTCGACCCGCAGGCGTCGGTCACCGCCGCGGTCGAGTCGGGGCAGGTCGTGATCCTCCTCGATCACCTGGGCCTCGACGAGCGCGGCGGCTTCGTGCTGGTGCAGCTCGCCGGCGCGTTCGAGGGCGCGACGACGTACGCCGAGGCGTCGGCCGGCACGGGCACGTTCACGTTCTCGGCGGCGTCGTTCGAGGCCGGCACCGGCACGCCGCTCGTGCACCTCGATCGCGCGCGGCTCGAAGGCGGCGCGCTGGCGGCGGGCCCGGGCTCGTTCCCGCTGCCGCTCCCGCTCGGCGAGCTGGTGCTGCTCCTGCCGCTCGACGAGGTGGAGCTCGAGGGCCGCGCGACGCTCGACGGCGCCGGCGTCGCCTACGCCGACGGGCGGATCTCCGGGATCTTACGGGTCGACGCCTTGTTCGAGGCGCTGAACGTCTACGCCGCCGGGGCGTGCGGCTGCCTCGGCCTCGCCGGCCCGCTGTTCGAGCGGCGCGGCGCGGGCTGGACCGGGATCTGCCCGGCCGACGCCGAGGCGGCGTGCCCGGCGAGCGCCGCCTGCCGCAACGTCGGCGGCGCGCTCTGCTCCCTCGGGCCGACGCTCGTCGGCGCCCAGGCGGACCTCGAGCTCGATCCCGCCCGCGAGGGCTACGAGGGCCTCTCGGTGGGGCTCACCTTCGCCGGCGCGCCCGCGACCGTGGTGGGGCTATCGGCGACCCCGTGAATGGGCGAGCATCGGGGGCGTCGGAGGGCCGCCATGCGCACGATCCGTCTCGTTCTGCTCGCGGCCGCGCTGCTCGCGCTGGCCGTCGCCGCCGCCGCCGACGGCCCGCTCACCGCCATCCGCAGGAACGGCGCGTCGCCGGCCGCGAAGCCGCCCGAGGCCGCGAAGCCGCCCGACGCCCCGGCGGCGTCGAGCTGCAAGGTGTGGGTGAACGGGCCGTGGGACCTCCACCTCGTCGACCTGCGGACGCTCACGGTCGAGCGCAGCGTCCCGCTCTCGCTGCCGTCGGGCGAGAGCCTCACCGACGTGACCCACCGGGGCGGCATGCTCCTCGGGATCTCGTTCGATCGGATCTACGACCTCGACACCAGGAGCGGCCGCGCCCAGCAGCTCGGGCCGCTCGTCGGCTCGTTCAACGCCCTCGCCGGCCAGGACGGGCGGCTCTACGCGGCGCAGAACGGCGGCACCTTCTACGAGTTCGACCTCGCCGAGGGCCGCGCGGTGCCGATCGCCCGCTTCCCCGACGGCCTGTTCTCCTCCGGCGACGTGCTGGTGCTGCCGTCCGGCAAGGTCCTCGCCACCGCCACCGCGAGCGAGGAGGGCCTCTCCGCCGAGGGCGACGTGCTCCTCGTCGTCGACCCCGGGAAGCGCGAGGTGCGCAAGCTCGGCCGGGCGGTCCGCTCGAAGCTCTACGGCCTCTCCGCCTGCGGCGACGAGGTGTTCGGCTTCACCGAGGGCGGCGAGGTGCTCACCATCGACGACGCCACCGGGAAGAGCGCGGCGATCGGCCGCCTCCCGCTCCGGATCTGGGGCGCCGCGTCGCGCCCGGAGAGCGTGCCGCTCTCCTGATTTCGTGGGGACCTCGTGGTAGGCCTTCGCCATGCGCGAAGCGGCCCGGGCCACGTGGGAGGAGCTCTCGGAGGACGCGTCGGCGGGCGCGGTGGCGCTGGTGCCGGTCGGCTCCACCGAGGCCCACGGCCCGCACCTGCCCCTCGACACCGACGTGCTCATCGCCCGCGAGGTGGCGCGCCGCGCCGGCCTCGAGCTCGAGGCCCGGGGCCAGCGCGCGGTGCTCTTCCCGCCGCTCGCCTACGGCGTCACCGACTTCGCCGCGGGCTTCGCCGGCACGGTGTCGCTCCGCGCCTCGACGGTGGAGGCCCTCGCCGAGGACCTCTGCCGGTCGATCGCCGGGCAGGGCTTCTCGAAGGTGGTGCTCGTGAACCACCACCTCGAGCCCGCGCACTTCGCCGCGCTGCACGCGGGGGCTGCGGCGGCGGGCGTGCCGGCGATCGTCCCCGATCACCGCAAGAAGCCGTGGGCCCTCGGCCTCGGCGAGGAGTTCTGCCGGGGCGGCAGCCACGCCGGCCGGTACGAGACCTCGCTCGTCCTCGCCGCCGCCGCCGCCGAGGTCCGCGCCTCGCGCGCCGGCCTCGCCAGGCTCGACGTCGACCTCGGCAAGGCGATCAAGGGCGGCGCGAGGAGCTTCGTCGAGCTCGGCGCCGACCGCGCCTACCTCGGCGAGCCCGCGGCGGCCACCGCGGAGGAGGGCGACGCGCTCTACGCCCACCTCGCCCGCCACGTGGTCGCGCTCGTCCTCGGCGACCCGGCGCCCTGACGTCCGGCCGGCCGGGCGTGCGACCGCGCGGCCCGGCGTGGTACCGATCGGTCATGGAGAACCTGCAGCGGCGCGTCGAGAAGCTCACCTCCATCCTCGACGTCGCCAAGGCGATGACCGCCGAGCGCGACCTCGACGCGCTGCTGCGGATCATCCTCTCGGAGGCCGCCGAGGTCGTCGACGCGGACCGCTGCTCGCTGTTCCTGGTGGACCGCGAGCGCGCCACGCTCTGGTCGAAGATCGCCCAGGGCATGGACGCCGGGAAGGAGATCCGGCTGCCGATGGGCGTCGGCATCGCCGGCCACGTCGCCGCCACCGGGCAGATCGTCAACCTGTCCGACGCCTACGCCGACCCGCGCTTCAACCGCACCGTCGACCACCAGAGCGGCTACCGCACCCGCACGCTGCTCTGCGTGCCGATGCGCAACACCCGCAACGAGGTCGTCGGCGTCATCCAGGCGCTCAACAAGGCCGGCGGCCCGTTCGGCGCCGAGGACGAGGAGCTCCTCGTCGCCCTCGGCGGCCAGGCCGCGTCCGCGGTGGAGAGCGCGCTCCTCCACGAGGAGATCAAGGTCCTCTTCGAGGGCTTCGTGAAGGCGGCGGTGGTCGCCATCGAGGCCCGCGACCCGACCACCTCCGGCCACTCCGAGCGCGTCGCCAAGCTCACCGTCTCGCTCGCCGACGCGGTGGAGCAGGGCGGCAAGGGCCCGTGGGCCGGCGTGAAGTTCACCAGCGACGCCCGCACCGAGCTCCGCTACGCGGCGCTGCTCCACGACTTCGGCAAGGTCGGCGTCCGCGAGCACGTGCTGGTGAAGGCGAACAAGCTCTACCCCGACGAGCTGGCGCTCCTCGAGCAGCGGTTCGAGTACGCGAAGAAGTCGCTCGAGGCCGACTCGCTGAAGAAGCGCCTCGACCTGGTGATCCGCGGCGGGAGCAAGGAGGAGCTGCTCGCCGAGGAGCTTTCGTTCACGGCGCGCGCGCAGGAGCTCGACGGCATCCTCGACTTCGTCCGCTCGTGCAACAAGCCGACGGTGCTCGCCGCCGGCGGCTTCGAGCGGCTCGCCGAGCTGAAGCTGCGCACCTTCCCGGGCGCCGACGGCGCCGCGCGGCAGATCCTCACCGAGGCCGAGGTGTCGCGGCTGTCGATCCCGAAGGGCTCGCTGTCGCTCGAGGAGCGCCGCGAGATCGAGAGCCACGTCACCCACACCTTCCGCTTCCTCTCGCAGATCCCGTGGACCAAGGGCCTCCGCCGCGTGCCGGAGATCGCCTACGGCCACCACGAGAAGCTCGACGGCAAGGGCTACCCGCGCGGCCTGCCGCCGGAGTCGATCTCGATCGAGCCGCGGATGATGACGATCGCGGACATCTACGACGCCCTCACCGCCAGCGACCGGCCGTACAAGAAGGCGGTCCCGCACCCGCTCGCCCTGAAGATCCTCTCGGACGAGGCGGCGAAGGGGCAGGTCGATCCCGAGCTGTTCCGGCTCTTCACCGAGGCCGAGGTGCCGAAGGCGGCGCTCGGCGTCGGCGACCCGCCGGCCGCCCCGGCCGAGGCGCGTCCGTAGCGCCGGCGCCCGGCTATCCTCCGCCCGTTCGCGGCGCCGCCGCCCACCGGAGGACGAGATGGCCGATCGCAGGCACCCCAACGTCGTCAACGTCGCCGAGCTCGAGCCGCGGGAGCTCGCGGTCGGCACGAAGTTCGGCTCGCGCGCGAGGTCGCTCGCCGCCGCGGCGGGCGGCAAGGGGATCGGCGCCACCTGGCACGAGGTGGCGCCGGGGCGCGCGGCGTACCCGGCGCACTGGCACGCGGTGAAGGAGGAGGCGATCTTCGTCCTCGAAGGCGAGGGCGACCTCCGGCTCGGCGAGCGCTCGCTCCGGATCGGTCCCGGCGACTGGGTGTCGATCCCGCCCGGTCCCGAGGGCGCGCACAAGCTCGTCGCCACCGGCACCGCGGTTCTCCGGTACCTGGCGCTCTCCACCGGCGAGCCCACCGACGTCGTCGGCTACCCCGACTCCGGGAAGCTCGGGATCCTCGCCGCCCCGTCGTACCCGGAGGCGATGGCCGGGAAGACGTGGGTCCGGCAGCTGGTGAAGCAGGGCGAGGGCCTCGGCTACTTCGACGGCGAGGACGTCGGCTGACGGACGGCGGGCGCTCGCCGCCCCGCCCGGTCCGGGGGCGCGAGGCGAAGATCCTGATCGATCGCGGGCGTTCCTCGGGTACGCTCTGCCCCAAATTCAGCCCAAGGAGCCGACATGGCGAGCCGCACGGTCCCCGAGATGTTCCTCGAGCGGGTGGCGCAGAGCCCCGATCGCACCGCGTTCATGAAGCCCACCGACCCGGGCTGGACGCAGCTCACCTGGAAGCAGACCGGCGACGACGTCCGCGCGATCGCCTGCGGCCTGCGCTCGCTCGGGCTGAAGCCCGAGGAGCGCGTCGCCATCCTCTCCGGCACGCGGCTCGACTGGATCCTCGCCGACATCGGGATCCTCTGCGGCGGCGGCGCCACCACCACCATCTACCCGTCGAGCACGCCGGACGAGTGCGCGTACATCATCTCGGACTCGGCGACGGCGTACGTCTTCGCCGAGAACGACGATCAGATCGCCAAGCTCGTCGCCAAGAAGGCCGAGATCCCCACCGTCCGCAAGGTGATCACCTTCGACGGCAAGGCCGGCCACGACGGCTGGGTGATCACCCTCGACGAGCTCCGCGCGCTCGGCAAGGCCGAGGACGCCAAGGAGCCCGACGCCTACGAGCGGATCGCCAGGTCGCTCTCGCCGGAGTCGCTCGCGACGCTGATCTACACCTCCGGCACCACCGGCAAGCCGAAGGGCGTCGAGCTCACCCACGACTGCTGGGTCTACGAGGGCGAGGGCATCGACGCGCTCGGCATCCTCAAGACCGACGACGTGCAGTACCTCTGGCTGCCGCTGGCGCACTCGTTCGGCAAGGTGCTCGAGGCGGCGCAGATCCGGATCGGCTTCGCGACCGCGGTCGACGGCCGCATCGACAAGCTCGTCGACAACCTCGCGGCGGTGCAGCCCACCTTCGTCGCCGCGGTGCCGCGCATCTTCGAGAAGGTGCACAACAAGGTCGTCGCCGGCGCCACCGAGGCGGGCGGCCTGAAGGCGTCGATCTTCCGCTGGGCGGTCGGCGTCGGCCGCGAGTGGTCGCGCACCAAGCAGGCCGGCAAGGAGCCGGGCTTCCTGCTGGGCATGCAGCACGGCCTCGCCCACAAGCTGGTCTTCTCGAAGCTGCACGCGCGCTTCGGCGGGAAGCTCCGCTGCTTCATCTCCGGCTCGGCGCCGCTCTCGAAGCAGATCGCCGAGTTCTTCGACGGCGCCGGCATCGTCATCCTCGAGGGCTACGGCCTCACCGAGAGCTCGGCGGCGTCGTTCGTGAACCTGCCGGCGCGCTACAAGATCGGCACCGTCGGCAAGCCGCTCCCGGGCACCGAGGTGAAGATCGCGCCGGAGGACGGCGAGATCCTGCTCAAGGGCCGCGGGATCATGCGCGGCTACCACGGGATGAAGGAGGCCACCGAGGAGGCGCTGACGCCGGATCGGTGGCTGCGCACCGGCGACATCGGCGAGCTCGACGCCGACGGCTACCTGAAGATCACCGACCGCAAGAAGGACCTGATCAAGACCTCGGGCGGCAAGTACGTGGCGCCGCAGTACGTCGAGGGCAAGCTCAAGGCGATGTGCCCGTACCTGTCGCAGGTCGTGGTGCACGGCGACAACCGCAACTTCTGCTCGGCGCTGATCACCCTCGACCCCGAGGCGATCCAGAAGTGGGGCGCGGCGAACGGCTTCCCGAGCGTCGCCTACTCCGAGCTCACCCAGAAGCCCGAGGTGAACGCGCTCATCAAGCCGTTCATCGACAAGCTCAACGCCGAGCTGCCGAGCTACGAGACGCTGAAGAAGTTCGCCATCCTCCCGAACGACCTCACCCAGGAGGCGGGCGACCTGACGCCGAGCCTCAAGCTGAAGCGGAAGGCGGTCGAGAAAAAGTACAAGGACGTGCTGGATGCGTTCTATGCGGGGGCGGTGAAGGAGTAGGGCTCCGGGCTCCGGGCTCCGGGCTTCGGCAAGAGCGCCGTTCCTCGCGAGGGGGACGGCGTTCTTCGTTTCGGGCCTGGCACCGTGGGTCGGGGCGATGTGGCACGATCGGGTCCGGAGGGGGATCCATGCGAAAGCTCGCGTTCGTGCTCCTGCTCGGCCTCGCCGTCGCGTGCGACGACGGCTCGTCGGAGCCCGGGGAGGAGTCGTCGGGGACGTACGGCACGTGCGACCTGCGGGCGGTGCAGAGCACGTGCATCGAGTCGACGGGGCCGGCGCCGTCGATCGCGAACCAGGAGACCGGGTGCCTCGACGCCGGCGGCTCGTGGTCGGAGAGCCCGTGCCCGGACGCGGACGTCGGGTGCTGCACGTACACGTTCGGGCTCGACTTCCGGGAGTGCTGGTACACGGGCACCGCGAACCCCGATCCGGCGACGTCGTGCACCGAGCAGCTCCAGGGGACGTGGACGCCGGGCACGTAGCCGACGCTCGCACCCGGCGTGCACGCCCCGGTGACGCGCGGGGCCGGCTTCGTGCGATGCTCGGCCTCGCATGAGCGCGGCCTCCATCCTCGGCATCGACTTCGGCACCACCAACACCGCAGCGGCCTACTTCTCGAGCGACGGGCGGCTCAAGCTCGTGCCGGTCCGCGAGAAGCGCTTCACGCTCCCCTCGGTCGTCTGGTTCCGCGCCGCCGACAAGGCGGTGGTGGGCCACGCGGCGCGGATGCAGATCATCGACGACCCGCGGCACACGCTCTTCGAGGTGAAGCGCTTCCTCGGGCGGCGCTTCAAGTCGGAGTTCGTCCACCGCTACAAGGATCGGTTCGCGTTCGGGATGATCGAGGGCCCCGACGGCGGGCCGGCCGCGGAGATCTACGGCCGCATCGTCCCGCTCGGCGAGGTGGTGACGCGGGTGATCCGGCAGATCCTCGACCACGCGAACCACGCGGCCGGCAAGCCGTTCACCGAGTGCGTGATCGCGGTGCCGACCCACGCCGGGCACCGGCAGCGCGAAGCGACGAGGCTCGCGGCGGAGGAGGCGGGCCTCAAGGTCCGGGCGATGATCAACGAGCCCACCGCCGCCGCGCTCTTCTACGCGAACCTGAAGGCGCCCGAGCAGAACGTCCTCGTCTTCGACCTCGGCGGCGGCACCCTCGACGCCACGCTGATGTCGGTGAACAAGCGGAAGGTGAACGTGCTCGCCGCCGGCGGCGACGCCTTCCTCGGCGGCGCCGACTTCGACGCGGCGATCGTCGGCAAGCTCGTCGAGCAGTTCCGGCTCGCGCACCGGGTCGACCTCGGCGAGAACAAGGTGGTGATGCAGCGCCTCGCCTTCGCGGCGGAGAGCGCGAAGATCTCGCTCTCCACCCAGGAGCAGGTGCAGCTCCGGCTCCCGTGCGTCGCGCAGGACGCGCAGGGGAAGTTCCTCGACATCGACGCGACGATCACCCGCGAGGCCGTCGAGCAGCTCACCTCGCCGCTCGTCGAGCGCGCCCTCGGCGCCTGCGAGGACGTGCTCGCGCGGGCGAAGCTCTCCGCCGACCAGGTCGATGAGCTCGTGCTCGTCGGCGGCCAGACGCGGATGCCGGCGATCCGGCGCCGCCTCGGCAAGTTCAAGAAGCTCTCGGCGGAGCGCGACGTCCCGCCGGACCTGGCGGTGGCGGTCGGCGCGGCGGTCCTCGGCCGGAACCTCGCCCGCGGCGCCGTCGGCCTCGCCGACGTGGTGCCGATGCCGATCAGCGTGATGATGCCGGGCGGGCGCACCCACGAGGTCATCCCGGCGAACACCCCGGTGCCGTGCGCGATGCGGGTCGGCCTGGGCGAGCTCCCCATGTGGAACGCGCCGATCCCGGTGATGATCCTCGAGTCGGTCGACGCGACCAGCATCGAGCGCGAGGCCCTCGGCTCGGTGGCGATCCCGCCGGCGTGGCGGCAGGCCCAGCAGCGCGGCAACCCGCAGCTCGAGCTGTGCGTCGGCCAGGACTTCGTGCTCTCCGCCCGGCTGGTGTCGACCTCCGGCGAGGTCGTGCCCGCGCCGGTGACCCGGGCGCGCTGAGGTCGTGCGGGTCGCCGCGATCGCGCTCGTGGCGCTGGCCGCGTGCGGCACGGTGCCGTCGAGCGAGCCGCCTCCGGCTCCGCACGGCTGCGCGGACGGCGCGCCGCGGCCGCCGCCCGCGCCGTGCACGCGCGAGGCGTGCAGGGACGCAGCGCTGCAATGCGGGCTGGCGCCCCTGTCGGCGCCCAAGATCGGCCGCTGCATCGAGGCGTTCGGCCCGCCCGAGGACGACGCGGCGTGGGACGCGTGCGTCGAGGCGTGCCGCCGCGACGACTTCGGAGGCGAGCTCGCGTGCGTGCGCTCGATCGCGGATGTCTGCGTGGATGGCGAGTTCCCGTGGCGTGATCGTGACGCGAGCCTCGTGCTCATGGACTGCCTGTGCCCGCGGCTGCTCATGCTGCAGAGGGAGCGTCCTGGGTCCGACTGGGACCTGGTTTGCGAGGGACGACGCGACCTCTGTCTGGAGGGGTGCCCGTTCGACACCGCGGAAGCCTGCTTCGCCTGTGCATCGGCCTGCGAGGAGGCGCGAGAACGCTGTCGAACGGAGCACCCCCCGTAGCCGTCCGCACGGTCGCGCCCTCGAAGGGCGGCTCGCTCCGCAGATCGTGGCGGCGGGGACCTTCGATCACCATTGGCTACCTCCGCGAGGTGGGACGATGGCGATCGACGACGGGGCGGTGGGGCTGGTGACGGGGGCGAGCCGGGCCGAGGGGCTCGGACGCGAGATCGCGCGGCAGCTCGCCGCGCGCGGGATGACGGTCTACGTGACCGCACGCGATGCGGGCGCCGCGCAGGCGGTGGCCGCGAGCATCGCCACGGGCGGCTCGCGGGTACACGCGCTCGGGCTCGACGTCACGAGCGACGCGAGCGTGGCCCGCGCCGCGGCCGAGGTGGAGCGGCGCTCGGGCAGGCTCGACGTCCTCGTCAACAACGCCGGTGGCTACCACGACGCCGATCGGAGCGCCGGCGAGCTCGATCCCGAGTACCTGCTCGCCGCGCTCGCCACCAACACCGTCGGCGCGGTGCGGGTGTCGCGCGGTTTCCTCCCGCTGCTGCGCCGCGCGCCGATGCCGCGCATCGTCAACGTCGGCAGCGAGGGCGGCACCTTCGGCGGCGTCTTCGGCCTCGCCGCCTGGGGCGAGAAGCTCGGCGCCTACGGCGTCTCCAAGGCGGCGCTGCACGCGGTCACGGTGAAGCTCGCGGCCGCGCTCCAGCGCGACGGCGTGAAGGTGAACGCCGTGTGCCCCGGCTTCGTCGCGACGCGCCCCGGCCTCGGCGAGGTCGGCGCGCGGCCGGTCTGGGAGGGCGCCGCGGGGATCGTCTGGGCGGCGACGCTGCCCGAGAGCGGGCCGACGGGCGGGTTCTTCCGCGACGGGCAGCGGCTGCCCTGGTGAGCGGGGGCGGCATGCAGCGTCTCGGCGGCGGCGCTCGCGAGGTCTCTGCGCGCTAGACTCGCCGTGTGCCGCCGGGCAACCCCGTCCAGTTCGCCGTCGTTCGCGAGGATCCGGCGGTCGAGCGCGCGCTGCTCGGGCCCGGCGCGAAGGCCGCGCTCCTGGTCGCGTCCGGCGGCTGCACCGCGCTCACGCTCGGCTCGGAGCGGCCGGACGTGCGGCTCACGCTCGTCGACCCGAACCCGGCGCAGCTCGGGCTCGTCGCCCGGAAGCTCGAGGCGCTGCGGTCCCACGAGCCCGGATCGCGGGGGCGCGCCGAGGCCTTCGGCGCCGACCGCGACGATCCGGCGTCGCTCTCCGGCTGCGGCAACTTCGAGTCGCTCTTCCGCGGGTTCCGCGCAGTGCTCGACGATCTGGTGCTGCCGTACGCGGACCGGCGGCGGCTCCTCGAGGAGAGCGGCGACGCGGCGGCGCTCACCGGCGGCAGGTACTGGCCGGTCGCGTTCGAGCTGTTCTTCTCGCCGGCGCTGCTCGAGGCGATGTTCGGGCCGGACGCGACGCAGCACGCGGCGCCCGGCTCGTACCCGGGCTACTTCCGCCGGGTCGTCGAGCGCGGCCTTGCGCGGCCCGACGCGCGCGGGAACCCGTGGCTGCACCACGTGCTCCTCGGCCACTGGCTGCCCGGCGCGTGGCCGGCGTTCCTCGAGCGCCCGTGCCCGCCGGCGCCGGAGCTGGTGCAGGCGGACCTCGCCTCCGGCCCGCACTACGGCGCCTTCGACCTCGTCTCGCTCTCGAACGTGCTCGACTGGACCGACGAGCGCGGGATCGCCGCGATCGCCGCGCGCCTCTGCGCCGAGTGCCGCCCGGGGACCCGCCTGGTGATCCGGCAGCTCAACAACCACGCGCCGGTGGAGCGGCGCTTCGAGCCGGCCTTCGCCTTCGACCGCGCCGCGGGCGAGCGGCTCGCCGCGGAGGACCGGAGCCTGTTCTACGAGCGCGTCGTCGTGGGCACCCGCACGTGAGCGGCTCCTTCGACCGCCTCGTCGACGACGTCCTCGCCGACGTCGCCCACGACGAGAACCCGTACTTCCAGGCCCTCGCCGACGGCTCGTTCTCCCGCGAGGACTTCCTCGAGACGCAGTACCAGTTCCACGCCGCGGTGGTGTTCTTCGCGCGGCCGATGGCGGCGCTCGCCGCGAAGCTCCCCGATCCCGCGCTGCGCACCGCGGTGATGCGCAACGTCTGGGAGGAGCACGGCGAGGGCGAGACGGCGCGCATGCACGGCGCCACCTTCGTCGAGCTCTTGTCGCGGCTCTCGGGCCTGTCGCCCGAGCAGGTCCGCGCCGAGCTCGAGGCGCGGCCGCTCTGGCCCGAGGTCCGCGCCTTCAACACCGTGCTCGTCGGCGCGTGCGTGGTGGACGACTACCTGGTCGGCGCCGGGGTGATGGGCATCATCGAGCGGATGTTCGCGTCGATCTCCGCGCGGCTCGGCCGGGCGATCGTCGCCCGCGGGTTCCTGCCGGCGGACCGGCTCGTGCACTACGACCTGCACGAGGTGCTCGACGTCCGCCACGCCGCCGACTTCTTCGAGGTGCTCTCGCCCGCGTGGGAGCGGCGGCCGGAGGCGCGCTACGACATCGAGCAGGGGCTCCGCATGGGCGCGGTCGCGTTCGACCAGCTCTACGCGCGGCTCTACCGGAAGCGCGCCCGCCGCTGGCGCCGCCCGTGAGATTCCTCCGGATCGACCGCTCGGAGCTGCCGCGATGGCACCGCGAGCTCGAGGCGCTCGAGGCCGGCGCCCGCTACCCGCTCGGCGACGACGCCTTCCGCCTCTCCCACGGGCCCGACTACTTCGCGTTCTTCGAGCGCCTCGGGGCGCTCCGCACCTACGCGCTGGAGGACCGCGGGCGGCTCGTCGCCGTCGGCTGCGGGATGCTCCGCACGCCCGAGGTCGGCCCGCGGCACTGGTACGTCGCCGACCTGAAGGTCCACCCGGCGTACCGCGGCCGGCACCTGCCGATCGCGCTGTTCCGGCGCGCGTTCGTACAGAACTACGTCCGCGCGCCGCGCGGCTACGGCATCGCCATGGACCCGCCGGACGGCCGGGTGCCCCCCGCGGTGCGGCTCCTCGCGCACTTCCGCTTCCTCCCGCCCGCGCTCCTCGACACCACCCGCCTCGACCTCTGGTCCACCGACGAGGCGGGCATGCGCCGCGCGCTCCCGCTCCTCGCCCCCGGCCGCGGGACCCCGCGGTTCGTGTCGCTCCTCGGCGTGAAGGACCTCGTGCTCGAGAGCACCGGCGCGCCGCTGCCGCTCCTGCACCTGTCGTTCGCGTCGCGCCCGGAGCGGCGCACGTTCGCCGAGCCGCAGCCCGGCCACACGCACATGTGGTGCCTGCCGCGCGGCGCTCCGCTCACGGCCGCGCTGGCCGCCGCAGGGTTCCGTCCGAGCGCGAGCGCGACGATCGTGCACCACCGCATGCACGGGTACGACTGGGCGCGGATCGATACCAGCGAGATCTAGGCGGATGGTCCGATCAGGTCCCTGCGTCATCGGAACGAGCGAATTTGGTGCAGGCGCGAGGGAGCTTCGATGAGCGTCCGCTGCTGGGGCGTCGCGCTCGCCGTCGTGCTGGGCAGCTGCGGCGACGGCGACGACGCGGAGCCGCACGGCGATGTCTGAGCCAGCCCTGGCGGCGCTCCTCGCAGATGGGGACGGTGCGGCGCGAGTGCCCGGTGCCGGCGGCAACCACACGCGCGCGACCGCCCCGAACGGCGCTTGCGGCACTGCCACCTGGCTCCCAAACGCCACCGCCATGCCCGACGTCCGACGTCGTCTGCCGTTCGGCACCGAGCCCGTCGCGGGCCGTGGGGTCCACTTCCGGGTCTGGGCGCCGGATCGGGTCCGGGTGGAGTTGGTGCTCGAAGGCGGGGCCGCGCACGCATTCGCGGCGGCCGGCGACGGCTTCGACCTTCGCTCCGTACGCCTCGGCGTTCCAGCCACGTGCTCGCGTGACGCCGAGCGACTTCGCTATCGCGGACGGCTCCGGCTCGAACAGTCGCTCGACGTTCCAGAAGATCCCCTGGACCTGGGTCGCCATGACGTCCTCGATGAAAAAGTGAGAGGGAGGCCGGGCGCACGGACCCGGCCTCCCTCTCCGTCCACTTCATCCGGCTACGCCGCCCGGTCGAGGTCGATGTCGAGGCCCTCGGCCCCCGGCACCTCGCTCTTCTCCTCCACCGCGTCCGCCGCGGCGCGCCGCTTCAGGTTGTGGCGGCGGTTGCGGCTCCGGATGTACGTCGAGGCGAACTTCGCCCGCTTCTTCTGCCCCGCCTCCGACCGGTACGCGAACTGCGCGAACGCCCGGATCTTCGCGAGCGGCTCGAGGACCAGCGTGTAGATCCGGTCCCGGATCTCGCGGCCGTCCGCCGACAGCGAGAGGGCGTCGAGCTCCGCCGAGGCGGCACGGACGTCGTCGGCGACCTCCCCGAGCTTCCGGCCGAGGCCGCCGGCGTCGATGCCGAGCTCCTGGACGGGTCCGGGGTGCTCGGCGAAGACGAGCGCAAGGTCGACGAGCTTCGACGGCACGTCGCTGTCACCGCCGCGGATCGCCTGGACGCGCGTCTCGACCGCCGTGCCCGCGTACGCGAGGTCCGCCCGAGCCATCGAGTCGTCGAGCACCTCCTCGCCGTGCCGGACCCGCGCCTCGAGCTCCGGCGGCCGCACCTGCAGCTTCTGGTAGCTCCAGAGGGCCTGCGCCGACGCGAGGCACCGGAGGAGGAAGGCGAGCTCCGTCATCGGCTCGCGCTGCATCCCCGCCGCGGAGAGGTCGGGGAAGCAGACCTCCGCCGCCTGGACCACGGTGTGGCCCTCGTCGAGGAAGATCGGGATCGGGATGAACGGCGTGCGGACCTCCTCCGCGGGGATCGCCTTAGCCCGGACCCGGACCGCGTCCACGATCTTCTGGTGCTCCGCCAGCGTCACCGGGCACGCCGACGCCGTGTCGTTCACCGAGGAGACCGCCGCGCCACCGCCTGTGCCGCTCGCCAGCTGATGAGCGCCTGAGCACCGCAGAAACCACCTGGATGATCGAGCGCGATTCCAGAACGACTGGTTGCTGCGGCACATGGTTGGAGCGGGTGCCGCGGACGGGTTCGGGCCGCCCGTGCTGAATCGCATCGTTCTGGGTCAGAAGCCGCCTGGTACGGTCACTTGGTTGGCCTTCGCGAATCGCGATAGGTCGCTTGGCACTATCCCCGGGTTGATCCGGTTCGGTGGACAGGTTGATCACGACTCCTGCCTCATCCGCCAAG
>CAZDGH010000034.1:0-23920 GCA_964504805.1 uncultured Myxococcales bacterium | reverse complement strand
GGGTCGCTCCTCCGGCGCCGGCCGCGTCGGCTCGGGGGCGGGGGCCGGCGCCACCGCGGCCGGCGGCGGCGCCTTCCGCCTCGCCGCGCCGCGCTTCGGCGCCCCGTGCCGCGGGATCTCCGCGAGCTCCGCCGGCAGGCCCGCCACCGCCTCGCCGAGCTTCCCGAGCGGCTGCCCCGAGGCGAGCAGCAGGTCGAAGGCGATCCCCGCGTCGCCCGGCTCCGCCGACGGCAGGGTGGAGACCACCTCGCCGTGGGGCTTCAGCCGCGCGTTCAGCTCGGCGAGCCCCTTGTCGAAGTCGGCGAGGTCGAAGCCGGCGCGCACCCGGAAGAGCGAGAGGCCCTTCTTCACGTTCTCGCGGAGCCGGTGCTCCTCGTACTCGGTGAGCACCGAGCGGACCGCGGGATCGAGGCCGAGCTGGTCGAGCGGATCGTCGGCGGGGCGGCCCTTGCCCCCGCCCATCACCACCTGGATGCGGGCCGCCAGCGCCGGGGCGCGCTCCGCCGAGGGGAGCGCCGCCGCCGGGTCGCCGGCCTGCTCGAGCTCGCCGAGCATCCGGGTGAAGAGCTCCACCGCCTCGAGCAGGACGTCGAGCACCTCGGGGCCCGGCGCCACCCGGCCGAGGCGCATGGCGTCGAGGAGGTCCTCGACCGTGTGCGCCAGCGCGGCCACGGCGTCGACGCCGAACATCCCCGACAGGCCCTTGAGCGAGTGGGCCCCGCGGAAGACGGTGTTGACGAGGTCGGGGTCCGGCTCGCCGCCCGCCTCGTCGAGGCGCAGGAGGTCTCGCGACAGCGCGTCGACGATCTCGGTCGACTCGGCCAGGAACTCGGCGAGCTGCTTGCCGGCGCTCACGGGCCCCTCACGTGCCGGCGCACGAGCGCGCAGAGCGCGTCCGGCTCGAACGGCTTCACCAGGTACTCGGTGGCGCCGAGCTCGAGGCCGCGGCGTCGGTCCAGCTCCGAGCCCTCGCTGGAGACGACGAACAGCGGCACGTCCCGGGTGCGCGGGTTCCGCTTCACGTAGGCGATGAGCTCGAGCCCGTTGATGTCGGGCATGTTGATGTCGGTGAGGATGAGGTCGAACGTGTCGCGGGCCACGTGGCGGAGGGCGTCGTAGCCGCTCGCGCTCTCCACCACCTCCGCGCCGTCGATCGACTCGACCGCCGCCGCCAGGAGCTCGCGGGTGGCCCGGGAGTCTTCGACGATGAGGACCTTGAAGCCCAATGTCGGGGGCCCTCGGAGCGGCGGAAGGTGCGGGAAAGGCTCGAAATTCAGCGTACCACGGAGGCCTTCTCCCGCAAGGCGAGACCCTTCTCGGCCTCCACCTTCGCGGCCTTGCCGGCCGCCGCCGCCTCGAGCGCCGCGTGCGCGGCCTTCGGGTCGGCCGAGAGCAGGCAGAGCCGGGAGAGCTTCGCGGCGAGCGCCGCCTCGACGAGCGCCCGGGCGGTGGCGGCGAGCGGCTGCCCGGCGATCCCGGAGGCCGCCACGTCGGCGCCGCCGGCCTTCGCCACCCGCGCGAGCCCGTCGGCGACGGCCTTCGCCGCCGCCTCCTCGGAGAGCTTCGCCTTCGGCCCGACGCCGAACAGGAACAGGCGCTTCGCCGGCAGCCTGCCGAACGGCACGGTGAGCACCGCCTCGCCCGCCGCCCCGCGCCAGGCGCCGCCCTTCACCTGCCGCGAGAGGGCCCCGCACATGCGCCAGTCGCAGTAGCCCGCGAGGCCCCCGAGCGGCCGCTCGTCCTCGGCGACGAACGCCACCAGCTCCGGGGCGTCCAGGGCGTCGAGCGTCTCGAGCGCGAGCGGGGCGGCGCGGAGGGTGAGCATCGGTCAGAGCTTCCCCGCCGTGCGGGCCACCTTGTCGAGGATGCCGTTCACGAACGCCGGCGACCCCTCGGCGCCGAAGGTCTTGGCGATCTCGACCGCCTCGTTGATCGCCACCCGGGCCGGGGTGCCGACCCGGAGCAGCTCGAAGGCGCCCACCCGGAGGATGTTGCGGTCCACCTTCGCCATCCGGTCCACGCGCCAGCCCGGCGACTCCGCCTGGATCGCCTCGTCGAGGGCGGCGCGCTCGCCGACGACGCCGCGGACGAGCTCCTCGGCGAACGCCAGGCTCGACCGATCGGGCTCGGCGTCCATCGTCTCCCAGATCCGCGGGAGGAGCTGGCCGAGCTCCCCCGCCTCCACGGCCTCGAGCGAGAAGAGCGCCTGGACCGCGCGCTCCCGCGCGCGCCGCCGGTCACCGGTCGGCACGGTCACTTCCCGCCCTTCCGCGCGGCGGGCCGCACCTCGCGCGGCATGGCGTCGATCGCCGAGAACAGGGCCGCCTGCTCCACCGCGGCGAGCGCGGCCTCGGCGCCCTTGTTGCCCGCCTTGGTGCCGGCGCGATCCACCGCCTGCGCCACGTCGTCGCAGGTGAGCACGCCGAACGCCACCGCGCACGACGCCTCCATCGACACCGCCGCGATCCCGCTCGTGCAGGCGGAGGCGACGTGCTCGAAGTGCGGCGTGCCGCCGCGGATCACCGCGCCGAGCGCCACCACCGCGTCGTAGCGCCCCGACGCCGCCACCCGCTTCGCCAGCGGCGGCAGCTCGAAGGTCCCCGGGCAGCGGTAGACGTCGATGGCGCCCTCGTCGGCGCCGTGGCGCACGAGGATGTCGACGGCGCCCTCGAGCAGCCGCTCGGTGATGAAGGAGTTGAACCGGGCGACGCAGATCGCCACCCGCAGGCCCGTCGCCACCAGCTTCCCCTCGTACGTCCTCATCGCGCTCCCGGCTTCCGGCGGCGGCCCGGGCGGGCGGCCACGCCGATCAGGTGTCCCAGCTCGTCCCGCTTGCGGCGCAGGTAGGCGCGGCTCTCGCGCCGCGCGCCCGCCTCGATGGCGACGCGCTCCACGACCTCGAGGCCGTAGCCCGCGAGGCCGACCAGCTTCTTCGGGTTGTTGGTGAGGAGCTTGAGCTTCCGCACCCCGAGGTCGTTCAGGATCTGCGCGCCGAGGCCGTAGTCGCGGAAGGCGCCGGTCGAGCGCTTCCCCTCGCCCTCCTTCCGCTCCTCGGGGGCGAGGCGCGCGCACCGCAGCAGGTTCGCGCCGCCCTTGCCCTCCTGCTGCAGGTACACGAGCACGCCCTTCCCCTCCCGGGCGATCTGGGCGATCGCCTGCCGGAGCTGGGCGCCGCAGTCGCAGGAGGTGGAGCCGAGCACGTCGCCCGCGGCGCACATGGCGTGGACGCGGGCGAGCACCGGCTGGGTGCCGCGGACGGTGCCGCGCACGAGGGCGACGTGCGTCCGCGGATCGCCGCCGACCTGGTAGGCGATGGCGCGGAACGTCCCGGCGGCGCCGAGGGTGAGCTCCTCCTCGCCGACGCGGCGCACCAGCCGCTCGATCTCGAGCCGGTACCGGATCAGGTCGGCGATGGAGACGATGGCGAGGCCGTGCTTCTTGCCGAAGCGGACGAGGTCCGGCATCCGCGCCATGGTGCCGTCGTCGTTCATGATCTCGCAGATGACGCCGGCCGGCGCGAGGCCGGCGAGCCGGGCGAGATCCACCGAGCCCTCGGTCTGGCCGGTGCGCACCAGCACCCCGCCCTGCCGCGCCCGCAGCGGGAAGACGTGGCCGGGACGCACCAGGTCCTCGGGCCGGGCGTCGGGCGCGACCGCGGTGAGGATGGTGTGGGCGCGGTCCTGGGCGCTGATGCCCGTCGACACGCCGCGGGCGGCCTCGATGCTCACCGTGAAGGCGGTGCCGAACGGCGACTCGTTGTCGGCGACCATCATCGGCAGGTTCAGCCGCCGGATCCGGTCCTCCTCGAGGGCGAGGCAGACGAGGCCGCGGCCCTCGCGGGCCATGAAGTTCACCGCCTCCGGCGTGACGCGCTCGGCGGCCATGCAGAGGTCGCCCTCGTTCTCGCGGTCCTCGTCGTCGACGAGGATCACCAGCTTGCCGTCGCGGATGTCGGCGACCGCCCGCTCCACCCGCTCGCGGTAGCCGCCGCCCTCGGGCGCGCGGGCCTTCGCGCGCGTCTTCGTCTTCTGGCTCATGCGAAGCCGCTCCTCCTCAGGAGATCCTCGTCGAGCGCGGGCCGCTGCCCGCGGGCGAGCAGCCTCGCCACGTACTTGCCGATCACGTCGCCCTCGAGGTTCACCTGGGCGCCCCGCTGCTTGTCGCCGAGGGCGGTCTCCGCCTGGGTGGTCGGCACGATCATCACCTCGAACCGCGCCCCGCCGCCGGGGAGATCCTCGAGCGCGTTCACGGTCAGCGAGATCCCGTCCACCGCGATCGAGCCCTTCTCGAGGAGCCACGGCGCCACCGGCGCCGGCGCCTCGAACGACAGCGCCCCGTACGCCCCGCGGTCCTCGCGGGAGACGAGGGTGCCCACGCCGTCCACGTGCCCGAGGACGAGGTGGCCGCCGAGCCGGTCCGCGAGCCGCACCGCGCGCTCCAGGTTCACCCTCGTCCCCGGGCGGTAGGCCCCGAGGGCCGTCCGGGCAAGGGTCTCCGGGCTCACCTCGGCGGAGAAGCCCGCGGCGCCGGCCTCGACGACCGTGCGGCAGCCGCCGTCCACGGCCCCCGCCTCGCCGTGGGCGCGCTCGGCGGCGGGGAGCCTGGAGGGGCGGATCGCGAGCCGCACCCCGCCGCCGGCGGGCGCGAGGGCCGAGACGACGCCGACGTCCTGTACGAGTCCGGTGAACATGGGCGCTCGGATTCTAGCCGTCCCTCCGCTTCGACGCCCGGGAACGGCGGCCGGGCCTGCCGCTGCGCGCGGCGGTGCGCACCCGCGCCGCCGCCGCCCTCGGGACCGCCTCGATCAGCACGTCGCCGCCGACGAGCCGCACCCTGTCGACCCGGAAGGCGGGCGCGTCCTCGACCGCCGCCACGCCCCCGAGGCTCGCCCAGGACGGCCCGTCGCCGAAGACCTTGCCGCCGAGGAAGAGCAGCAGGCGATCGACCCGGCCGGCCTCGAGGAACGCCGAGAAGACCTCGGCGCCGCCCTCGACCAGCACCTCGACGATGCCGCGCCGGGCGAGCCGCGCGAGCAGGTCGTCGATGTCGACGCGCCCGCGCCGCCCGCGGCACGGGAGCACCTCGGCGCCCGCCGCCTCGAGCCGCCGCCGCGCGGCCGCCGGCGGAGGCGCCACGCAGGCCACGATCGTCCTCGCGTCCGAGCGCTGCCGGAGCACCCTGGCGGTGGGACGCAGCGAGAGCTTCGAGTCGAGGATCACCCGGACCGGATCGCGGCCGCGACCGCCGGGCAGCCGCGCGGTCAGCGACGGGTCGTCGGCCTCCACGGTGCCGCGGCCGACGATCACCGCGTCGACCCGGTCGCGCAGCTCGTGGACCAGGGCGCGGCTCTCCTCGGAGGTGATCCAGCGCGAGGCGCCGGTGCGGGTGGCGATCCGGCCGTCGAGGGTCGCCGCCGCCTTGGCGATCACGAACGGCCGCCCGCGCTCGATGTAGCGGAACCAGCCCTCGTTGAGCGCGTCGCACGCCTCCTCGAGGATCCCGGTGATCACCGGCACGCCGGCCCGCCGCAGCCGCCGCACGCCGCGGCCGGCGACCAGCGGGTTCGGATCGGAGCTGCCGACGAAGACGCGGCGCACGCCGGCGCGGAGGATCGCCCGGCTGCACGGCGGCGTCTTGCCGGTGTGGTCGCACGGCTCGAGCGTGGTGTAGAGGTCGGCGCCCTGCGCCCGCTCCCCCGCCGCCTCGAGCGCCACCACCTCGGCGTGCGGGCCACCCGCCCTGGCGTGGTGCCCGCGGGCGATCACCCGGCCGTTGCGGGTGAGCAGCGCGCCGACGACCGGGTTCGGGCTGGTGCGCCCGGCGCCCTTCTTCGCCTCGCGGACCGCGAGCCGCATGAAGAACTCGGAGACGGCGCGCTCGAACTCGTCGAGCGGCGGCTTCCCCGGCGCCTCGCCGCGCCTGGGCCGGACGACGATCCTCACGGCTTGCGCGCCTTGCGCACGCCGCGCTCGGCGACGAGCTCGGAGAGCTCCGTCATGAACTCGGAGATGTCGCGGAACTCGCGGTACACCGAGGCGAAGCGCACGTAGGCCACGTCGTCGAGGTCGCGGAGCCGCGACATCAAGAGCTCGCCGATCCGCGACGACGGCAGCTCCTTCTCGCCCGCCTCCTGCGCCGACCTCTCGATCTCGGTGACGAGCTGATCGAGCACCTCGGCGGAGACCGGCCGCTTCTCGCAGGCGCGGGTGAGGCCGGCGAGGATCTTGAGCCGGTCGAACGGCTCCCGCCTGCCGTCCTTCTTCACCACCGCCGGCAGCACGTCCTCGACCCGCTCGTAGGTGGTGTAGCGGCGCTGGCAGCCGACGCACTCGCGCCGCCGCCGGATCACCTCGCCCTCCTGCGAGGCGCGGGAGTCGATGACCTTGTCCTCGAGCTCGCCGCAGAACGGGCACTTCACGGGACGTCGCTCAGGGCAGGCCGTACAGCGGGAACTGCTTGCAGAGCTCGAGCACCTTGCCCTTGATCCGCGAGAGCGCCGCGTCGTCCCCGGCGTGATCGAGCGCCTCGCCGATGAGCGCGGCGACCTCGGGCATCTGCGCCGGCCCCATCCCGCGCGAGGTGATCGCCGGGGTGCCGATGCGCACGCCGGACGCCACCGTGGGCTTCTCGGGGTCGTTCGGGATCATGTTCTTGTTGACGGTGATCCCGGCCTTCCCGAGCGCCTCCTCCGAGATCTTGCCGGTGAGCTTCTTCGGCCGGAGGTCGACGAGCATCAGGTGGTTGTCGGTGCCGCCCGAGACCAGCCGCAGCCCCTGCTCGACGAGGCCCTTCGCCAGCGCCTGGGCGTTGTCGAGGATCCGCTGCTGGTACGCCTTGAACGACGGGTCGAGCGCCTCGCCGAACGCCACCGCCTTGGCGGCGATGACGTGCATGAGCGGGCCGCCCTGGATGCCGGGGAAGATCTGCGAGTTGAGCGGCTTCGCGTACGGCTCCTTGCAGAGCACCAGGCCGCCGCGCGGCCCGCGGAGCGTCTTGTGGGTCGTCGAGGTCACGAACTCCGCCACCGGCACCGGCGACGGGTGGAGCCCGGTGGCGACGAGGCCCGCGATGTGGGCGATGTCGACGACGAGCACCGCCCCGACCGCGTCCGCCGCCCTCCGGAACCGGGCGAAGTCGAGGATCCGCGGGTACGCCGAGGCGCCGACGACGATGATCTTCGGCCGGTGCTCCGCCGCGAGCCGGTCGACCTGGTCGTAGTCGATCCGCTCCTCGGCGGTGAGGCCGTAGTGGACGATCTCGAAGAGCTTCCCGGAGAAGTTCGGCTTCGCCCCGTGGGTGAGGTGGCCGCCCGAGTTCAGATCGAGGGTGAGCAGCTTGTCGCCCGGCTTCGCCACCGCGAAGTAGGCCGCCATGTTCGCGCCCGAGCCCGAGTGCGGCTGCACATTGGCGTGCTCGGCGCCGAAGAGCCGCTTCGCCCGGGCGATGGCGAGCTCCTCGACCTGGTCCACGATCTCGCAGCCGCCGTAGTACCGCTTCCCCGGGTAGCCCTCGGCGTACTTGTTGGTGAGGGAGGTGCCGAGCGCGTCGAGCACCGCCCGCGAGACGAAGTTCTCGCTGGCGATGAGCTCGAGGCCCTCGGCCTGCCGCCGCTCCTCCGCCCGGAGGAGCCGGGCGAGCTCGGGATCGACCTCGTCGAGCCTGCGGTCGTGCGCGGTCGCCATGGCGGTGCTCCCGGAGCTAGGAGTGGTTCTCGGCCTCGACGTCGGCGATCTTCTGGACGCGCCGCGCGTGGCGGCCGCCCTCGAACGGCGTGTCGAGGAAGACGGCGAGGATGGCGGTGGCGAGGCCGGCGCCGACCACGCGCTCGCCGAGGCAGAGCACGTTGGCGTCGTTGTGCGCCCGCGCCATCCTCGCCTCGAGCTCGCTGGTGCAGAGCGCCGCCCGCACCCCGCGGTGCTTGTTGGCGACGATCGACATCCCGATGCCGGTGCCGCAGACCAGGACGCCGAACGTGGCCTCGCCCCTGGCGACCTTCTTCGCCACCACCGAGGCGAAGTCGGGGTAGTCGACGGAGTCGCCGTTGTCGGTGCCGACGTCCTCCACGGCGATGCCGCGGTCGTCGAGCAGCTTCCGCAGCTCCGCCTTGAGCAGGAGCCCCGCGTGATCGGAGCCGGAGACGACGCGGATGCCCATGGGCCCCTCGGGCTAGCGGAAGCGGCGCATGGCGAGCACCACGTTGGTGCCGCCGAAGCCGAACGAGTTGGAGAGCGCCACGTCGGTCCGGACCTCGCGCGCCTGGTTCGGCACGTAGTCGAGGTCGCACTCGGGATCCGGCGTCGTGTAGTTGATGGTCGGCGGGAGCACGCCGCGGGAGATCGTGAGGGCGGTGATCACCGCCTCGATGCCGCCGGCGGCGCCCAGGGTGTGGCCGGTCATCGACTTGGTGGAGCTGATCGCGACCTTCCGCGCGTGCTCCCCGAACACCGCCTTGACGGCCTTGGTCTCGTTGGCGTCGTTGTACGGCGTCGAGGTGCCGTGGGCGTTGATGTAGCCGACCTCCGCCGGCGCGAGCTTCGCGTCGGCGAGCGCGAGCTTCATGCAGCGCGCCGCCCCCTCGCCCTCGGGCGCCGGGGCGGTGATGTGGTGCGCGTCGGCGTTGGTGCCGTACCCGATCAGCTCGCAGAGGATGGTCGCGCCGCGCTTCTGCGCGTGCTCGAGCTCCTCGATGACGAGGACGCCGGCGCCCTCGCCCTGCACGAAGCCGTCGCGGTCCTTGTCGAACGGCCGGCTCGCGGCCTCCGGCGCGTCGTTGCGCGTCGACATCGCCCGCATGGCGTTGAAGCCGCCGATGCCGAGCGGGGTGATCGCCGCCTCGGCGCCGCCGCAGATCGCCACGTCGGCCTCGCCGCGCTGCACGCAGCGGAGCGCCTCGCCGATGGCGTGGGCGCCGGTCGCGCACGCGGAGACGGGCGACCAGCTCGGGCCCTTGCAGTTCCACCGGATGGAGACGTGACCCGGGAAGAGGTTCACGATCATCATCGGGATGAAGAACGGGCTGAGGCGCTTCGGGCCTTTCGCGAGCAGCGTCTCGTGCTCGAGCTCGAGCGAGCGGAGGCCGCCGATCCCCGAGCCGAGGATGGTGGCGACGCGCTCCGCCGCCGCCCCCTCGAACGGCTTGTCGAAGCCGGCCTGCGCCAGCGCCTGGGAGACCGCCGCCATCCCGAACTGGACGAAGCGGTCCATCCGGCGGGCGTCCTTCTTGTCGACCCACTCCTCGGGGACGAAGCCCTTGGCCTCGCCGGCGATCTGGGTCACGTAGGCGGACGGGTCGAAGAGCGTGATCCGGGCGATGCCGCTCTTGCCGGCGAGCAGCGCCTGCCAGCTCGTCTCCACGGTGTTGCCCACCGCGCTGACGAGGCCCATCCCGGTGACGACGACGCGGCGACCTTCCATGGCTTCCTCCCGGGCCAGCACCCGATACGTCGTGCGAAAACGCGCGAGAGGCGCGCGCCATGCCCCGGGGCCGCACGGCGCCGGGTCGCGCGGCGGGCGCGGACGCCCGGCCGCTCGCCTGCGGGCTCCCCGGCTACTTCTTGTGGCTGTTGATGTAGTTCACCGCGTCGCCGACGGTCTTGATGTTCTCGGCCTCCTCGTCGGGGATCTCGACCTCGAACTCCTCCTCCATCGCCATCACCAGCTCGACGATGTCGAGAGAGTCCGCGCCGAGGTCCTCGATGAAGGAGGACTCCATCTTGATCTCGTCCTCGCCGACGCCGAGCTGCTCCGCGATGATCGACTTGACCTTGCCCTCGACCCCGGTAGCCGCCATGGAGTTCAACCCCTTCGCTCTTCGTCCGCCCGGTCGCCGGGCGGGGTGGGTGGTACAGCGAAACGCGCCTTCTCGCCTGCCTCCCGGCCGGCGCGGAGGGCGCTACGTATACATGCCGCCGTTGACCCTGACCACCTCGCCGGTGACGTACGAGGCCAGGTCCGAGGCCAGGAAGCAGACCGCGTTGGCGACCTCCTCGGCGGTGCCGAGGCGCCCGAGCGGGATGCCCTCGAGCATCTTCGCCCGCGTCTCCTCGGGGATGCCCTTGGTCATGTCGGTGTCGATGAAGCCCGGCGAGACGAGGTTCGCGCGCACGTTGCGGCTCGCGAGCTCCTTCGCCACGCTCTTGGTGAAGCCGATGAGCCCCGCCTTGGTGGCGGCGTAGGCGGTCTGCCCGCCGTTGCCCATCTCGCCGACGATCGAGGTCAGGGTCACGATCGAGCCGCCGCGCTGCTTCATCATCGGCCGGGCCGCGGCGCGGCAGAGCCAGAACGCCGCCTCGAGGTTGGTGGCGAGCTGCCTGCGCAGGTCGTCGTCCTTGAGCCGGAGGAGCAGGCCGTCGATGGCGATGCCGGCGTTGTGCACGAGCACGTGCAGGCCGCCGTGGTCCGCGACCGTCTTCTCGATCGCCTCGGTGCAGGCCTTCGAGTCGGCGACGTCGAACTTCATCGGCACGGCCTTGCCGCCCGCCTTCGCAACCAGCTCGCAGGCCTCGGCCGCCGCCGCCTCGTTGCCGGCGTAGGTGACGATCACCGTCGCGCCGCCCTTGCCGAGGCCCACCGCGATGGCGCGGCCGATGCCGCGGGAGCCGCCGGTGACCAGCGCCACCTTGCCGGAGAAGTCGAACGCCATGGTCACGCCCCCGCCTGCAGCGTCTTCTCGAGGCTCTGGACGTCCTCGACGCCCAGGACCTCGATCGACTTGTCGATGCGCCGCACCAGGCCGGCGAGCACCCGGCCCGGGCCGAGCTCGACCATCCGGGTCACGCCCGCCGCCGCCATCGCCTGGACGATCTCGATCCACCGGACCGGCGCCACCACCTGCGCCACCAGCAGCTCGCGGATCCGCGCCGGGTCGCTCGTGGGCTGCGCCTCGACGTTCGTGACCACCGGCACCTTCGGCGCCGCGATCGCGCAGCCGGAGAGCACCTCGTCGAGCCGCGCCTGCACCGGCTTCATCAGGGCGCAGTGGAAGGGCGCGCTCACCGGGAGCGGCATCGCCCGCTTGGCGCCGAGCTCCTTGCACCTCGCGGAGGCGCGCTCGACCGCCGCCGCGTGGCCGGCGATCACCGTCTGCTCCGGCGAGTTGTAGTTCGCGGGCGAGACGACCTGCCCCTCGGCCGCGGCCTCGCAGGCCTCGCGGACCTTCGCCGGGTCGAGGCCGATGACCGCCGCCATGGCGCCGACGCCCTCGGGCACCGCCTCCTGCATGAAGGTGCCGCGGGCGCGGACCGCCCTCACCGCGTCCTCGAGCGAGAGCGCGCCGGCGGCCACCAGCGCCGACCACTCGCCGAGGGAGTGGCCGGCCACGAAAGCAGGCTGCTCCTTGGCCCGGCTCGCGAACACCGCGTGGGCCATGGCGCTCACCGTGAGGATCGCCGGCTGGGTGTTGCGGGTGAGCTTCAGGGCCTCCTCGGGCCCCTCGAAGCAGAGCTTCGAGAGCGGCTCGCCGAGGGCGGCGTCGGCGCGGTCGAGGATCGCGCGGGCCTCGGGGTAGGCGTCGGCGAGGGCCTTGCCCATCCCGACGGCCTGGCTGCCCTGCCCGGGGAAGATCCACGCAACCTTGCCGGCCATTCGCTCCTCTTCCGCAGGGGCCTTGGGGGGTCGAAACCGCGGCGTGATAGCCCAGGTGCGACCCCGCCCACAAGAGCGGAGATCAACGCGGCGCGTCGGATCCGAGCAGGCCCGCGGCGCGGCCCGCGGCCTCCGCGAGCGCCTCCCGCACCTCGGCGGCGCCGGCCTCGGCGGCGGCCCGGATCGCGTTGCGGATCGCCAGCGGGCCGCTGCGCCCGTGGGCGAGCACCACCGTCCCGGCGCAGCCCACCAGCGGGGCGCCGCCGTACTCCGCGAAGTCGACCTTCCGGCCGAGCTCGCGCAGCGCCGGCTCGAGGAGGAGGCCGCCGGCCCTGGCGCGGAGGTCCTTCCCGAGGCTCTCGCGGATCCACCCGACGAACGCGGTGCCGATCCCCTCGGCGGTCTTCAGCACCACGTTGCCGGTGAAGCCGTCGGTGGCCACGAGGTCGAGCTCGCCGGCGAAGAGGTCCTTGCCCTCGGCGTAGCCCCGGAAGTCGATCGAGGGATCGCGGGCGAGCGCCGCGTGGGCGGCGCGGGTGAGCTCGGTGCCCTTCCCGGGCTCCTCGCCGTTCGACAGGACCGCCACCCGGGGCCGGGCGACGCCGTGGACGATCCGCGTCCAGGCCTCGCCGAGCAGCGCGAACTGCACCAGGTGGAGCGGCTTCACCTCGACGTTGGCGCCGGCGTCGGTGAGGCCGACCGGGCCCTTGCGCGTCGGGAGGTAGGTGAGGACGCCGGGGCGCTCCACCTGCGGGAGCCGGCCCAGGCACAGCAGCGCCGAGGCGAGCAGCGCGCCGGAGTTGCCCGCGGACATCGCCGCCGAGGCCTCGCCGCGGGCGACGAGCTCGCAGACCACGCGGATCGACGCGTCTCGCTTGCGACGGACGGCGTGGGCGGGCGCCTCGTCCATCGCCACCACCTCGGTGGCGGCGCGGAGGGCGATCCGCGGATCGCCGCGGGCCTCGAGCCGGTCAAGCTCGGCGAGGATCCGCGCCTCGTCTCCGACGAGGGTGACCGGGAGCCCGAGCTCGCGCACCGCGCGGACGGCTCCCTCGACGACGACGCCCGGGGCGCCGTCGCCCCCCATGGCGTCGACCGCGATCCGGCCCCGAGGGATCCGGGGCGGGAGGACGGCTACTCCTTGACCGCGACGACCTGCCGGTCGCGGTACGTGCCGCAGCCCGGGCACACGCGGTGCGGGAGCACCGGCTCCTGGCACTTCGGGCAGCGGATCACGTTGGTGGCGGTCAGCTTCCAGTTCGCGCGGCGCTGGTCCCGCTTCTGCTTCGAGGTGCGCTTCTTGGGAAGACCCACGACTTCGACTCCTTCACTCGGCGCGAACGGCCGCTTCCGGCCCGCGCGACACTTGGGGCGCGCCTTCTACACGGTGCGGGCGCCGCGATCAACCTCCGGCGGCGGAGGAGCTAGTCCAGCTTCAGCCCCTTGAGCCCCGCCCAGCGGGGGTCCGGGACGTGCCGGTCGCAGCCGCACTCCCGCTCGTTCAGGTCCTGCCCGCACACCTGGCAGAGGCCCTTGCAGGCCTCCCGGCACAGCGCGTCCGTCGGGAGCGCGAGGAGCAGCTGCTCCTGCAGGATCGGGAAGAGGTCGATCTCGTCGCCCGAGAAGTGGACCTCGTCCGCCTCCTCGAGGGCGAACGAGCCGCCCCGCTCGCCCGCCTCGTCGTCCTCGGCGGCGCCGCCGGCGAGCGCCTGCACCCGGTCGCGGTCGAGGAGCTCGAGCCGCGCCTTCACGGCGACCGGCACCTTCACCTCGGCGAGGCAGCGCTTGCACTCCGTCCGCGCCGGCGCGGTGAAGGACGCGTCGAGGAACAGCTCGCGCTCGTTCACCTTGAGCAGGCGCGCGGTCAGCTTCGCGGGGCCGGCGGCGGAGAACCGCGTCGGCGGCTGCACCGCGAGCATCCGGCCGAGCTCCTCCTCGGTGAGCTCGCGGGCGAGGTCGAGGCCGTCGTGCTCGTCGACCTCGTCGACGTGCACCACCAGCGAGCGCTCGGCGTCGTCCTTCTTCGGGATGCGCTTCTTCATGGCGGCCGTCCGGGAGAGAGCGGGGACTTCTAGGGGTCCGGGCGTGGCGAGTCAAGGCGACCGGCGCCCGCCGCGCGAGGGGCGCGACCTCTTGAAACCTCCGGGACGCCTCGGGAAATCCGTGGGCCGCTTCCTTGACCTGCCGGGAGCGGGGCCATAGGACAGGAGGCATGCGCCCGCTCGCGCCGCTCCTCCTCGCGCTCCTCGCCGCGCCGCTCCCGGCGCTCGCGGCGGAGCGCGGCGTGGAGGAGGCCGACGCGCTCCTCGCCGCCGGCGACTTCGAGCGCGCCAAGGAGGTGCTCGACCGGGCGCTCGACGCCGACCTCGGCGACGAGGACCTGGTGGCGATCCACGAGCGGCTCGGCCTGGTGGAGCTCTACCTGGGGCGCGAGGCCGCCGCCGAGCGGTCGTTCCACCGCATCCTGCTCTCGAAGCCGGACTACGAGCTGCCGCCCGGCACCGCGAAGAAGGTCCGCGAGCTCTTCGCCCGGGTGAAGAAGCGCTTCCGTCCCGTGCGGATCGCCGCCCGGGTGCCGGAGGAGGCCGAGGCCGGCGCGCCGCTCCTCGTGCCGGTCGAGATCGAGAACCTCCCGCCGGGCGGGTCCCCGCGCCTCTACTACAAGCGCCCCGCCGACGAGGCCTTCCGCTGGACCGCGCTCGAGGGCCGCGAGGGGCGGTTCGAGGCCACCGTCTCCGGCGCCGCCGTCGAGGGCGCGGGCGCGCTCGACCTGTACGTCGAGGTCGTGGACGACAAGGCGCGCCGCATGGCCGGCGAGGGCTCCGCGCTCGCGCCGAAGCGGGTGCGGCTCGTCGGGGGCGCCGCGGCGCCGCCCGAGGCGGTCGCCGGCACCGCGCCGCCGCCCGCCGGCTCGCCCGACGCCTGGTACGAGAGCCCCGTCGCCTGGGTGATCGGCGGCGCCGCCCTCGTCGGCGGCGGCGTCCTCGCCTACTACGCGCTCTCGGACGAGCCGACCGGGACGCTGCCGGTCCGGGTGGTGGTCCGGTGAGGCGCGCGATCCTGGCCGTCGCCGCGCTCGGCCTCGGCTCCTGCGGCGAGCCGCCGCGGCTCGGGCTCACGGTGGTGATCCCGCTCGAGCGCGCGGGGGCGATCACGCTGCTCCAGGCGGCGGCGCTCCCCGATCCCGACGCCCTGCCCGACTGCGCCGCGCTCACCGATCCCTGCCTCGCCGCGTCGGGGCACGCCGGCGCGGTCGAGGTCGTCGCCACCGCGCCGTTCGACGAGGCGGTGGCGCGGGGCGAGGGCCAGGTGCTCCTGCTCGAGGGCCTCGCCGTCGGGCAGCGCTACCGGATCGTGGTCGAGGCGATCTCCGAGGGCGCGCCCACCGCCGTCGAGGCGTCGGGCTGCGGCCTCACCGAGGCGATCGTCGAGGGCGACAACGAGGAGCTCGAGATCCTGCTCGCGCCGCGGACCGGCGCGACCTGCGACGCCAAGCTCTAGGACCTACGTCCCGACCTTGTCGACGAGCTCCTCGATCCGCTTCCGGTCGTCGGGGCGGATGTCGACGAAGCGCACGCCCATCCCCATCCCGTCGCCGCCGAGCGCGGAGACGATCTCGCCGCGGCACTCGATCGGCTCCGCCTCGCCGGGGAGCGTGAAGCGCAGGTTCACCACCACGCCGGGCGCGTGGGGGACGGTCTGGGCGAAGAACGCGCCGCCGGCGGAGAGGTTCGCCGCGCGCTGGAAGTAGAGCGCGTCGCCGGCCTCCTCCTCGATCCAGAGCTCGATCGGCACGCGCTTGTCGCGGCGGCGATCGCCGCGGCGCCGGTCCTCGGGCACCGTCTGCGCCGCCTTGCGACGGTCCGGGCGCGGAGGCTTCGGCGCCTCGTTCGGCTTGGGCTCCTTCGGCGGCGCCTTGCCCTTCTTGCCGCCGCGGCCGCGGGTCTCCATGGACGGCGACGTTACCACGCGGAGGCGGGGCCGTCCCCGCGCGCGTGTGCTACGAGGGAAGCCGTGCGAACCCTCCCTCTCGCCGCCGCCGCCGCCCTCGCCGCCTGCGCGTCCGCTCCCACGCCGCCGCCCGCGCCGCCCGCGGCGGACGCCGGAAGGCCCCCCGCGATGACCTCCGCCGCCGATCCCGCGGTCCTCGAGCAGTACGCCGCGACCTACCGCTTCCGCCACGGCCGGCCGGTGTCGATCGTGGTGACGCCCCGCGGCGACGCGGTGCTGTTCCTCCGCTCCGGCCCGCGCTCGTTCGTCCGCGACCTGTGGAGCCACGACGTCGCGACCGGCGAGGAGAAGGTGCTGCTCACCGCGGACGCGCTGCTCGCCGGCGCCGAGGAGACGCTCACCGCCGCCGAGGCGGCGCGGCGCGAGCGGATGCGCCTCGCGGCGAAGGGCATCGCCGGCTTCCAGCTCTCCGAGGACGGCGAGCAGCTCCTCGTCCCGCTCTCGGGGCGGCTGTACGTGGTGGAGCGCGCCACCGGCAAGGTCCGCGCGCTGCCGCCCTCGCCGTCGGCGCCGACCGACGCCCGCTTCTCGCCGGACGGGAGCCGGGTCGCGCTCACCCGCGACGGCGACCTCTTCGTCGTCGACGTCGCCAGCGGCAAGGAGACGCGGCTCACCACCCGCGCGCGCGAGTCGATCACCCACGGCGAGGCCGAGTTCGTGGCGCAGGAGGAGATGTCGCGCTTCGAGGGCTTCTGGTGGTCGCCGGACGGCAAGCACCTCGCCTACGCCGAGGCCGACACCTCGGGTGTCGAGACCGTGCACATCGCGGACCCGATGCGGCCGGAGCGCGCGCCGCACGCCTGGCCGTACCCGCGGGCGGGGCGGGCGAACGCGAAGGTGCGGCTCGGCGTCGTCCCCGCCTCGGGCGGCAAGACGGTGTGGGCCGCCTGGGACGCGGCGTCGCACCCGTACCTCGCCACCGTGCGCTGGCCCGAGGGCGGCCCGCTCGTCGCGCTGGTGCAGGACCGGCTGCAGCGCGACGAGCGGCTGCTCTCGATCGACCCCGCCACCGGCGCGACGAGGGAGCTCCTCCGCGAGACCGACGCCGCCTGGCTGAACCTCGACCAGGACGTCCCGAAGCACCGGAAGGACGGCAAGGGCTTCCTCTGGACGAGCGAGCGCGAGGGCGAGGTGCGGCTCGAGCTGCGCGGCCCCGACGGCGCCCACGTCCGCTGGCTCGAGCCGAAGGGCTTCGGCCACCGCGCCCTCCTGCGGCTCGCGCCGGACGCGTCGGCGGCGTGGGTCGTCGCCTCGCCGGACCCGACCGAGTCCCACGTGTGGCGGGTGCCGCTCGACGGCGGCGCGCCGGAGCGGCTCACCGAGGGCCGCGCCGAGCACGGCGCCGCGTTCTCGAAGGCCTCCGACGTCTGGGTCGAGGTCGCCGACGGCCCCGGGGGACCGCGCTGGCGCGTCCGCCGCGGCAAGGACGTGCTCCACGAGCTCCGCTCGGTGGCGGAGGCGCCGCCGTTCTCGCCGGCGGTCGAGCACCTCGTCGTCGACGGGCCGCGGCCGTACCGCGCCGCGATCGTGCGCCCCCGCACCTTCGATCCGGCGCTGCGCTACCCGGTGGTGCTCTCGGTCTATGGCGGTCCCGGCCACCGCGTCGTCGGCGCCTCGCGCGACCGCTTCCTCCTCGCCCAGTGGATCGCCGACCACGGCTTCGTGGTGGTGTCCCTCGACGGCCGCGGCACGCCGTTCCAGGGCCGCGACTGGGAGCGCGCGATCGCCGGGAAGCTCGGCGACGTCCCGCTCGACGACCAGGTCGAAGGGCTGGCCGCCCTCGGGAAGCGGTTCCCCGAGCTCGACCTCGGCCGGGTCGGGGTCTACGGCTGGTCCTTCGGCGGCTACCTCTCGGCGCTCGCCACCATGCGGCGCCCCGACGTCTTCCGGGCCGGCGTCGCCGGCGCCCCGGTCGCCGACTGGCGCGACTACGACACCCACTACACCGAGCGGTACCTCGGGCTGCCCGACGCCGACGCGGCCGCGTACGACCGCGCCTCGGCGCTCACCTACGCCGGCGCGCTCACCCGGCCGCTCCTCCTCGTCCACGGCACCGCCGACGACAACGTCTACTTCCTCCACAGCCTGCGGCTCTCCGACGCGCTCTTCCGCGCCGGGAAGGACCACTCGTGCCTCCCGCTCTCGGGCTTCACCCACATGGTGCCGGACCCGCTGGTGACCACCCGGCTCTACGGCCGGATCGTCTCCTTCCTCCGCGCCGAGCTCGGCGCCCCCGCGCCGCGGTGACCGCGCCGGCGCCGCCCTGGGCCGCGCCGCCGCCGCGCCGCGGGCCGCCGTGGCCGGCGATCTTCGGCCTGGTCGCGCTGTTCAGCGTGGCCGGCGTCGTCCTCGCCGCCGTGGCGATCTGGGCGCTGACGATCCGGGAGACGCCGCTGCCTTTCGGCCCCGGGGAGCGCGCCCTGGTCGTCACCGCGGCGCAGCTCGCCGCGGGGCTGCCCGGCCACGAGGTCGATCCGTCGCTCGAGGTCGCCTCCGCCGGCGTCCGCCTCGACGGCTCCGCGGAGGTCGAGTACGAGTACGACGCCTCCGAGCGCGGCGTGCCGTTCTACGTCTCGAGCACCGCGGCGCTCTCGAGCTCCGAGCGCGACGCCCGCGACGAGCTCACCCGCCTCCGCCTCGGCCTCCGGGTCGGCGTCGCCGGCGAGTCGCTCGCGCTCGAGGCCCGCGACGACCTCCTCGCCTGGGGCGACGAGCGGCACTGCTTCGTGCTGGTCCAGGCCTCCGAGGTCGTCGGCACCGCCTGCGCCGCCCGGAAGGGCCGCCGGCTGTTCACCCTGGTCGTCGCCGGCGTCGCGCTCGAGGAGCCCGGCTCCGTCGGCGCGCTGGTCGAGGAGAACCTCGCCGCGCTGGAGCGGTGGGATCCCTCCGCCGCGACTAGCGACTCCAGGTGAACGTGCCCCACGGCTTCACCGCGACGCCGACCGTGAGCGCCGCGCCCTGGTCGAGGAAGTAGGTCCCCCGCAGGTACAGCGGCCCGAGCGAGGCGGTGAGCTGCGGGCCGTGCTCGCGGGCCCAGAGCGGGAAGCGCCAGCCCGCGCCCAGCGCGAACAGCGCGTCCTCGCGCGCCTCGAGCTCGGCCCAGCCGGTGCCGACGCCGAGGTCGTGGTCGAGCGCGAGCAGGTCGGCGCCGGCGTTCAGGCCGAGCGCCTCGGTCGGGAGCGCCGGGAAGAAGTGGTCGGGGTGGCTCCGGGGCGACGCGCCGAAGCGGAGCGACGCCTCGCCGCCGAGCCGCAGCGCCGCGCCGCCGCCCGGTCCGGTCTCGACGCCGGCGCCGAGGAGCGGCCCCGCCGCGAGGACGAGGTACCGCTCGCCCGGATCCCGCGGCGCCTCCACGTGGTCCTCCGACGGCGAGGCGAGGTCGTCCACGTGCCCGGGCGCGTTGCGCTCGAGGTGCACGTGGAAGCACCCGGTCGCGAGCGCGAGCGGCGCCACCACGGCGGCGAGCCGTCTCACGGATCCTCCCCGCCGCGCACCGGCCGGTGGAAGCCGCGGAGGACGTTGCGCAGCGGCAGCGACCAGGTGCCCGCGCCCGACGAGGTCTCCACCGCGAGCTCGAGCGTCGCCTCGCGGTCTCCGTCGTTCCACGTCTCCTCGCCGTCGAAGGCGAAGGCGACGTAGAGCGGGCCCTCCGCGCCCGGTCCGAGCGCGAGCGGCGGCGGCAGCTCGAGGGGACCGACCGGCGGGCGCCCGCCGCCGAGCCGCAGGGTCGCCGACCGCACCGCCACCGTGCAGGCCGCCTCCGATCTTGCGGTGAGCGAGAGCCCGAGGCCCTCCTTGCCGGCCTTCGACACCCAGGCGCCGAGCCGCGCGCAGCCGACCGTGAGGGTCGGCTCGCCGTGGACCTCCCAGGTCGGGAAGTTGCGCGCCGTCCGGGGCGGCGAGGTCGCGAGCGAGGCGAGCGCCGCGGCGGCGACGGCGAGGAGGCCGGCCACGCGCCGCGCGATCCCGCCGCCCTCGCCCGCCTCCCGCCGCGCGCCCATGCGGGCAGCCTACCGCGGCGCCTCGGCGCTCCGGACGCCGAGCTCCGCCAGCGCCTCGAGGACCTGCTCGATCCCGATCGGCTTCGGCAGGATCCGATCCGCCTCGATGCCGCCGAGCTCCCGCTTGCCGGCGGCGGTGACGACGACGACGGGGATCCGCGCGAACCTCGGGTCGTCGAGGAGCGCCTGCCGCAGCTGCCAGCCGTTCATCACCGGCATCATCAGGTCGAGCACGATCCCCGCCGGCGCGAAGCCGGCCTCGAGGGCCGTGAGCGCGTCGCGGCCGTTCGAGACGCCGCGCGCCTCGTACCCCTCGAGCGACAGCAGCTCCACCAGCGCCTCGCGGATGTCGTCCTCGTCCTCGACGACGAGGAGCCGCGTCGGACCGCTCACGCCTCGGGCCTCCCGAGCCGCGGCAGCTCCAGGGTGAACGTCGCGCCCTGGCCCGGCGCGCTCTCGACCCGGAGCGCGCCGCCGTGGGCGTGCACGAGGGTGCGCGCGAGCCACAGCCCGAGGCCCATGCCGCCGTAGCTCCGCGACGACACCGCCCGCTCGAACCGCTCGAAGATCCGGCGGTGGTCCTCCGGCGCGATCCCGATCCCGCGGTCGGCCACCCGCACCGCCACGCTCGCCTCCTGGCCTTCGACCGCGACCCGGACCGGCGCGCCGGCCCCGTACTTCACCGCGTTCGAGAGGAGGTTGGTGAGCACCTGGTCGACGCGGCTGCGATCCCACACGCCCGAGGTGTCGCCCGAGGCCGAGACGTCGATCGGCGCCTCCTGCCGCGCGGCGTGGTCCGCGAACCGCGACGCGACCTCCCGGGCGAGCGCGGCGAGGTCGAACCGCTCCGGCTCGAGGACCACCCGGCCGGCCCCGAGCCGGCCCGCGTCGAGGAGATCGTCCACGAGCCGCGCCAGCCGGTTCACCTGCGCCTCGGCGCGGCCGACGCGCTCCCGGAGCGCCTCCGGCGAGAGCGCCTCCACCCGACCGAGCTCCGCCTCCCGCCGAAGGGACGAGAGCTGGAGCTCGAGGGAGGTGAGCGGCGTCTTCAGCTCGTGCGACGCGGCGGAGAGGAACTCGTCCCGGACGCGCGCCGCCCGGTCGAGCAGCGCCGCGAGCGCCTCGACGCGGCGCCGCGCCTCGACCTGCTCCCGGTAGAGCCGCGCGTTCTCGACCGCCGCCGCGGCCCGGCGCGCCACCTCGGTCGCCAGCGCCAGGTCCGCCTCGGCGTGCCGGCGGCTGGCCGTGGAGAAGAACAGGGTGAGGGCGCCGAGGAGCCGGTCGCCGTAGTGGAGCGGCACGGTGATCATCGAGCGGAACGAGAGCGCCCGCATCAGCTCCAGGTGCGCAGGCGCCACGGCGACGTCGCGGAGCCAGGCGTCGTCGACGTCGGGGTGCAGCCCCGGCTGCCCCGAGGAGAGCGCGCACAGGTTCTTGTCCTTGCGCTCGTTGCGCTGCCAGGTCGTGCCGGCGAGGAGCGCCTCGCGGGCCGGATCGCGGAACGCGCGCGCCACGCGCCGCACCGCGCCGCCCGGCGCCACCACGTCGAAGAAGCCGAAGTCGCCGAGGGCGGGCAGCACGACGTCGATCACCGCCCCGAGGGTGGTGTCCCAGTCGAGGCTGCGCGAGAGCACGTCGCTCGCGCGGGCCACGAGCGCCAGGGCGTCGTCGCCCCGCGCGGGATCGCGGGTCCTGCCGTCGGCCAGCTCCAAGTCGCCTCCGGCTCCAACTGTAGCCAATCCCGCGCCGCGGTCCGAGAAGTCGGCCGAAAAGGCGAAGGGCCCGGCCGCTGGTCGTCCCAGCAGCCGGGCCCCTCGTTGGCGGGCGATACAGGATTCGAACCTGTGGCCTTTGGCTCCGGAGGCCAACGCTCTATCCAGCTGAGCTAATCGCCCACGTCGGCGGTGAGATACCTTCGGCCCGCCCCGAACGCAAGGGCGATCGCGGCGGGGTGCTACCATCCGCGCGGGCCCGGGTGGCGGAACGGCAGACGCAGCGGCCTTAAAAGCCGCGGCCCTCGCGGGCGTGAGGGTTCGACCCCCTCCCCGGGCACCACCGCTGGGCTGTCAGTGCTTGAGCGCCGGCGCGGCGCCCGGACGGGCGGGCAGCGGCTGCCGGCGGTCGAAGCCGGCGTCGAGCTCGTGGAAGTGCGCCACCTCGGGCTCGCCGAGCTGCCAGCAGAGGAGCACGGTCTTGCCGCCGACGCGGCCGTGGAAGTCGACGAGGCCGAGGTCGAGGTCCTTGAGGACCGCGCCGGTGCCGGTGACGCGATCGACCGCCGCGCGGATCTCCCGGGTGATCTCGAGGAGCCGCGACACCGCGGCGTCGCGCGCCTCGGGCACCTCCGCGCCCTCGAGGTACGCGAGCGCCTGCTCGGCGCCGCCGAGCGCCTCGGTCAGCGACGCGATCTCGGGCCGGAGCCGGCCGATGCGGGCGAGCTCGAGCGAGAGGTACGGGACGAGCGCGTTCGCCTCGTCGCGGGTGAAGGTGCGATCCGCCACTTCCCGGGAGCATATCGCGCGCGTCCTGCGTTGCCGCACCCGGATCCGCGTGGTAGACAGCCCCGTTTCCGCATCCCCGCGCGATCGAGCAGGCGCTTCGCCGCGCCGGCTCGCGCGCCAGAGCGAGGGTTCGCTTCGATGCTCGACGCCGTCTCCAAGGGCTTCAAGGCCGCCAAGAACCGCCTCCGCGGCAAGGCGGAGATCACCGAGGAGGTGGTCGAGGAGGCGCTCCGCGACATCCGCGTGGCGCTCCTCGAGGCCGACGTCGAGTTCGGCGTCGTCAAGCAGTTCGTCGCCGACGTGCGCCAGAAGGCGATCGGCGAGGTGGTGCAGACCAAGGCCGAGGACGCGAAGGGCCAGCTCGTCAAGGTCACGCCGGCGGATCACTTCATCAAGATCTGCCACGACCAGCTCGAGTCGCTGATGGGCCCGGTCGACACCTCGATCAAGTTCAAGGGCAAGGGCACGACCGGCATCATGATGGTCGGCCTGCAGGGCTCGGGTAAGACCACCACCGCCGGCAAGCTGGCGTCGAAGCTCCTCAAGGACGGCAAGAAGCCGCTCCTCGTCGCCGCCGACGTCTACCGCCCCGCCGCCGTCGACCAGCTCAAGGTGCTCGGCGAGAAGCTGGGCGTGCCCGTCTACCACGACCCCGCCGCCAAGCCGCCGGCGATGTGCAAGCGCGCCTTCGAGGAGGCGCAGCGGCTCCACCGCGACGTCGTCATCATGGACACCGCCGGTCGCCTCGCGATCGACGAGGACATGATGAAGGAGCTCGAGGAGATCAAGTCGGGCACCGCGCCCGACAACATCCTCCTCGTCGCCGACGCCATGATCGGCCAGGACGCGGTGAAGACCGCGGCCGAGTTCGACCGCCGGCTCTCCATCGACGGCTTCATCCTCACCAAGCTCGACGGCGACGCCCGCGGCGGCGCGGCGCTCTCGATCAAGCAGATCACCGGCAAGCCCATCAAGTTCCTGGGCATGGGCGAGAGCCTCGACAAGCTCGAGGAGTTCCGCCCCGAGGGCCTCGCCGGGCGCATCCTCGGGTTCGGCGACATCGTCGGCCTGATGAAGGACTTCGAGGGCGTCGTCGACCAGGAGAAGGCAGAAGAAGACGCCGAGAAGATCCTCTCCGGCAACTTCACGCTCCAGGACTTCGTCGACCAGATTAAGCTGGTGAAGAAGATGGGCTCGCTCCAGGACCTCCTGGAGAAGTTCCCGCTCTTCGGCGAGCTGCCCGAGGGCATCACCTTCGACGACAAGGAGCTCTGGAAGATCGAGGCGATGGTCGACTCGATGACCAAGGGCGAGCGTGCCCGGCCCGACGTCTTCAACGAGAGCCGGATGGCCCGCGTCGCCAGGGGCTCCGGCCGCACGGTGAAGGACGTCCAGGATCTCCTCGCCAAGTACAACGGCATGCGCGGCCTGATGCGGCAGATCGGCTCGGCGCCGGGCCTGCTGTCGCGGCTCCCCGGCTTCCGCCAGATCGCCCAGCTCCGCCAGATGAAGGGCATGGACATGTCCGACATCTTCGGCGCCGCCCCCGGCGGCCCCGGCGGCCCGATGCCGGCGATGGAGGCGCCCCGCCCCGCCGGCCTGCCGAAGGGCTACACGCCGGCGATGGACCCGAACGCCCGCGCCCGCGCCCGCCTCATGGGCATGCCGACCTACGGCGCCGGCGGCGGCGCCGTCTTCCTCTCCGACGACGAGAAGAAGCGGCTCAAGGACAAGCGCAAGCGCGAGCGCCAGGCGCGGAAGGCCAATCGCAAGAAGGGCAAGCGCAAGTAGCTGCGCGCAGGCTCCAGGCTCCAGGCTCCAGGC
>CAZDGH010000033.1:0-23946 GCA_964504805.1 uncultured Myxococcales bacterium | reverse complement strand
ACTACGTCCGCGCCCGGAACCGCCGCTACGCGAACAAGAAGAAGATCAAGGACGCCCTCCGCGCGGTGGAGGCCGACGAGGCCGAGTCCGCGAACGACGACGAGCCTGGCGTCTCCGACCGGTAGTTCGTAGACGGCCATGACGGTGGCAGCGACGCGGGGCAGGGGCCGACGAGGCTCCTGCCCCGCGTGTTGTTTGGCGGCACGTGCTCAGGTCGAGACCGCCGGTTCCTGCCGAACACTCCCGAATGCGCACCGCCGCGTCCGAGGCGACCCGCGCCTCGCCGTGACGCTCGATGGAAGTCGCGCGCCACGGCGTGGCGAAGGTGAAGGGCCGAAGGCTCCTCGCGCGTTCCTTCCCGTGAGCACAACGCTGGAGGCAACGTGAAGCGCTATCGCGGGGTCACGACGTACATGGCTGCGGTCACCTTGCTCGCCGTCGCGGCATGCGGCGAGTCCCCGGGCTCGGGTGGTACGTCCGGTGACGGCGGCGGCTCCGCTGGCGGATGCCAGGCCGCCTCCGAGTGCGATGCCGGCAAGACTGCATCGACGGCGACTGACGCGTGGGCCTCGGGCCCTCGCTACCCGTCGGCCTAGTTCCGCGGAGGGGGCGGGCGCCGGCCAGCTCGCCCCAGCGAACGAAGCCCGGATCGTCGGCTCCGAGCCTGTCCCCTGATCCACGGGCGTCCGTTCGAGTGGCCTAGATCTTCTCCTCGAGGCCCCCACGCCCCGTGACGCCGACGGTTGTCCGCCTGCGGCCCCGTCCGCAGCGTGACGGACATGCCATCGAGAACCGCGGTTCGACGCGCGAAGTCCGACCTGCGCGCGGGCAAGCGACCGAGCACCGCCGCCGGCGCGTTCGTGAAGGAGGAGATCGAGCACGTGCGCTGCGGCAAGCACGGCGCGCGCTCGACGAAGCAGGCGATCGCCATCGGCCTCTCGAAGGCGCGCCGGGCCGGCGTGCCGCTCCCGCCGCCCGAGAAGGGGAAGACGAACGCGCGCACGCGGAAGTCGGCGCGCCGCGTTTACGAGACCGGCCAGGGCAAGCGGAAGCCGAGGCCGCGGTCCTCGAAGCGGAGCCGGGCCACCCGCTCGGCGCTCCGGCGCGAAGGCCGCGGGGCGGCGTCGAGGAAGCGGCTCTCCGCACAGGCGAAGCGGGCGGCGCGGCGGCGGAAGGCCGGGTAGCGGAGGAGAGCCATGCGGTGCGAGCAGCTCATGAAGCGCGACGTCCAGCGGGTGCGGCCGGCCGACGACCTGCGCTCCGCGGCGCGGAAGATGCGGGACCGCAACGTCGGCTTCCTCGTCGTCTGCGACGAGGAGGGCCGCGCCATCGGCACGCTCACCGACCGCGACCTGGTGATCCGCGCCGACGCCGAGGGCCTCGACCCGTCGGCGACGCGGGTGCGCGAGGTGATGACGGCGCAGGTGATCGCCTGCAGGCCCGGCGAGGACGTGGGCGTCGCGGAGCGGCGGATGCGCGAGGAGCAGAAGTCACGGATCGTCGTCACCGACACCGCCGGGCAGGTGGTGGGCGTGATCAGCCTCTCCGACTTCGCCACCTGGGACCCGAAGGGTGCCGCGGAGACGCTCTGCGAGATCGCCAACCGCGAGTCCGCCGGCGCCGCGTCGCTCACGCACCCGGAGGGCGGGCTGCCGCACCGGCCGCCGGGCTCCCGCGCCGACACCGCGGCGCTCGCCGACCGCGCCCTCGACCTGCCGCGCGACGCCCGCCTCGGGCTGCTGCGCACCATCGTCCCGAAGATCCTCGCCGACCTCGACCCGGAGGCGCAGGACGCGTTCCTCCGCGACCTCGGCGAGGAGCTCGAGCACGCCGAGCACGGCGAGCCGAGCTACGACATCCGGGTGTCGGGGCACGGGCCTTCGGCGTCGACCGTTCACTGAGCGTGAGCGCCTTCCGCCTCGCGGAGGACGCGCTCGAGCGCCCGCTCCACGGTGGCGTCGGCGCCGTAGCCGGCGTGGAAGTGCCGGAGCTTCCCGGCCGCGTCGTACACGAAGTACGAGGGCGTCGCCTCGACGCCGAACGCCGCCGCGACGACGTCCCGGTCGTCGACGAGCGTCGCGTGCCGCACCCCGCCCGCCTCGGCCTTCCGGCGGATCGCCTCGTCGTCGGTGCCGGGCGGCGTGCCCTGGGTCGTGACGTGGACGCCGACGAGCCGGAGGCCCCGGGGCCCGAGCTCGCGCGCCCAGCGCGCCACCGCCGGGAGCTGCGCCTCGCAGGCATCGCAGCCCACGGACCAGAAGTGGACGAGCACGGGCACGCCGCGCAGCTCCCCGGGCGACGGCGGCGCGCCGCCGACCCAGCGCGCGTCGGCCGGCAGCTCGGGCAGCGGCGAGTGCAGGTGGCGGTGCATGAGGCAACGCTGGGGACGGCGGCCGGGCGCGGCACGCGGCTCAGCGCCGCAGCCTCGCCCGCTCCTCGAGGTACGCGCGCAGCGCGACCGCCGCGTTGTGCTCGGTGTCGCGGGCGCTGAAGAGCAGCGTGAGGGTCCCGCGCCGGCTCGCCTCGAGGAGGGGCATCCACGCCTCCGGGGCCCCGTCGAGCTCGGCCCTGTACCTCCGCCGGAACTCGTCCCAGCGCTCGGTCCTGTGGCCGAACCACCGGCGGAGCGCCGCGCTCGGCGCGACCTCCTTGCGCCACTCGTCGAGCTCGAGCGCCTCCTTGCGGACGCCCCGGGGCCACAGCCGCTCCACGAGGACGCGCCGGCCGTCGGCGCGCGACGGCGGCTCGTAGGTGCGCTTCACGCGGATCATCGGCGGCTCCTGGCTCGCCCCGTGGGCGACCCGGCAGGCGGCGGCGGTGCCTCGATTCGCATCGCATTCTGCACGATGGCACTCCTCGAGCCAGCCGCCGCGTGGGACGCCGCGAGGCACCTCGTGGCCGCGTACCTGCTCGCGCTGCCGCTCGGCCTGGAGCGAGGGCGCGCCGCGCGCCGCGCCGGCCTCCGCACGTTCCCGCTTGTGGCCGTCGGCTCGTGCGCGTTCGTCCTGCTCGGCGGCGCGGCGCTCGACGGGTCGCCGGAGGCCCATGCCCGCCGCGTGCAGGGTGTCATCACCGGCATCGCGGCGGCGCGATCCTGAAGCGGCGCGGCGAGGTGCACGGCCTCGCGACCGCCGCGAGCCTGTGGAACACCGGCGCGGTCGGCGCGGTCGGCGCGGCGCCGCGCACGGGCTCTACGAGCTCGGGGCCGTGCTCTCGCTGGTGAACCTCGCGACCCTGCACCTCTTCGGCCGCCAGGAACCCGAGCCTCCGCGGGGAGGCTGGACCCGGCAGGAACCGTCGCACGTCCCGAGACTCCTCTCGTGGAGAGGCGCACGGCGCGCCGAAAGGAGAGACGGCATCATGGCTCGTACGGAGACGATGCAGCCCGGCGTCGGCGCGGTCGCGAGAGAGCGGGCGCCCGGTCGCGCAGAGGAGCAGGCGTTCCGCATCCTCCACCTCGCGTTCGTGGTCGCGCCCACGGTCGCGGGGCTCGACAAGTTCTTCGAGGTCCTCACCGACTGGGACAAGTACCTCGCGCCCTCGTTCGCCCGGATCCTCGGCGGCCATTCGTTCATGCTCGTGGTCGGCGCCGTGGAGATCGCGGCGGGCCTGCTCGTGGCGGTGAAGCCCCGCATCGGCGCCTACGTCGTCGCCGCGTGGCTCGCGGGCATCATCGTGAACCTGCTGCTCGTCGGCGGCTACCTCGACATCGCGCTCCGGGACCTCGGGCTCTTGCTCGGCGCGCTCGCGCTCGGCCGGCTCGCGTCGGCCCGCCGCTAGCTCGGCAGCGGCGGCGGGCTCGACGGCCGGTCCTCGGCGGCGCGCCGCTCCGGCGCCTGGTCCATGCTCGGCGCCACCGCGAGCGTGAAGGCGAGCGTCGCGCCCCGGCCCGGCGGGCTCTCGGCCCAGAGCCGTCCGCCGTGCGCGTCGACGATCCCCTTGGCGATGAAGAGACCGAGCCCGGTGCCCTTCACGCCCAGGGTCTCGCGCTTCCAGTACCGGTCGAACAGGTGCGGCAGCGACGCCGCGTCGATCCCCGGTCCCGTGTCGGTCACGCGGAACGTCACCCGGTCGCCGGTACGCGACGCGGCGACCGCCACGCTGCCGCCCGGCGGCGTGAACTTGAGCGCGTTGCCCAGGAGGTTCGCGAGCACCTGCGCGACCCGGTCGCGGTCCGCGAGGACCTCGACCGGCGGCTCGGGAGGCTCCGACGTGAGCTGCAGCTGCCGCGACGCGGCGAGCGGCGCCGCGGCGTCGACGGCGTCGCGGACGAGGGCGCCGGCGTCGCAGGGCTCGACGGTGACGCTGAACCTGCCGGCCTCGAGGCTGGCCGCGTCGAGCATGCTGCCGACGAGCCCGTCGAGCCGGCCCACCACGCGCTCGATCGTCTCCGCCTGCCGGGCGGCGGGCTGACCCTCGAGCTTCCGGCGGAGCACCGCCGCCGCCAGCTTGATCGAAGCGAGGGGGTTCCGGAGATCGTGGGCGACCATCCCCATGACGTCGTCGCGGCTCTGGACCGCGCGGCGCGCGCGCTCGGCCGAACGGCGCGCCTCGTCGTACGACCGCGCCAGCATCCGCGAGAACGTGAACGCCAGCGCCAGCGACAGCGGCAGCGACAGCAGGACGAGCGCGTAGAGCCACCGGGCGAGCCTGCCGCGCTCCGCCTCCGCGCGCTCGTACGCCGTCGCCGTCGCGGCGAGCTTTCCCGCCGCGAGGTCGTTCAGCGCGGCGAAGAGCCGGTCGGTGTGCGGGAGCAGCTCGCGCTCGAAGTCCGCGAGCATCCGCGACCGCTCCACGGTCTCGCGCTCCGCGAGGAGCGCGTCCTGGGCCCTGAAGTAGGAGCTCGCCGCGCCCTCCACCTCCGCGAGGCGCTCACGGCCCGCGGCCGTGAGCCCGGATCGCCCCAGCTCGTGCACGCCCGCCCGGAGGTCGTCCCGCGCCTCTCGCAGGTGGACGAGGAACGCCTCGTCGCCGGAGATGAGGTAGCCGCGGCCGGCGGAGACCGCGAACTCCGCGCTCCAGCGCAGCCGCTCCGCGATCGTGAGCTGTCGCTCCTGCACCCGCAGCTCCGCCGTCTGCGCCGACGTCACCGCTGCCAGACGCCGCACCACCACCACGGCGCCGCCCACGAGGAGCGCCGTGAGCACGAGATAGCCAACCATCGCCTCGGCGAGGAACGCCGTCGACCGTCGCATCGCTCTCCCGGACGCGCGTGGACGCAGCCCCAGGATGAACACTGCCACGATCGCGGCGCAGGCCCGACGGCCTGGTCGGGTGCGACGGGGCGGCGGCAGGCCCGCCTCAGCCGGGCTCGAGCACCTTCGGCAGCCGCCCGTCGTAGTTCGGGCGGAGCGGCGGCTCGGGGAACTGGGCCATCTTCGCGGCCAGCGTGCCGACGCCCTGGCCGATCGCGTGCTCGCACGCGGCGTAGACGCCGTGCGGCCCGTCCTCGAGCGGGTCGTGCGCCGCGAGGATGCCGGCGATCTCGGCGAGGATCGCCTCGGTCGGCGTCGGCACCAGGAGCGCGGTCAGCCTCCCGTGGTCCTTCCGGAGCCGGGCGTCGTGCGGGATCGTCGCGCCCGCCTTCCGCGCCTCGGGGAAGAGCAGCTTCTCCTCGATGCCGATGTGCCGGAGCAGCCCGCGGCGGAAGGCGTCGTACGGCTCGCGCGGGATCCCCTCCGCGCGCGCCGCGTCGAGGAGCGCGTGCAGGCGCTCGTGGTCGGCCTCGAGGTACTCGGCGATCGCTCCCATGGCGGCTCTCCTAGGCGGCGCGGATCTCGTGCTCGAGCGGCTCGCCGCGCTCGAAGGCGGTCGCGCTCCCGAGCGTCGTCGCCGCGATCGCGGCGAGCGCCTCGCGGGTGAGGAACGCCTGGTGCGAGGTGACGAGCACGTTCGGGAAGGTGAGGAGCCGCGCGAGCTGGTCGTCCTGCAGCACCTCGCCGGAGAGGTCGCGGAAGAAGACGCCCTCCTCCTCCTCGTAGACGTCGAGGCAGGCGCCGCCGAGGCGGCCGCGCTTGAGGGCGACGATCAGCGCCCGGGTGTCGATCAGCGCGCCGCGGCCGGTGTTGACCACGATCGCGCCCGGCTTGAGCCGCGCGAACGCGGCCTCGTCGAGCAGGTGCCGCGTCGACGGGACGAGCGGGCAGTGCAGCGTCACCACGTCGCTCGCCGCGAGCAGCTCGGCGAGCGGCACGTAGCGGACCCCGAGGTCGGAGACGAGGCGCTCGTCCGGCTTCGGATCGTGGGCGAGCACGGTGCAGCCGAAGCCGCGGGCGATCCGCGCCGCCACCGAGCCGATCGCGCCGGTGCCCACGATCCCGATCGTCTTGCCGTGGAGGTCGAAGCCGACCAGGCCGTCGAGCGCGAAGTTGCCCTCGCGGACCCGGGCGTGCGCCCGCGGCAGCTTCCGCACCAGCGCGAGCAGCAGCGCGAAGGCGTGCTCGGCCACCGCGTACGGCGAGTACGCCGGCACCCGCGTCACCCGGATCCCCGCCCGCGCGGCGGCGGCGAGGTCCACGTGGTTGAAGCCCGCCGAGCGGAGCAGCGCGAGCTTCGTGCCGCCCGCGGCGAGCGCCGAGAGGCAGGCGGCGTCGAGCCGGTCGTTCACGAACGCGCAGACCGCGGGCGCGCCCCTGGCGAGCACCGCGGTCTCCGCCTGCAGCCGCGGCTCGAGGAACTCGAGCTCGTGCCCGTGCCGCGCGTTCTCCGCGTCCAGCGCGTCGCGGTCGTACCTCCGCGTGTCGAAGACGGCGATCCTCAAAGCACTCCCGTGGGGACGAGCTGCCAGTACGCACGATCGAACGCCCGCTTCCCGGCCTCCAGGGCCCGGGAGGGCTCGAGCCCCGAGAGGGGATGGTCGTAGTCGCCCTCGAGGAGCGCGACCTGGCTCTGCCCGAGCTCGACGAAGAGCTGCACCCGGCCGTCGTAGCTCGCGAAGCGGCGCCGCGGCTCGCGGGCCTCGAAGTCGGCGACGATCGCCTCGGCGATCACCGGCGCCTGGTGGTCGGCGGCGCTCGGCGCCAGGCCGACCGAGAGGTTCGAGCCGTCGCCGATCACCCAGACGTCGCGGGCGCCGACGAGGCGGAGCGAGGTCGGATCGGTCGGCAGCCAGCCGTGGGCGTCGCCGAGGCCCGCCTCGCGGGCGAGCTTCGACCCGCGGTGCGGCGGCACCATCACCAGGAGCTCGTACGGCAGCTCCTGGCCGCCGCGGCCGAAGACCAGCTTCCGGGCGTCGTCGGCGGCCACCGGCTGGAAGCCGGTCCGGATCGCGATCCCGCGCTCCTCGAGCCTCGCCCGGAGCGCCGCCGCCACCGAGGGCTCGGGGAAGACGTCGTCGAGCGGGTAGGCGTAGACGATCTCGGTGCGGCCGGCGAGGCCGTTGCGCTCGACGAAGTCGGCGAGGAGCAGCGCGAGCTCCGCCGGCGCCTGCGGGTGCTTGTACGGCAGCGCCGCCGCGCCGACGACGATCCGCCCGCCGGTGAAGCGGTAGAGCGCGTCGCGGAGCTTCTCGGCCGCCGCCAGGTTCGAGAAGTGGTGGGCCGCCGCCTTCAGCCCGGGGATCCTGTCCTCGTCGAGCTCCGAGCCGGTGGCGAGGACGAGGTAGTCGTAGCCGAGGGCGAGGCCGCTCGCGAGGCGCACCGTCTTCTGCTCGACGTCGATGGCGACCGCCGGGTCCTCCGGCACCAGCGCGACCTCGGGCCGGAGCAGGTCGCGCTCGGCCTTCAGCACCTCCACCTGCGGCAGGTCGTGGAACGGCACGAACAGGAGCCCAGGCTCGTAGACGTGCCAGGGCGACGCGGTGACCAGCTCCACGGCCGCCCGGCCGCCGAGCCGCCGGGCGACCCGGTTCGCGACCACCGTCCCGCCGACGCCGCCGCCGATCACCACCACCCGCACCGGACGCTTCTCTTCGATCCGCTCCACCTGTCGACCTCCTGTTCGCCCGGACGGGCGGGTCACGGACGGCTACTGCGGACGTCGTGCCAGCCAGGAAGTGCGGCCGCTTGCGCCGGGTTGCGGCGAGGATCGCGCAACGGGTGCGCCCCTTGCGCAGTGGCTGCGCGTGCCCCGCGGCCGCAGCGGGCCTGGCCCGCCGCCGAGCCCCGGCACGAGACTCGCAATCCCCGGGTCGACCTCTCGAGGAGCTCCATGCCCGTGCACCCCGCCGCACCCCTGATCGCCCGCCCCGCCATCGACGCGTCGTTCCTGGCGCGGCACGACGTCCAGGGACCTCGCTACACGAGCTACCCGACGGTGCCGCAGTGGAGCGAGTCGTTCGGCCCCGAGGCCTACGCCGCGCAGCTCGACGAGGCGGGCCGGGCCGGCGACGAGCTGCCGCTCTCCCTCTACGTGCACCTGCCGTTCTGCCGGGAGATGTGCACCTACTGCGGCTGCAACGTCGTCATCTCCAGCGACCGCCGCCGGCACACGTCCTATGTGGACGCGGTGCGCGACGAGCTCGACCTGGTGGCCGATCGCCTGCGCTCGCGGAACCGGCTGCTGCAGCTCCACTACGGCGGCGGCACCCCGACCTCGCTCGACGAGCCGCTGCTGCTCCGGCTCTGGGACAAGATCACGGAGCGCTTCCGGGTCGAGCGCGAGGCGGAGCTCGCCGTCGAGATCGACCCGGTGGTGACCACGCGGACGCAGCTCGCGCTCCTCCGCGGGATGGGCTTCAACCGGCTCTCGATGGGCGTGCAGGACTTCACCCCCGAGGTGCAGGCGGCGGTGAACCGCCGGCAGTCGGTGGCCGAGACCGAGGAGCTGCTCTCGTGGGGCAGGAAGCTCGGCTTCCGGGGCCTGAACCTCGACCTGATGTACGGCCTCCCGAAGCAGACGGAGCGGACGTTCGCCTGGAACCTCGACGAGGTGATCCGCCTCGATCCCGATCGCGTGGCGCTCTTCTCCTACGCGCACGTGCCGGAGCTCCGGGCGCACCAGCGCAAGATCGACGAGAGCACGCTGCCGCGGGGCGAGGAGAAGTGGCGGCTCTTCGCCCTCGGCCGCGACAAGCTCCTCGCCGCCGGCTACGTGGAGATCGGCTTCGACCACTTCGCCAAGGAGACCGACGAGCTGGCGCGGGCGCAGGCGGAGCGGCGCCTCGCCCGGAACTTCCAGGGCTACACCGTGCGGCCGGCGCCGGACATCGTCGCCGTGGGCGCCACGGCGATCTCCGACGTCCGCGGCGCCTACGCCCAGAACGTGCGGCCGCTCGGCGCCTACGAGGCCGCCGTGCGCGGCGGCCGCTTCGCGACCGGCCGCGGCCTCCGGCTCACCGCCGACGACCAGCTCCGGCGCGACGCGATCTCGCAGCTCATGTGCAACTTCCACCTCGACCTCGCGGCCCTCGGCGCCAAGCACGGCGTCGACGCGGGCGCGGCGCTCGACGGCTCGCTCGCGTCGCTCGCGGAGCACGAGGCGGAGGGGCTCGTCGTCCGGTCGCCGGACGGCGTCGAGGTGACGCCGCTCGGCCGGCCCTTCGTGCGCAACGTCGCCATGTGCTTCGACGCGTACCTGGGCCGCGCGGTCGGCGGGAAGCTGCCGGTGTTCTCGAGGACGGTTTGACGTAGGACGCAGGCCGGGGGGCCACCATGGAAGCGGTGCAGCGCAGGTTCCTGCTCGAGCTCGACGATCTGCGGGAGGCGCGGCGGCAGCTCCTCGCCCGCGCCAGGGGCGAGGCCCGGCGGGCCGTGCTCGAGCTCGAGCTGGCGTTCCGCGGCGCGGAGGTGCGCGCCGAGAAGCTCGCGCGCGCGGCGGCTCCGTCGGAGGCGCTCGCGCTCGCGGCCGCCGGCGATCGGCTCGCCGCCGAGCTGCGCCTCGGCTACCGCCGCGCGTACCAGCTGCTCTAGGAGGCGCGCGCCTCGGGCTCTGCGGGCGCGCCGTTCGCCGGACCGAGCGACGGCGGGCCGCACTCCTGCTCGCGCCCGCGGATCACCCGCAGCCCCGCGAGGGCGCCGCGCGTCTCGGTCACCACCGTGGCCTGCCCGTCCTCGCCGTCGCGCTCCCAGTAGACGACGACCCAGTCGTGGGTGCGCGCCAGCTTGTGCGCGAGCGCGGTGTTCGAGAACAGCGCGGTGTACGCGTAGCCGCCCTCGTCGAGGTGGAGGATCGGCAGCCACGCCTCCTGCTTCGGGTTCATCCGCCGCGGCGCGATGCGGGGCAGCCGGCCCCCTTCGGCCTCGCGGCGGTAGCGGGCGTCGATCTCGAGCACCTCGGTGGCCGGCGGTCGCTCGGCGCGGGTGCGGCCGTCGACGAGGCGCGCGAACCTCCGCGAGGTGCGGAGCAGCCGGACCTCGAGGTCCTCGCGCACCAGCGCGGCGCGGCGCTCGCCGAAGCCGTCCACCCGGGCGAGCCGGCCGTCGTGGGCGGCGAGCTCGAGCTCCTCGAGGGTGTCGATGCCGAGCTGGCCGTGGATGCGCCGCGCGAGCGTGTCGCCGACGCCGGGCAGCGTCCGGAAGAGGTCCTCGGGGGAGACCGCGCCCTGCAGCCGCGCGAGCAGCGCGAGCCGGCCGGTGTGGACCCGCTCCTCGATGGTCGAGGCGACGGTCGGGGTCACCCCGGCGATTCGCTGCAGGCCCTCGCGCCCGTCCCGGGCGACCACCGCGGCGACCGGCTCGGGGTGGGCGCGCACGGCCTGCGCGCCGGCGGTGAAACGCTGCACCCTGCTTGCGGGGGCCCGCTGGACCGAGAGCAGATTCCCCACGAGATCCAGCATCTCAGCGACGTCCCCGTTCGTCGGCGCGCTCATGCCCGCGCGCGATGCAGAAGCCGTGCCCCGGAGCGACGCCGGTGTGGGACCGGACCGAGCAGGGTGGCGAGCTTCGCCGCCAGGCGGGCGGCCTGCGCGTGGTGGACCTCGACCTCCGCCGCCAGGGCCGCCGGCTCGTCGAGGCCGAGGACCTGCGCCACGTGCTCCTGCACCTCGGCGGCGAGCAGCGTGGCGACGCGGCCGGTGGAGCGGGCCCGCGCCGCGGGGAGCGTCCCGACCTCGTGGGCCGCTGCGATGGCGTCCATGAGCCGGCCGAGCAGCGCCTCGGCCTCGTCGACCCAGGCGATCGCCTCGACGTGGACGGCCTCGACGTCGCGCGCGGCGCGGGCGCGGTCGCGGTGGCGGTTGCAGCGGCGCTCGAGCCGCGCGGCGAGGCTGGCGGCGTCGGCCGGCACGGGCCGCGCCGCCATCTGGAATGCGGATCCCATCGTGTCCTCCGGTGTGTCGCCCTCCAGGTAGGGTCCCGTGCGTCGGGCGCAAGCGCGACCCGGGGGTGCAGCGGGCGCGGGGGCGAGCGCCCTCCGCGCAAGGGCTGCGGCCCGCGTGGGGGAGCGCGCCCCGAAGATGAGCCGCGCGGCGTGGCGCGGGCCGTGCAATCTTCCGGGGCTCCACGGAGGTACACGTGAAGATCCTCGTCGCGACCGACTTCTCGCAGCAGGCGTCCGCCGCCGCCGACGCCGCCGCCGCCCTCGCCCGCCGCCTCGGCGACGGCCTCGTCCTCGCCCACGTCCTCGAGGTGCCGCCGCCGGGCGTGCTCCTCGCGGGGCCGCTGGTCACCGGCGACTACGTCAAGGAGCTCCGCAGCCACGTCGAGGGCGAGCTCGCCGCCGAGGCGAAGCGCCTCCGCGCCGCGGGCTTCGACGTGGACGTCGAGCTGCTCGAGGGGGTCGCCGCCGACGCGCTCGCCGCGCTCGCGAAGCGGCTCGACGTGCGGATGATCGTGCTCGGCACCCACGGCCGCCGCGCGCTCGCCCGGGCCGCGCTCGGCAGCTTCGCCGACGCGGTGGCCGCCGGCGCCGACCGGCCCGCGGTGGTCGTCCGCGGCGACGCCGCGGGCCTGGTGAAGGCGGCGCCGGGTCGAGACCGCCCGCTGCGCGTGCTCTGCGCCCTCGACGGCAGCCGCGCGAGCGACGCCGCGATCGCCGCGGTCCGCCTGCTCCGCAAGGGCGGCCCCTGCGACGTGACCTTCGGCCACTGCTACTGGCCGCCCGGCGAGTACCAGCGCCTCGGCCTCTTCGGCGCGAGGAGCCTCGTCGAGGCCGACGTCGAGGTGGTCGAGGTGCTCGAGCGCGAGCTCCGCGAGAAGGTGGGGTCCTTGCCCGGCGACGGCAGCGTCGCGTTCCGGATCGGGCCCGGCCTCGGCCGGCCGGCCGAGTACCTCGCCCGGTGGGCCGAGGAGGCCGGCGCCGACCTCCTCGTCGCCGGCAGCCACGGCCGCCACGGCCTCGCGCGGCTCTGGCACGGCTCGACCGCGCGCGACCTGCTCCACGTCTCCTCGATCCCGGTGATGGTCGCGCCCGGCCTCGCCGAGGCGCGGCCCGAGGCGCGCATCCCGCCGCTCCGGGTGGTGCTCGCCGCCACCGACCTCTCGGCCAGCGGCGACCGGGCGGTGCTGCAGGCCTACGCGCAGCTCGCCGCCGGCGGCCGCGTGGAGCTCTGCCACGTCGTCGAGCGCGTGCCGGGCGCGGCGGGCGACGGGTCGCTCTCGCCGGAGCGCCGCGCCGAGCTCGAGTCGCGACTCCGCTCGCTCGTCCCGCCCGACGCCGCCGGCCGCGGCGTCTCCACCCACGTGCACCTCGTCGAGGCGCGCGCGCCGGGCGAGGGCATCGTCCAGGCGGCGGAGCGGCTCTCGGCGGACGCGATCGTGGTCGGCTCCCACGGCCGCACCGGGCTCTCGAAGGCGCTCCTCGGCTCGGTGGCCGAGGACGTGGTGCGCCGCGCGCACCGGCCGGTCACGGTGGTGCGCGAGCCGGCGGCCTAGGCGGGCGCGCCCGCCGGCGCGGCCCTGCCGCGGGCGTGCTCGCGGAGGAGCCGCACCACCTCGTCGCCGGACACCTGCCGGAAGTCCTGGTACCAGGCGCCGACGGCGCCGAGGTCCCACGGCGCGAGCAGGCACTCCACCTCGTCGACGTCGTCGCGGATCCGCTCGAGGCTCTGCGCCGCCGCGACCGGCACCGCGAGTACGAGCTTCGCCGGGGCCCGCTCCCGGAGGTCGGTGATCGCCGCCCGCACCGTGCCGCCGGTGGCGATGCCGTCGTCGACGAGGATCACCGTGCGGCCGGCGAGCGCGGGCGGCGGGCGCCCCTCGCGGAAGCGCTGCACCCGCCGCTCCACCTCGGTGCGCTCGCGCGAGAGCACCTCCCGCAGGGCCTGCCCGCGCAGGCCCACCGCCGAGGCGAGCGCGCCGTCGAGCCACACCGCGCCGCCCTCGCCCACCGCGCCGACGCCGAGCTCGGGCTGCAGCGGCGACGAGAGCTTCCGCACCACCCAGACGTCGAGCTCCGCGCCGAGCGCCCTGGCGACCTCGCTGGCGACGGGCACGCCGCCGCGGGGCAGGCCGAGGACGAGCGGGTCCTGCCAGCGGTGCGCGAGGAGCCGCTGCGCCAGCCGCTCTCCTGCCTCGGTGCGATCCCGGAACATCGCCGCCTCCTTCAGCCGAAGTGCGCCGGGCTCTCGGCCGGCTTCGGCTCGGGCTTCTCGGTGAGCGTCGCCTCGGTGAGGAGCAGCACGCCGGCGACGGAGACCGCGTTCTCGAGGGCCACCCGCACGACCTTCGCCGGGTCGACGATGCCGACCTCGATCAGGTCGACCCAGCGGTTGGTCGCGGCGTCGAAGCCGTACGCGCCCTTCCCCGCGCGCATGCGGTCGACGACCACGCCGCCGTCGACGCCGGAGTTCTCGGCGATCTGCCGCGTCGGGGCCTCGAGGGCGTGGCGGAGGATGCGGAGGCCGAGCTTCTCGTCGCCTTCGGCGTGCGCCTCCTCCGCCTCGACCGCGTCGACGGCCCGGAGGAGCGCCAGGCCGCAGCCGGGCACGACGCCCTCGGCCACCGCGGCCTTGGTGGAGCTGAGCGCGTCGTCGAGCGCCTCCTTCCGGCTCTTCAGCTCCGACTCCGCCGGCGCGCCGACGCGGATCACCGCGACGCCGCCGGCGAGCTTGGCGATCCGCTCCTCGAGCCGCTGCCGGTCGTAGTCGCTCTTCGCCTCGTCGCGCTCGTGCCGGAGCTGCTCGATCCGCGCGGCGATCGCCGCCTTGTCGCCGCCGCCGCCGACCACGGTGGTGGCGTCCTTGGTCACCGTCACGTGGGCGGCGCTGCCCAGGTCGTCGGGCGTGACGTGCTCGAGCTTCTTGCCGAGCTCCCGGGCGACGACCTTGCCGCCGGTGAGGACGGCGAGATCCTCGAGCAGCGCCTTGCGGTGGTCGCCGAAGCCCGGCGCCTTCACCGCGACGCAGGCGAGCGCGCCGCGGAGGCGGTTCACCACCAGCGTCGCCAGCGCCTCGCCGTCCACGTCCTCGGCGACGACCACCAGCGGGCGGCCGAGCTCGACCACCTGCTCGAGGATGGCGACCAGGTCCTTCATCCCGGAGATCGGCGGCTCGTGGAGCAGGATCAGCGGCCGCTCGAGGCGGCACTCCATCTTGGCGGTGTCGGTGACGAAGTAGGGCGAGAGGTAGCCGCGGTCGAGCTGCATGCCCTCGACCACCTCGAGCGACGTCTCGGTGCCCTTCGCCTCCTCCACCGTGACGACGCCGTCGTCGCCGACGCGCTCCATGGCGTCGGCGACGAGGCCGCCGATCCGGGGATCGTTGTGCGCGGCCACGGTGGCGACCTGCGCCTTCTCGGTCCGGCTCCGCACCGGCCGGGCGAGGGCGCGGATCGCCTTCACCGCCGCCGCCAGGCCGCGCTCGAGGCCGCGCTTGATGTCGATGGCGCTCGACCCGGCGACCACGTTGCGCAGGCCCTCGGCGTAGAGCGCGTGGGCGAGGACGGTGGCGGTGGAGGTGCCGTCGCCGACGACGTCGCCGGTCTTCTCCGCCGCCTCGCGGAGCATCCGGGCGCCGAGGTTCTCCTCGGGGCTCTCGAGCTCGACCTCCTTGGCGACGGTGACGCCGTCGTTGCAGACGACCGGCGCGCCCCACTTCCGCTCGATGAGCACGCTCTTCGACCTCGGGCCGAGGGTGACCCGGACCGCGTCGGCGAGCGTGGTCGCGCCGCGGAGGATCCGCTCGCGGGCCTCGGAGCGGAAGAAGATCTGCTTCGTGGTCATGCGCCACCTCGACGCCGGAGGTCTCCGCCTGAGGTGGGGCCGGAAGCGCGGCGGCGCATCGCGCCCCGGTCGGCGCGGGCGGGGCGGCGGGCGCCCGGCCTACGGCGCGGCGAGCGCGTGGACGAGCACGAAGTAGATCGTGACGCTGGCGACGTCCTGCACGACGGTCGCGACCGGCCCCGAGCCGAAGGCGGGGTCGGCGCCGAGGCGGTGCAGGAGCCAAGGGAAGAGGATCCCGAGCGCGCTCGCCAGCGAGCTCGCCGCGGCGATGGCGAGGCCCACCGCCGACGCCAGCCGGCCGTCGCCGAAGGAGACGAAGGTGGCGCCTGCGGCGAGCGCGCCGAGGAGCGCGCCGATCAGCAGGCCCGTGCGCAGCTCCCCGAGGAGCAGGGCGCCGAGCGAGAGCTTGCCGAGCGAGAGGCCGCGCACGGCGATCGCCTCCGCCTGCGTGCCCACCGCGTCGGCGAGGTAGACGATCGCCGGCACGAAGAAGGCCACCGCGACGTTCGCCTCGAGCTCTCCCTCGAAGCGCGAGACCACGAAGGTGGCGAGGGCGCTCCCGGCGAGGCCGACCAGGAGCCACGGGAGCCGGTGCCGCGCCCGGCGGAGCGGCGGCGCCTCGAGCGCCTCGCGGGAGCGGACGCCCTCGCGGGTGATGCCGGCGAGCCGGTGGAGGTCCTCGACGTGCTCGCGGCGGAGGATGGCGAGGAGCACCGGCGCGGTGACCGCGCCCACGAGCCGCCCCGCCTCGTCGACGACCGGGAGGACCGGGAGGCCGGAGCGCAGCGCCGCGTGGGCGAGCCACTCCTCGCGCTGGCCCGGGTGGCCGGGGTGGACGTCGGTGCGCATCAGCGCGCGGAGCGTCGCCTCCTTCGGCGCGGCGAGCAGCGCCGGGAGCTCGACGACGCCGAGGAGCACGCGTCCGGCGTCGACGACGAAGACCACCTCGGCGGTCTCGGGCCGCGCGGTCGCGAGCTCCGCGACGACCTCGCCGGCGGTCGCCTCGGGCGCGCCGACGAGGAGCCGCGTCGCGAGCGGCGTGTCGGCGCGCTTCACCCGGCACCTCGCGGGAGGCGGACGAGCGCGGCGAAGCCGGCCACCGCCGGCACCAGGGCGACGACCCCGGCGGCCGCGGCCAACCCGTGGCCGACGTCGCCCGGGAGCCCGAGGTCGAGCGCCGCCAGCGAGGCGCCCATCGCCGCGGCGGCGCCGAGGCCGACGAAGCGGAGCGCGCCCGGGGGCGGCGCCAGCGCGCCGAGGAGCGGGCCGAGGACGAGGAAGTGCAGGCCCGCCATCGCGGTGGCGTGCGGGATGGTCGTCCCGCGGAGGCCGAGGGCGAGGGTGCCGAGGGCGGCCACGGCGAAGGCGAGGCGCGTGGCGCGCGAGCCGCCGGCGCGCAGCGCCTCGTACGCGACCAGCGCGCCGTACGCCGCGGCCGCGAGGCCGGTGGCGCGCCCCGGCGCCACCCCGAGGAACGCCGCGGTCCCGAGCGCGCCGAGGAAGAGCGCGAGGGCGGCCGGCACCGAGGCGCGGGCGCCGAGCTTCGCGAGCGACGCCGGCACGAGCACGGAGAACATCAGCACCGAGAGGAACGACTTCACGATCGCCTGCGCCAGCGCCGGGTCGCGGCGCGTCGTCACCGCGATCGCCGGGACGATCGCCGCGGCGACGACGATCCCGATCGGGCCGAAGCGGAGCAGCGGCGGCCCGCGCAGCACCGCGCCCCGGGCGCCGAAGGCGGTGACGAGCCAGAGCACGCCCACCACCGTGGAGCCGACGATGGCGACCTTCCCGTAGCCGGCGGTGAAGAAGCCGAGGAACGAGGCGAACGCCGCCGCCAGGTAGACCACCGCGGTGCGGAGGCCCGGCGAGGGGAGCCCCGCCGCGCGCCAGGCGATCCAGAGGAGCGGGAAGAGCACGGCGTAGACGCCCACGTGCGAGTGCGCGTGGCGCACGAACGCGAACGTGCCCGGCAGCGGCACGTGGCCGCCGAGGCCGAGGCGCAGCCAGGTGCCGGTCGCCACCACCAGCGCGATCGCGCCGACGGCGCCGGCCGCGAGCGCCCGGTCGGCGCGGCGGGCGCTCACGTGAGCGGGCCGAGGCGCCTCGTCGCCTCGGCGAGCAGCGCCTCGCGGTGCTCCGGCGCCGCCACCGCCACCAGCGCCCTGGCGCGCTGCCGCAGGTTCTTGCCGTGGAGGTCGGCGATCCCGTGCTCGGTCACCACCCAGTGCACGTTGGCGCGGGTGGTGACGACGCCGGCGCCGGGCTTCAGCGTGGGCACGATCCGGGAGATCCCGGTCCGCGTCGTCGAGGGGAGCGCCAGGATCGGCCGGCCGCCCTCGGAGAGCGAGGCGCCGCGGATGAAGTCCATCTGCCCGCCGACGCCGGAGTAGATCCGGGTGCCGATCGAGTCGGAGGCGACCTGGCCGGTGAGGTCGACCTCGATGCAGCTGTTGATGGCGGTGACCCTCTGGTTCTTCCGGATCACCGCGGTGTCGTTCACGTACTGGATGTCGAGGAACTGGACCAGCGGGTTGTCGTCGACGAAGTCGTAGAGCCGCTTCGTGCCGACCGCGAAGCCGGTGACGATCCGGCCGCGGTGCACGCGCTTCGCCTCGCCGGTGACGACGCCGCGCTCCACCAGGTCGATGAGGCCGTCGGAGAACATCTCGGTGTGCACGCCGAGGCGCCGGTGCCCGGCGAGCGCCTCGAGCACCGCGTTCGGGATCGCGCCGATGCCCATCTGCAGCGTCGCCCCGTCCTCGACCAGCGAGGCGACGTTGCGGCCGATGGCGCGCTCCTTCTCGTCGGGCGGCGGCGCGGCGTGGCAGGGCAGCTCGTCGTCGACCTCGACCATCGCCGAGAAGCGCGAGACGTGGACGAGGCCGTCGCCGTGGGTGCGCGGCATCCGCGGGCTCACCTGGGCGATCACCGTGCGCGCGGTCTGCACCGCCGCCACCGCGACGTCGACCGAGACGCCGAGCGAGCAGTAGCCGTGCTTGTCCGGCGGCGACACGTGCACGAGCGCCACGTCGAGCGGCATGGTCCCGCGCCGGAACAGGAGCGGCACCTCGGAGAGGAACACCGGGCAGTAGTCGGCGCGGCCCTCGTGGACGGCGTCGCGGACGTTGGCGCCGAGGAAGAGCGCGTTGGCGCGGAAGCTCTTCTCGAGGCCGGGCGCCACGTGCGGGGCGTCGCCCTCGAGGTGCAGGTGCACGAGCTCGACGTCGCGCAGCTCGCCGGCGCGGGCGACGAGCGCCCGGAGCAGCCGGTGGGGCGTGGCGGCGGCGCCTTGCACGAAGACGCGGTCTCCCGACCCGACCGACGCCACGGCCTCCTCGGCGCTGACGTACCTCTGCATCGCTCGCTCTCCGCGGCCCTCAGGCCGGCACCGGCGCCGCCGCGACCCGGCGCCGCACGATCCACTTCCGCAGCTCCTCGACCCAGAGCACCAGGCTCCCCACCGCGCCGATCTGCAGCACCTGCCAGAAGCCGATCGGCGTGGTGTAGAAGATCTCGTTCATCGCCGGCACGAACACCACCACCGCCTGCCCGACGTTGCCGGCGACGAGGCCGGCGAGCAGCCAGCGGTTGAGGAGGATCTTCCGGTCGAGCGCCGACCGCACCGCCGAGCGGCAGTTGAGCACGTTGAACCACTCGCACACCGCGAGCAGCGTGAAGGTCTCGGTCCGGGCCACCTCGAACGCCACGCCCTGCGAGAGCCGCACCGAGAACCAGCCCAGCGTCACGGCGGCGATCGTCACCGAGAAGAGGACGAGCCGGCCGAGGAGCGCCCTGCCCAGGAGCGGGTCGTCGCGCGGCACCGGCGGGCGGCGGAGCTCGTCGCCCTCGAGCGGCTCCATCGCCAGGTTCACCGTGATCGTCCCCTCGGTGACCACGTTGTTCCAGAGGATCTGCACCGCGGCGAACGGCGGCGGGAACCCGGCGACGAGCGCCAGCACCAGGACGCCGACCTCCGCGAAGGAGGTCGACAGCAGCAGCAGCAGCGCCTTCTTCAGGTTCGCGTAGACGAGGCGGCCCTCCTCCACCGCGCGGACCAGGGTGGCGAAGTTGTCGTCGGTGAGGACGACCTTCGCCGCCTCCTTGGCGACCTCGGTGCCGGTGATCCCCATCGCCACGCCGACGTCGGCGCGGGCGAGCGCCGGCGCGTCGTTGACGCCGTCGCCGGTCATGGCGACGACGTGGCCCTGCGCCTGGAGCGCGGTGACCAGCCGCAGCTTCTGCGACGGGTGGACGCGGGCGAAGACCGGCGCGTGCGCGAGCGCCTTCGCGAGCGCCGCGTCGTCCAGGTCCGAGAGCTCGGTGCCGTCGAGGGCGACGTCGCCCTCGGAGGCGATGCCGAGCTGCCGCGCCACCGCGAGCGCGGTGGCCTTGTGGTCGCCGGTGATCATCACCGGCCGGATGCCGGCCGCCTTGCACGCGCGCACCGACGCGGCGGCCTCCTCGCGCGGCGGGTCGACCTGGCCGACGAGGCCGAGCAGCACCACCCGGCCGCGCAGGGTCTCCGTCGTCGGGTCGACGCCCTCGGGCAGGTCGGCGGCGCCGAGGGCGAGGACGCGCAGCGCCCGCGACGCCATCGCCTCCACCCGCCCGCGCAGGTCGGCGAGGTCGAGGGGCCGCTCGCCGTCGGGGCCGTGCTCGGCGCGGGCCAGGCCTGCGAGCACCTCGGGGGCGCCCTTCACCGCCACCAGGTGGTCGTGCACCGTGGCCATGAGCTTGGTGGCCGCCTCGAACGGCAGCTCGCCGCGCCGGGGACGCGAGGCGCGCAGCGCGGCCGGATCGAGGCCGGCCTTCCTGCCGAAGGTCACCAGCGCGGCCTCGGTGGGATCGCCGAGCGCGGCGAGCCGGCCGTCGTCGCCGCGGACGACGTCGGCGTCGTTGCAGAGCACCGCCGCCTCGGCGAGGGCGAGGAGCCGGGGATCGGCCGCGGTGTCGACCGGCGCTCCATCGCGGGAGAGGCCGCCCTCCGGCGCATAGCCCACGCCGGTGACCTGCACCGGCGGCGCGCCCGGCAGGTGCACCTCGACGACCGTCATCTCGTTCTTGGTGAGCGTGCCGGTCTTGTCGCTGCAGATCACCGTGGTCGAGCCGAGCGTCTCGACCGCGGCGAGCCGCCGCACGATCGCGCCGCGCTTCGCCATCCGCTGCACGCCCACGGCGAGGGCGACGGTCATCACCACCGGCAGGCCCTCGGGCACGAGGCCGACCACCTGCGAGATGGCGATCATCAGCAGCTCGCCGAGCTCCAGGCGCTGGAGCCAGCCGAGGCCCATCACGGTCACGAAGAGCGCGGCGGCGGCGACGAGGAGCGCGCGGCCGAAGGTGGCGATGCGCCGCGAGAGCGGGGTCTCGGGCTCGCGCGCCGTCGACGTCAGCGCGGCGATCTGCCCGACCTCGGTGGCGCCGCCGGTCGCCACCACCACCGCGCGGCCGCGGCCGGCGGTGACGTGGGTGCCGGCGTGGACCATGCTGGTGCGGTCGGCGAGGGGCGTCTCGCCCGGCACGGCGGCAGCGCCCTTCGCCACCGGCAGCGACTCGCCGGTGAGCGCCGCCTCGGCGACCTCGAGGCCGGCCGCCTCGACGACGCGGGCGTCGGCGGGCACGGCGTCGCCCGCGCCGAGGAGCACCACGTCGCCGCGGACGACCTCGCGGGCGAAGAGCACGAGCTCCTGCCCGCCGCGGACGAGGCGCGCCTTGTGCCCGGCGAGCTTCCGCAGCGCCTCGAGCGAGCGCTCGGCGCGGCCCTCCTGCAGCGCGCCGATGACGGCGTTGAGGAGGACGACCGAGAGGATGACGAGGGCGTCGGTGGTCTCGCCGAGGGCGAAGACCACCGCGGCCGCCAGGAAGAGCAGGTAGACGAGCGGGCTCTTCAGCTGCCCGAGGAAGATGGAGGCGATCGAGCGGCGCGGCGGCTCCGGCAGCGCGTTCGGGCCGTCGTGGCGGAGGCGTTCGGCGGCCTCCTCCGGCGGGAGGCCGTGCGCGGCGTCGGACCCCAGCGCCGCGAGCACCCGGTCGGCCGGCTCGGCGTGCGGCTCGACGCGACCGGTCGCGCCCGCGAGGTCGGTCGGGCTGCGCGTGGGGGCAACGGGCTTCAGGCGCCACCTCCTGCGGGTGCTCTACCACGCAGATCGCGCGGCCTGCGGCAGGATTGCGCACGCCGCGGCGACCTGCCGCGGTGATCGCGCCTCTCACCGTCAGTGGCAGGAGCCGCCGCCGCTCGTGGCGAGCGCGCGGAACACGAGGCCCGCCGCGGCGACCCGGGGGCCGCCCCGGCGCCCCAGCAGCGGCGGCACCCCCCGCAGCCGGGCGAGCGCGGGGGCGCCGAGCTGCGCCGCCACCAGGGCGGGCGTCGCGCCCACCGCGAAGCCGCCGAGGACGACGGCGCCGCCCGCGGGCGAGCCGGCGGCGACCGCGCCGGCGAAGAGTCCGTAGAGGAGACCGCACGGCAGGAGCGGCGTGAGCGCACCGATTGCGCCCGCCCGGACGGCCGGCGAAAGCCGTGCGCCGGCGCGCGCAATCGCAGCGGAGAGCCGCGAGAGGCCGGGGATCCGTCCCACCCTCTTGCCCAGCCCGAGCGCCGACCCTACGAGCACGGCGGCCAGCAGCCACGGCAGCGCCGGCGCGAGCGACAGCTTCAGCGTCGCCGAGAGCCCCGCGCCCACGAGCCCGAGCGCGGCGCCGATCGCCGTGTACGCCGCGATCCGCGCCGCGTGGTACGCGAGCGCGACGCGTCCGTGCCGCGCAGGCGCCCGCAGCGCCACCAGCCCCGGCGCGGACGGCGCGGCCGATCCCTCCTCGCCGCGCGGCAGCGCCGCGCACGCGAGCGGCCCGCACATCAGCGCGCAGTGGAGGCTGCCGGCCAGGCCGGCGACGATCGCGCCGCCGACACCGAGCACGAGGGGATCGATCGCGTCCATGCCGTCCCGCCGTTGCAGCGCGTGTGCCCGTGCAGCGCACGTGCCCGGCACGCCGCTCGCAGATGACGGCGATCATGAAGCCCGGCTCCTGTCTGCATTGCGGAAGCGCGATCCCCGCGGGCGCGGGCGACGCCGCCTTCTGCTGCACCGGCTGCAGCGAGGTCCATGCGCTGCTCGTCGGGCAGGGGCTCGGCCGCTACTACGACCTCGCCGGCGGCGCCGGCGCGCCGGTCGCCTCGCGCGACGGGAGCGGGAGCCGCGCCTGGCTCGAGCCGCTCGAGGCCCGCGCCGCCGCCTGCGAGGGCGGCCTCGCCACCGCCGAGCTCGACGTGCAGGGCCTCCACTGCGCCGCGTGCGTGTGGCTCATCGACGAGCTCGGCCGCCGCCACGGCAGCGCCAGCGTCCACGTCAACCCTGCGCTCGGGAAGGTGCGGCTCGCGTTCCCGAGGAGCTTCCCGCTGCGCGCCTGGGTCGAGGACGTGGAGCGCTTCGGCTACCGCCTCGGCCCGAGCCGGAAGAAGGCCGATCCGGCGTCCAAGGATCTGCTGGTGCGCCTCGGGATCTCCGCGGCGCTCTCCCTGAACGTGATGATGTTCTCGGTCGCGTTCTACATGGGCCTCGCGCCCGACGAGCCCGAGACCTTCGCGCTGTTCTCGCGGCTGTCGGTGTGGCTCTCCGCGGCGGTGGTGGCGATCGGCGGCTGGCCGTTCTTCGGCGCGGCGGTGCGCGGGCTGCGCCGCGGCCTCCTCCACCTCGACCTGCCGATCGCCGCCGGCATCGTGCTCGCGTTCGGCGCGTCGCTCCTCAAGGCGCGCGACGGCCGCGGCGACCTCGCCTACTTCGACACCCTCAACGTCTTCGTCACCCTGATGCTCCTCGGCCGCTGGCTGCAGGAGCGGGTGCTGGCGCGGAACCGGCGCCTCCTGCTCGAGGACGGCGGCGCCGACGGGATCCTGGTGCGGCGCCGGGAGGGCGCGGGCCTCCGGCTCGTGCCCGCCCCGAAGATCGCGATCGGCGATCGGCTGGTGATCGCGCCCGGCGATCTCGTGCCCGTCGACGGCGTGCTCGACGACGAGGAGGCGACGTACTCCACCGACTGGATCACCGGCGAGGCGGCGACGAAGCGCGCCGTCCGCGGCGAGACGATCCCCGCCGGCTCCTTCCTCTCGGGCCGCGCCGCGGTGAATCTCCTGGCGCGCACGGCCTTCGAGGCCTCGCCGCTGCCGGACCTCCTCCGCGCGCCGCCGCCGGAGCCCGGCCGGGCGCCGGCCCACGCGCGGTTCTGGGATCGCCTCGCCCGCGTCTACGTCGTCGTCGTCCTCGCCCTCGCCGCGGTGGCGCTCCTCGCCTGGTGGCCGGCCGGGCCCGACGCCGCCCTCGACGTCACCGTGGCGCTGCTCGTCGTCACCTGCCCGTGCGCCCTCGGCATCGCCACGCCGCTCGCCTACGAGCTCACCCTCGACGCGCTCCGCCGCCGCGGCGTCTTCGTCCGGGCGGGCGATCTCCTCGACCGGCTCCCCGCCGTGCGCAAGGTCCTCTTCGACAAGACCGGCACGCTCACGCTCGGTCGGCTGGGCCTCGTCGATCCGGCTGCGGTGGCCGCGCTCCCGGCCGAGCTCCGCGACGCCGCCTACGACATGGCCGCGCGCTCCTCGCACCCGGCGAGCCGCTGCCTCGCCGAGGCGCTCGCCAGCGCGGGCGCGCGCTTCGATCCCGCCGCCCGGGTCGCCGAGCACGCCGGGCAGGGCCTCGAGCTCATGCGCGACGGCCGGACCTTCCGCCTCGGCGCGCCGGGCTGGGCCGCGCCGGGGGCGCGCGAGCCGGGCGTGATCGCGCTCGGCGAGGACGGCGCCCTCGCCGCCCGCTTCGCCGTCGAGGACCGGGTGCGCGCCGACGCCCGCGACGAGGTCGCCGCGCTCGCCGCCGGGGGCCGCGAGGTGTGGCTCGTCTCCGGCGACGCCCAGCCGCGGGT
>CAZDGH010000032.1:21860-23985 GCA_964504805.1 uncultured Myxococcales bacterium | reverse complement strand
CGCTTCACCTCGCGGTAGAGCTCGACCGCGGCGCGGTGCCGCTCGGGCACGGCGCGCTCCTGCCGCAGCCTCCGCCGGAGCCGCGGGTAGAGCGCGATGGCGCCGGCGAGGGCGAGGACGCCCACCGCCCACCGCGCCGTCGTGCCGAGGGTGCGGCCGCCCTGGCCACGCGGCGCCAGCGCCTCGGCGATCCCGGCGGCGAGCGCCGCCTGGTCCTGACCGGCGTAGTCGAGCACCCAGCGGCTCCAGCGGGCGCGCAGCGCGTCGAGGTTCTCGACCGCCCACGCCCACGGGCCGGTCGCCTCGCCGGCGCGGTTGCCGGACGGCGTGGCGTCGAAGCGCACCCACCCGCGTCCCGGGAAGTACGCCTCGGTCCAGGCGTGGGCGTCGCCGAGCCGCACCAGCGCGTACGCCTGCCCCTCGGCGGGCGGGCCGCCGTAGAAGCCCGCCGCCACCCGCGCCGGGACGCCGTTGGCGCGCAAGAGCACCGCGAGCGCCGCAGCGAAGTACTCGCAGTGGCCCTGCCGCGTCTCGAAGAGGAAGCGCGCCAGCGGATCCGCCGAGTCGCCCGGCAGCTGCCGGGTGTAGCCGTAGGTCGTCTCGAGGCGCGAGGCGATCGAGAGCGCCACGTCGTACGGATCGCCGCCCTGGCCGAGCTCCTCGGCGAGCGCGCGGATCCGCGGATCGAGGCCGTCCGGCAGCGCGAGGTCGCGGAGCACCTCGGGCGGGTACGCGCGGGGCAGCCCGCGCAGCGACGCGTCCGCGAGCGGCGCCGCCGCGTGCACGACGTAGGTGAGCTCGTCGAGCGTGGAGAGCACCTCGAGCGTGCCGTCGACGCGCTCGTGCAGCATCGGCATCGCCTGCCCCGGCCGGCGCGGGAACTTCACCACCACCGGCTCGCCCGGCGTCGGCAGCGAGCGCTCGGGGAGGAGCAGATCGACGCTCGCCTGCAGGTAGGTCCGGGGCGCCGGCGGCAGCGGCCGGATCGGCTCGCGGGTCACCGGGCGCCTCGGCCCCTCGCGCCGCCTCCAGGCCTGCCCGTCCCAGTCGTCGAAGACCGCGGTGCGCCAGTAGGTCTCCGCCGGCGGCGCCCCGTCCGGCCACCGGACCCGCATCACCGGCGTCGGGTCCTCCTTGAGGAACCCGCTGCCGCCGAGCTGGATCCGCTCCGCCACGCCGGCGCGCTCGCGGACCGCGCGCTTGAGGAGGCCGGTCGAGACCCGGGGGAACCCGAGGAAGACGACCGCCGAGCCGGCGAGCGCGGTGATCGAGAGCAGCGAGAGCGTCGCCACCAGCGCGCCGCTGACGGTGCCGCGCCGCCGGCTCGCGCCGACGCCGGCCACCGCCTCGACCTCGCGGCGCAGGTGGGTGAGGCAGAGCGCCACGGTGGCGGTCGCGGCGAACGCCGCGAAGCAGAGGCCGTAGGCGAGATCGCCGGTGAGCGCCGCGCCGCCGGCGAGCATGAGCAGCGACGAGAGCAGGAGCAGCGGGTCGTCGGCGGGTCCGCTCCGGCCGAGGAGCCTCGTGCCCGCCAGGCAGACCGCGAACGCCGGCGCGGCGACGAACACCTCGAGCACGCCGCCGGCGACCATGGCGGCGAGCGCGGCGAGGACGACCACCACGCCGACGTTGCCGGCCACCCGGAGCGCCGCCGAGGGGCGCTCCTGGGCCCGCAGGCCGAGGGCCGCGCCGAGCCCGAGGAGGACGAACGTCCACGCCGGCAGCTCGCCCGAGATCGCCACCGACGCGAACGCGGCCGCGACCGCGGCGTGGACCGCGACCCGCTGGGCGTTGCGGAGCGTGAGCTTCCCCGCGAGGCCGCCCGAGAGCGACGGCTCGAGGGGCTCGATCCCGGCGGCGTCGGGCGCGGGCCGCGCCGGCGCCCCGGGCACCGCCACCGCCTGCGCGCCACGGCGCCGCTTCGGCGCCGGCGCGGAGGCGGGGGACGGGAGGAGCCGGGCCGCGCCGGCGAGGAGCTTGCGGAGGTGCCCCGGCCCGGCGCCGGGCTCGAGCGAGCCGCCGGCCCAGGCGAGGCCGACCTCCCAGCCCGCCTCGACGTAGCGCCGGGCGAGCGCCGCCGCCGACTCCGCCGGTCCGTCGAGCGCCGCCGGCCCGCTCGCGCCGC
>CAZDGH010000032.1:4103-21822 GCA_964504805.1 uncultured Myxococcales bacterium | reverse complement strand
GAGCGTCACCCGCCGCCGCCGCTCCCGCTCGCGCTCGACCACGAGGAGCCGCCCCGCCCGCGCGGTCGAGCGCCAGTGCACCTGCCGCGGATCGTCGCCGGCGCGGAAGTCGCGGAGCGAGTGGAAGTCGCGGCCCTGCCCCGGCCGCGGCTCGGGCCGCTCGCCCTCGCCGCTCGGCGGCCCCGCCTGCACCCGCGGCGCCGGCCTCCGCGCCGGGTGCACCAGGAGCGCCTCCGGCAGCTCGACCTCCCGGGTCTTCTCGAAGAGCCCGAACGGGAACCGGGTGGTGACCAGGATCCCGCCGAACCGCGCCTCGCCGCGACGGGTCGGCGTCAGCCGGTACGAGCCCCGCGCCTCGCCGCCGGGCGGGACGCGGCCGACGTACGCCTGCGCGCCCGCCGCGTCGCCCTCGACCTCCCGGAGCGTCAGCGAGAACGAGCCGAAGCGCTTCTTCTCGTTGCGCGCGAGCAGGTCGACCTGCACCGGCTCGCCGGCGACCGCCTCCCGCGGCAGCGCCCGCCCCACCGCGATCCCGCGCAGCGTCGACTCGGACAGCACGCCCGAGAGGATGAGCAGCGAGAGCTGCAGGCCGAGGACGAGGTAGAGGAGGTTGTTGCCGGTGTTGATCGCCGCGACGCCGACCACCAGCGTGAACGCCAGGTAGAACCAGCCGTCGCGGGTGATGCGCTGCTGCCGGAACGCGCGCCAGAACGCGCGAAAGCGCTCGCGCGACGCCGGCACCGCTACTCCGGCACCGGGATCCGGTCGACCAGGTCCGCGAGCAGCCGCGCGGTCTCGTCGCGATCGGCGTCGTAGGCGTCGCGGCCCGCCGCCAGGAGCCGGTGGGCGAGCACGGGGCCGGCGAGGGCCTTCACGTCGCCGGGCCGCACGTGGTCGCGCCCGGCGAGGAGCGCCCGCGCCTTCGCGGCCGCCGCCAGCGCCAGGGCGCCGCGGGTGGAGACGCCGAGCGAGAACAGGCCGGACTCCCGCGTCGCCGCGGCGATCGCCAGGGCGTAGTCGGCGACCGCCGGGTCGAGGCGGACCCGGGCCGCGCCCTCCTGCAGCCGGAGCACGTCCTCCTGCGAGGCCACCGGCCGCAGCGTCGAGACCGGCTCCACCGCGCCGCGCGAGAGCAGGAGGTCGCGCTCCACCGCGCGGTCGGGGTAGCCGAGCGAGAGCCGCAGGAGGAACCGGTCGAGCTGCGACTCCGGCAGCGGGTAGGTGCCCTGCTGCTCCTGCGGGTTCTGGGTGGCGATCACCAGGAACGGCTGCGGCAGCGGCCGGGTCACGCCCTCGAGCGAGACCTGGCCCTCGCTCATCGCCTCGAGCAGCGCCGACTGGGTGCGCGGCGGGGTGCGGTTGATCTCGTCGGCCAGCACCACCGCGTGGAAGATCGGCCCGGGCCGGAAGCGGAACGCGGCGCCCTGCGGGTCCCAGGTGGAGACGCCGAGGATGTCCGACGGGAGCAGGTCGCTCGTGAACTGCACGCGGGCGAACGGCAGGTCGAGGGACCGCGCCAGGGCCTGCGCCAGCGTCGACTTGCCGACGCCGGGCACGTCCTCCACCAGGAGGTGGCCGCGCGCCGCGAGCCCGACCAGGCAGAGCTCGATCTGCGCCGTCTTGCCGTGGATCGCCCGCTGGACGCTGGCGGCGACGCGGTCGCCGAGGGCCTTCGCCTCCGCGGGGTCGAGCGGCGCGGGCGCGTGGATGGGCTTGAGAGGTCTCGGATCGGCGGCGGTCACCGCCGCGGAGTATAGGCACGACCCTCGGGGACCGCGAAGGCGCTACGCAGGCAGGAGCTGCAGCCCGCCGCTCACGTCGACGAGCGCCTGGGCGCCGGGCGACGCGACGCCCTCGGCGTCGACGAGGAGCGCGTGGTGGTGCCGCACCTGCGCGCCGATCTTCCGGAAGACGCCGACGGTGCCGGCGATCTTGCCCACCACCTCCCACCCGCCCGACGAGGGGAGATCGTGGAGCTTCGCCGCCATGTCCTTCGGGAACCGCACCGCGACGAGCTCGTCGCCGCGCAGCACGTAGGCGTACTCGCGGCCGGCGCCGTCGCGCACGCGACAGACCGGCTCGACGCCGTCGAGGCAGACGGTGCGCCCGCGGTACCGCTCGATCATCGCGAGGATCGGCCGCGCCGGGAACGCTTCCACGCGGTTCGGACGCTCGCGCACCTGCGCGAGGTACCCCGACCACGCCTCTGTCCAGGAAGGAGCCATATGCCACCCGTATCCTTGCCCTGGATACGCCCGGCCGGGTGCCGAGGGACAACCGGTGGACGTCGTCAACTCCCATGGCCGAGGGAGTGCTCCAGGTGTACCGCAGAAGGGCGCGTATTTCCAAGGGGGGGCCCTCCGGAATGGACACGCCACCCGGGGGTCGGCCGGACCCCGGCGTTGACCGGCACGCCCCGACCGGGCAAACGGAGCGCGTGATCCGCGTCCACGCGATCCAGGACGAGAAGCTCCGCGAGGGCGGCGTCGCGCTCGCGCTCCACCCCGGGCCGCGGTGGATCGACGTCGAGGCGCCGACCGCCGAGGAGGTCGCCTGGCTCGGCGAGACCTTCTCCTTCCACCCGCTCGCGCTCGAGGACTGCCTGCACCTCGACCAGCGGCCGAAGCTCGAGGTCTACCCGAACAGCCTGTTCGTGGTGGTGCACTCGTTCACCACGGGTGACGACGACTGCACCGCGGTGGAGCTCCACGAGCTGCACGCGTTCCTGGCGAAGGATCTCCTGGTCACGGTGCACACCGACCGGATCCCGGCGTGCGACGCGGTGAAGGCGCGGCTCCAGCGCGAGCCGCAGCTCCTCGAACGCGGCCCGGACCTCCTCCTCCACGCGTTCTGCGACGGGATCACCGACGCCCACCTGCCGCTCGTCGACCGCCTCCACGAGGAGATCGAGGCGCTCGAGGAGAAGGTGTTCGAGAGCCCCGACCCGCGGACGCTGGAGCGGATCTTCGCGGTGAAGCGGACGCTGCTCACGCTGCGGCGGACCCTGGCGCCGGCCCGCGAGGTCTACGTGGTGCTCTCGCGGCCGGGCGAGGCGCGCGTCTCCGAGAAGGCGGCGCTCTACTTCCGCGACGTCTGGGACCACGTGCAGCGCCTCACCGAGGCCATCGACGCCGCCCGCGAGATGGTCGGCGACGTGGTCGGCGCGTACCACTCGGAGCTCGCGAACCGCACCAACGTGGTGATGCAGCGCCTCGCGCTCTTCTCGGCGATCCTGCTGCCGCTCACCTTCATCACCGGCTTCTTCGGGCAGAACTTCCTCGACATCCCCTACGGCAGCCACGGGCTGATGCTGGGCTCGCTCGTCTCGATCGTGGTGGCGCCGCTCCTGACGGTGCTGTTCTTCCGCTTCAAGGGCTGGCTCTAGAAGCTGAACGGCCCGCCCTGGGCCCGGAGCGCGGTCATCGCCGCCAGGTTGACGATGTCGCCGACGCTGGCGCCGAGCTGGAGCACGTTCACCGGCTTGTTCATCCCGAGGAGCACCGGGCCGACGAGCTCGGCGTGCGCCATGCGCTGCAGCAGCTTGTAGGAGATGTTCGCGGCGTCGAGGGTCGGGAAGACGAGGACGTTCGCCTCGTCCTTGAGCGACGAGAACGGGAACAGCTCGTTGCGCAGCTCCGGGACCAGCGCGGCGTCGACCTGCATCTCGCCGTCCACCATGAGATCGGGCCGCCGCGCGCGGAGCAGCCGCGTCGCCTGCGCCACCTTCGCCGGGCTCGGCGTCTTCGACGAGCCGAAGTTCGAGTACGAGAGCATGGCGATCCGCGGCTCGACGTCGAAGGTGCGGGCGAGCTCCGCGGTCTGCTCGGCGATCTCGGCCAGCTGCTCCGCGGACGGCTCGGCGTTCACCGTGCAGTCGGCGAAGAACTTGAACTCGCGCGGGGTGATCACCACGTAGACGCCGGCGGCGGTCTTGCCGGGCGCGGTGCGGAGCACCTGCAGCGGCATCCGGACCGCCTCCGGGTAGCTGATGGTGTGGCCGAGCACCATCCCGTCGGCCCTGCCGTCGTGCACGAGCATGGTGGCGAAGCCGGCGCGGGTCCGCACCGCCTTGCGGGCCTCGCGGAGCGACACGCCCTTCCGCTGCCGCAGCCGCCAGTAGTCGTGGATGTAGCGCTCGAAGTGCTCCGAGCTCGACGGGTCGATGATCTCCGCCTCGGCCGCGAGCTCCTCGAGCTTCTGCTCGGCGATCATCCGGCGGATGGTCGCCTCGGGGCCGAGGAGGATCGGCTTGCAGATCCCCTCCTCGAGGAGGATCTCGCAGGCGTGGAGCACCTTCGAGGTGTTGCCCTCGGGGAACGCGAGCCGGACCGGGTTCTTGCGGGTGCGGGCGTAGACGGCGCGCATCACCGTGTGCGAGCGCGACTGCATCCGCTTCAGCCGCTCGCCGTACTCCTCGAGGTCGATGCGGACGCGGGCGACGCCGTCGTCCATCGCCGCCTTCGCCACCGCCGGCGCCACCCAGTGGAGCACCCGCAGGTCGAACGGCGTCGGGATGATGTAGGTCGGCCCGAAGTGGAAGCGCCGCCGGCCGCCGTACGCCTGCACCACCGAGTCGGGCACCTCCTGCTTGGCGAGCGACGCCAGGGCGCGGGCGGCGGCGAGCTTCATCCCCTCGGTGATGGCGCGGGCGCGCACGTCGAGCGCGCCGCGGAAGATGAAGGGGAAGCCGAGGACGTTGTTGACCTGGTTCGGGTAGTCGCTGCGGCCCGTGGCCATGATCACGTCGTTGCGCGCCGCGATCGCGTCCGGGTACGAGATCTCGGGGTCGGGGTTGGCGAGGGCGAAGACGATCGGGCTCTTCGCCATCGATCGGATCATGTCCGCGTCGACGAGGCCCTTGGCGGAGCAGCCGAGGAAGACGTCGGCGCCCTCCATCGCCTCGGCGAGGGTGCGCCGCTTCGTCTCCACCGCGAGCTCGGCCTTGTAGGCGTTCATCCCCTCGGTGCGGCCGGCGAACACCACGCCCTTGGTGTCCACCATCATCACGTGCTCGCGGCGCACGCCCAGCGACAGGTAGAAGCGCGTGCAGGCGATCGCCGAGGCGCCGGCGCCGCTCACCACCACCCGGACCTCCTCGATGCGCTTGCCGGCGATCTCGAGGGCGTTGAGCAGCGCCGCGCCGGAGATGATCGCCGTCCCGTGCTGGTCGTCGTGGAAGACCGGGATCGACATCTCCTTCTTGAGCCGCTCCTCGATCTCGAAGCACTCGGGCGCCTTGACGTCCTCGAGGTTGATGCCGCCGAAGGTCGGCTCGAGCGCCTTCACCGTGCGGCAGAAGGCGTCGACGTCGGTGTCGAGGAGCTCGATGTCGAAGACGTCGATGTCGGCGAACTTCTTGAAGAGGACGCCCTTCCCCTCCATCACCGGCTTGCCGGCGTGCGGCCCGATGTTGCCGAGGCCGAGCACCGCGGTGCCGTTGGAGATCACCCCGACGAGGTTCCCGCGGGCCGTGTACTTGTAGGAGAGGTCCTCGTCCTTGGCGATCTCGAGGCACGGCTCGGCGACGCCGGGCGAGTACGCCAGCGCGAGGTCGCGCTGCGTGGAGACGGGCTTGGTGGGGACGACCTCGATCTTCCCCTTGCGTCCGGTCGAGTGGTAGTCGAGCGCGTCCTGCTTGCGGATCCGTCCGGGGCCACCGAGGTTCGTCGCCATGTCGCGGCGTCATACCGCGCGGCGGCCGCGGCTTCCACGGCCTTTCAGCGCGGCCGCTCCGCCCTGAACACCACCAGGGGGGGCACCAGCACGCGCTCGTAGCGGACGAGGCCCGCGGCGGCGACCAGCGACCGCAGCTCCTCCTCGGTGCGGCGGTGCAGGCCGGCCCGCTCCTCGACCGCGTGGACGACGCCCGGCCCCTCCCGGATCACCGTGCCGCAGACGAAGCGGCCGCCGGGCTCGAGCACCCGCGAGACCTCGGCGAGCACCGCCCGCGGGTCGGCGTAGAGGTGGAAGGCGCCGACGTTGAGCACGGCGCCCACCGAGCCCTCGACGAGCGGCAGGCGGCTGGCGTCGGCGCGGACGAGGTCGACGGCGGCGTTGGCCTCGCGGAGGTGGTGCAGCGCCTCGTCGAGCATCGCCAGCGAGACGTCGACGCCGATGACGTTGCCGAGGCCGGGCTCGAGCGCGAGCCGCCGCGCGTGGGCGCAGGTGCCGCAGGAGAGGTCGAGGATCGGCCTGCCCTTCGGCGGGTCGAGCAGCGCCCTCGCCAGGAGGTGCTCGGAGTCGAGGTCGAGGCGGGCGCGGGCGGCGAGGGCGACGAAGGCGCTCCGGACGCCGCGCTCGTAGGCGCGGGCGACCGCCCGGGACTCGAGGAACCGCTGCGCGAGGGAGGGCCGGTCGGCCTCGACCTCCGCGCACAGGTCGAGCACGCCCTCGGCGAGCGGGAAGCCGGCGCCGCAGGCGGCGCAGCGCACCGGGCCGAACTCCACCGCCGGCCGGTCGCCCGACGCGGCGAGGGGCCCGCCGAGGCAGCGGGGGCAGCGGAGGAGCGCGAGGGTCGTCCGGCGCATGGGGCGCCGACCCTAGCGGCTCCTCCTCCCGAGCGCTACGTCCCGCAGGCGGGGACGTAGCTGACCTCGACCACGGCCCCGGCACCGGGCGCGGTGTCCTCGTCGAAGACCACCGCGTTCGCGTCCTCGTCGTAGGTGACGCCGCCGACGACCGGCCGGCCGTCCACCGTCACCCGGACCTCGCCGACCGGCGTGCCCGAGAGCGGGAAGCTGAGCCGGTACCGGAAGACGTTCTCGGCGAGGTTCGCCAGCGAGCGGCCCCAGTCGTCGGTGCAGATCGACTCGACGATGCCGCCGGTCGCCTGCACGACCTCGAGGTACTTGTCGCCGTCGCCGGACGCGGTGGTGCAGCCGGTGCCGAGCACGCCGTTGACCGTGACCTTGTCCTCGTTGCCCGCGCCCTTCAGCCCGCGGAAGAACGAGGTGTAGAAGGCCGGCTCGCGGTCGGAGTGGTCGTCCTCGTCGGTCACGATGATCACCGAGAGCCGGGCGTCGGGCCGGTAGAAGCCGAGGTTGCCGTCGCCGGGCAGGCCGGTGGCCGGATCGTCGGCGAGGTCGACGAGCGGGCTGGTGAGCGCGAGGTACGCGGCCTCGAGGCCCTCCTCCCACCAGTGGCAGATGCCGACCTGCACGTTGTCGGCGAAGATCTCCGCCGCGTTCGCCGTCGCCGGGTCGATCCAGCGCGGCCGCGCGCCGTCGGCCGGGAAGAGCCGGCCCGCCTCGCCGCCGTCGACGCCGCCGGGGCACGCGGCCCAGCCGCCGCCGGAGTTGCCGATGCCGGTGGTGGTGACGCCGATGTGGTAGTCGACGTTCTGGGTGGTGGCGAAGTCGATGAAGTCCGAGAACGCCGCGCCGATCGCCTGCTGCTCCTCCATCATCGAGCCCGAGTTGTCGACGACGAAGAGCACGTCGACGGCCTGCTGCTCCGACTGGACGAAGCGGTCGGTGCGCACGTCGTTGGCGGTGCCCGAGCCGTGCACCGCGACGTGCAGCGGCGACGGCAGGACGTCGGCCTCGAAGACGAGCGGGGCGGCGTCGTGGCCCTCGTCGGCGGGGTCGTAGCGCACCGTCACCGTCGCCGAGGCGCCGGGCGGGAGCGTCAGGACGCGGCCGTCGACGAGCGAGAGCTCGCCCGCCACCGAGCCGGCGCCGGCGAGCGACATCGAGGTGATCCGCGCGACGCCGCCGCAGGTGTTGAGGAGCGTCACCGTCCGCTCGACGCCGGGGCAGGAGAGCCGCGTCGCGCCGAAGTCGATCGCGCCGGGCTCCGCCCGCAGGCAGCCGTCGTAGCCGACCGCGTGGAGCTGGACCCGCCCCTGCGGGCGCGCGGGGTCGGAGACGTAGAACGAGAGGTTGCCGAAGACGTCGCCCTCGACCGTGGGCGTGACCGAGACCGGTACCGAGAGCGTGCCCCCGGGGAGCACGGTCGCCGAGGTGATCGGCCCGTCGGGCAGCGAGAACTCCTGCGGCGTCCCGCGGGCGAGGCCGACGGAGCTGAACAGGCACTCGTCGGCGCCCAGGTTGCGCAGGTCGACCAGCAGGGTCGCGGTGGCGCCGAGCTGCACCGCGCCGAAGGAGAGCGCCGAGGGCTCCGCCACGAACTGGCACGGCGGCAGGTCGCGGGCCTCGCCCCGGAGCGGCACCCGGTAGAGCGGCTGGTCGCCGTCGTTCGACTCGATCACGAGCGTGGCCTCGAAGGCGCCGGGGAGGAGCGGCTGGAAGGTGACGAGCAGCTCGCCCGGCGGGCTCGACGGGGTGAGGTCCCCGAGCCGCGGCCGCTGCACGTCGAAGGCGCCGGAGGGCTCGACCCACGCGTCCTCGATCCGGAGCGGCTCGCCCTCGGGGGTGCCGACGTTCGAGACCAGCACCGGCAGCTCCTTGACCATCCCGCTGGCGAGCACGCCGAAGTCGAGGGCCGACGGCGTGACCAGGAGGTCGGCGCCGCCGCCGCGGCCGAAGAGGCTGACCGAGATCCGCGAGTTGGTCGGATCGTCGTTCTCGATCACCAGCTCGCCCGCGTAGGTGGAGAGCGCGGGCGGCGAGAACTCGACCTCGATGGTCGCCGACTCCCCCGGCGCGAGCTGGTCGAGCGGCCGGGCGACGCCGTCCACCGCGGTGGCGCCCACCGCGTAGACGCCCGAGCCGTCGGCGATCCGGAGCTCGTCGAAGGAGACGACGCGGTTGCCGCCGTTCTCGACGGTGACGGTGCGGCGGGCGACGGCGCCCGGGCTCACCGAGCCGAAGTCGAGCGACGCCGGCGTGGCGAGGAGCTGCGAGGCGAAGCCCTCGCCGGCGAGCTCCACGGTGAGGCGCGGCTCGGCGCCGCCGAGCACCTCGAGCACCGCCCGGGCGTCGTCGATGCGGCCGAGGCGGCCGGCGAAGAAGCGCGCCTCGACGAGCTCGGAGCCGCCGGCCGGCACGACGACGCGGTCGCCCTCCCGGTCGGTGCCGACGGCGTAGTGCGCGGCGTCCTCGCCCTCGACGCCCTCGAGCCGCACGGTGGCGGGCACGCCGCTGCCGTTCACCAGGGTGAGGCGGAGGAACTTCTCCTGGTTGAGGACCACCGGGCCGAAGTCGAGGCGGCGGTTCACGCTGACCAGCGGCCGCTGCGCGTCGCCGCCGAGCGTGATCCGGATGGTGGGCGTCTCGGCCGAGTCGGTGTGGACGAGGACGGCGCCGCCCTTGCGACCCTCGTCGCCGGGCGCGAAGCCGAAGTCGAGGCTGGCGAAGCCGGCGATCGGGAGCTCGGCGCCGGCGACGGCCGGCAGCACGAAGTCGTCGGGCAGGACGCCCTCGGGCTCGAGCGACACCAGCCGGAACGGCGCGTCGCCGACGTTGCGGAGCGTGACCGCCCGCGTGCTCCGGGTGCCGACCGCGACCAGCCCGAAGTCGACCGAGGCGGGCTCGACCGCGACCACGCCGCTGACGCCGCCGAGCTTGTCGTCGCTGCAGCCTGCGAGCAGCGTCGCCGCCGCCACCGCCAGGAGGGTGAGGATGATGGCGCCGTACTGCGCCGCCGAGAGCTCGATCCCGCCCGTACCGCGGACGGATCCCCGCCCGTGAGTCGCACCCATCGCCCGGCCTCCTTCGCCCTGCCCGCCCGTCGCCCGCCCGCTCGGACGCACCGCCTGCGTCCGCCCGGACTGCCGTCTGGGAGCAAGCTAGGTACCGGTCGGAAGCAGGGGCAACGCGAGGCGCGAGGAAAACCGGGGGCGTGTAGAGGCTGCGCTGCTGCGCCGCGCGGCTCCAGGCTCCAGGCTCCAGGCTCCAGCCACCCTCCGGATGGCTGGAGCCTGGAGCCTGGCTGCTGGAGCCCCCGAGGCGCGCAGCGCCGAGGGCTACCGGGCGGGCCAGGCGGCGAAGGCGACGGCGGCGAGGGTGAGGGCGGCGCCGGCGGCGGCGTGGGGGAGGAGCGGCTCGTGGAGGACGAGCACGCCGAGGGCGAAGGTGAAGACCGGGGTGAGCTGCTGGAAGAGGGCGCCCCGTCCCGCGGAGAGCAGCCCGAACGCGTGGGTCATGAGGAGCTGCGCGAAGAGCGAGGTGAGGCCGACGACCGCGGCGAGGCCCCAGGCGTGGGCCGAGGCGCCGCGCCAGCCGGGGACCGCGAACGGCAGCGCGAGCAGGAGCCCCGCGATCGAGAACGCGAAGAGGATCGTCGGCGCGTCGTCGGTGGCCCGGGCGGCGCGGATGGTCACCACCGCGAGGCCGGAGAGCACCGCCGAGAGCAGCCCCGCCGCCTCGCCCCAGCCGAGCGCCGGCAGCGCCGCGCCGGGCGCCGAGAGCGTGAGCGCGACGCCCGTCGCCGCGGCGACGCTCCCCGCGGCGAGGCGGACGCCGGGGCGCTCGCCGAGGAAGAGCGCGGCGAACACCTGGGTGAAGAGCGGGCTGGTGTTGTTGAGGAGCGCCGCGGTGCCGGCGTCGCGGCAGCGCCCGAGGGCGACGAAATAGAGCAGCACCGCCGCGCCCCCGAAGAGCCCGCGGAGGGCGAGGAGCTTCAGGTTGACCGGCCGGATCCGGGCGCGCCCCGCGGCGACCAGCCCGAGCAGGCCGGCGGTGACGATCGCGAAGCGCACCACGACCAGCTCGGCGGCGGGGAGCTCGGCGGAGGCGGCGCGGGCGGCGACGGCCATGGCGGCGAACAGCGCCATCGCCACGACCATCTGCAGGGCGCCGCGCGCTGGTGAGCTCACACCTCGACGACGAGCCCGTCGTCGGCGAACGCGAGCGCGAGGCCCTTCGGCGCCGCCTCGAGGAGCGCGGGGATGCTCGCCCGCACCTCCTCGTTGAGGTGGGTGAGCAGGATCCGCTTCGCCTTCACCCGGCCGAACGCGTCGAGCCACTCCTCCCAGGTGCAGTGGTGCCCCGCGGGCTGCCGCATCGCGGTGCACTCGGCGACGAGCAGGTCGGCCCCGTCCGCCGCCTCGAACAGGCCGTCGCACATCCGGGTGTCGCCGGAGAACGCGATCGACCTGCCGTCCTTGCCGGTGATCCGCAGGCAGAGCGGCCGGTCCGGCGGGTCCATGTGGTCGGCGGCGAAGCCGCGCACCGTCGCGCCGAGCAGCGCGCGCGACTCGCCGGGCAGGAGCTCCTCGCGGGTGTCGGCCCACGGCGGCACCCAGTCGGCGATCTCGCCGTAGGCCGCCCGCGACACCTCGTCGAGCTTCGCCTTCGTCCGCGCCGGGCCGAGCACCGCGAGCGGGCGCTCCCGGCGGAGGTTGAAGAGGCCGTCGATGAACAGGAAGGGCCAGCCCCCGACGTGATCGCCGTGGAGGTGCGTGAAGGCGATGGCGTCGAGGAGGCGGGGATCCTTGCCGAGCCGCTTCAGCGCGGCGAGCGAGGTGGCCCCGAAGTCGACCATGATCGGGCCGTCGCCCGCACCCTCGAGCCAGTAGCAGGAGTGGGCGCGGCCGGCGGAGTTGAAGGCGTCGGAGGAGCCGACCACGGTCAGGCGCACGGCGCGCAGCCTAGCACGCGGGCGCTCCGCGTCCGGGACCGGAAGGCTGCGGGAGCGCCCGGGGTTTCCCGCGACCCGGCACCTCGACAGGCATCTACGAACTCGGTATACCCGGGGCGCTTTTCACTGAACGGATGGTCACCCGCATGGAGCCGGACGTCATCCTCGTGCGCGGCGCGCGCGAGCACAACCTCAAGGACGTCGAGGTCGCGATCCCGAAGAAGAAGCTGGTGGTGTTCACCGGCGTCTCGGGCTCCGGCAAGTCCTCGCTCGCGTTCGACACCCTCTACGCCGAGGGCCAGCGCCGCTACGTGGAGAGCCTCTCCTCCTACGCCCGGCAGTTCCTCGGGCAGATGGAGAAGCCGAAGTACGACACCATCCGCGGCCTCTCCCCGACGATCGCCATCGAGCAGAAGGCGGCCTCGAACAACCCGCGGTCCACGGTCGGCACCGTCACCGAGGTGCAGGACTACCTCCGCGTGCTCTACGCCTCGCTCGGCGTGCAGCACTGCCACCAGTGCGGCCGCAAGGTCGGCAAGCAGAGCGCGCAGCAGATGGTGGAGGCGCTCCTCGCGCTGCCCGCGGGCACGAAGCTCCAGCTCCTCGCGCCGCTCGTCCAGAACCGGAAGGGCGAGTACAAGGACGTGATCGAGGACGCGAGGAAGCGCGGCCTCACCCGCATGCGGATCGACGGCCGGATCGTCGACGTCTCGCAGGAGAAGGTCGTCCTCGACAAGAAGTCGAAGCACGACCTCGAGCTCGTCATCGACCGCGTGGTCGTGAAGGAGGAGATCCGGAACCGCCTCACCGACTCGGTCGAGACCACGCTCCGCGAGGGCAAGGGCCTGATGATCGTGACCGACGCCGCCGGCGACAAGAAGGCGGACCGGTTCTTCTCCGAGCACAACGCCTGCCCGTACTGCGGGATCTCCTTCACCGATCTCGTCCCGCAGTCGTTCTCGTTCAACAGCCCGCTCGGCTTCTGCACCAGCTGCAACGGCCTCGGCTCCCGGCCGGAGATGGATCCCGACCGGATCGTCCCGGACCCCTCGCGCTCGATCTCGGAGGGCGCGGTCGAGCCGTGGGCCGGCGGCCTCGCCCGCGGCGAGGGCTGGACCACGGAGTTCGTCCAGCAGCTCGCCAAGGCGTTCAAGATCGACCTCGACACGCCGTGGGAGAAGCTCACCAAGAAGGAGCGCGAGCTCGTCCTCTACGGGACCGGCGGCAAGGAGTTCACGCTCACCTGGAGCGACGCCGGCGGCTCGGGCCGCTACCGCATGGACTGGGAGGGCGTCGTCCACCAGCTGATGCGGCGCTTCAAGAGCACGCAGTCGGAGGGCATGAAGAAGTACTACATGCGCTTCTTCTCCGACAAACCGTGCGCCGACTGCGGCGCCGCGCGCCTCAGGCCGGAGAGCCGGGCGGTGAAGGTGCACGAGGTCTCCATCGACGAGCTGTGCCGCCGCACCATCGCCGACGCCCACCGCTGGTTGAAGGAGCTGCCGCTCCGGGGCGCCGAGGAGCAGATCGGCAAGGAGCTGCGCAAGGAGATCCTCGCGCGCCTCGGCTTCCTCCTCGACGTCGGCCTCGGCTACCTCACCCTGGACCGGGCGGCCTCCTCGCTCTCCGGCGGCGAGAGCCAGCGCATCCGGCTGGCGTCGCAGATGGGCTCGGAGCTCACCGGCGTCATCTACATCCTCGACGAGCCGTCGATCGGCCTGCACCAGCGCGACAACGGCAAGCTCCTGGCCACCCTGAAGCGGCTCCGGGACATCGGCAACTCCGTCATCGTCGTCGAGCACGACGAGGAGACGATGGAGGACGCCGACTGGATCGTCGACTTCGGCCCCGGCGCCGGCGCGCTCGGCGGCGAGGTCGTCGCCGCGGGCACGCCGGAGCAGCTCCTCGCCGACCCGAAGAGCGTCACCGGCGCGTACCTCTCCGGCCGCCGGGGGATCGCGGTCCCCGAGAAGCGCCGCCAGGGCTCGGGCGAGGCGATCGAGATCGTCGGCGCCGCCGAGAACAACCTGAAGGACGTGACGGTGCGGCTCCCGCTCGGGAAGCTGCTCGCGGTCACCGGCGTCTCCGGCGCCGGCAAGTCCACGCTCGTGAACCGCGTGCTGACGCCGGCGCTGCTCCGGCACCTCTACGGGAGCCGCGAGCTGCCGGGGAAGCACAAGGCGATCCGCGGCCTCGACCTCGTCGACAAGGTGGTGGTGATCGACCAGAAGCCGATCGGCCGGACGCCGCGGTCGAACCCGGCGACGTACACCAAGGTCTTCGACGCCGTCCGCGACGTCTTCGCCCAGACGCCCGAGGCCCGGGCCTTCGGCTACCAGCCGGGCCGCTTCTCCTTCAACGTGAAGGGCGGCCGGTGCGAGTCGTGCGAGGGCGACGGCGTGAAGCTGGTGGAGATGCACTTCCTCCCGGACGTCTACGTCACCTGCGAGACCTGCCAGGGCAAGCGCTTCAACGACGCCACGCTCCGGGTGCGGTTCAAGGGCAAGAACATCGCCGAGGTGCTCGAGCTCTCGGTGCTCGAGGCGCTCGAGGTGTTCGGGAACCACCGCGAGATCGTCCGCGGGCTCGGCACCCTCGACGACGTCGGCCTCGGCTACCTGAAGCTCGGGCAGCCCTCGCCGACGCTGTCGGGCGGCGAGGCGCAGCGGATCAAGCTCTCCCGCGAGCTCGCCCGGGTCGGCACCGGCCGGACGCTCTACCTCCTCGACGAGCCGACCACCGGCCTGCACTTCCAGGACATCGAGAAGCTGCTCAAGGTGCTCGACCGCCTCGTCGACGCCGGCAACACCGTGCTCGTCATCGAGCACAACCTCGACGTCATCAAGTGCGCCGACTGGATCGTCGACGTCGGCCCCGAGGGCGGCGAGGGCGGCGGCCGGATCGTCGCCGAGGGCACGCCGGAGGAGGTCGCGCAGGTGAAGGAGAGCTTCACCGGGCGCTACCTGAAGCAGGTGCTCGAGAAGGCGAAGAAGACGAAGCGCGCCGGCCCCGCGAAGAACGGCGCCGAGCGGCACGCCACCGTCTAGGCCGCGCCGGTGCGGACCGCCTCGTCGACCGCGGCGCGGTCGGGGAGCGCCGCCCGGGCGCCGAGCTTCCGGCAGCTGAGGCCGGCGGCGGCGTTGGCGCGCTCCAGGCGGCGCCGGAGCGGCAGCTCGTCGAGGAGCGCGTCGCAGTAGGCGCCGAGGAAGACGCCGCCGGCGCCGGTCGCGTCGACGATGTCGACGTCGAGCGCCGGCACCTGCACCGCGTCGCCCGCGGCGTCGCGGCCCACGCAGCCGTCCTCCCCGAGCTTCACCACCGCGCTGCGCGCGCCGTGGGCGAGCAGCGCCTCGAGGGCGCGGGGCAGCGAGCCGCCCCGCTCGGCCGCGAGGCGCTCGGAGGCGATCACGTGGTCGGCGAGGCGGATCAGCGCCTCGGTGCCGGGACGGCCGCCGCCGGCGTCGAGCACCACCGGGATGCGCCGGTTCCGCGCCATCTCGGCGAGGACGCGCTGCGCCTCGGGCTCGTGGCCGTCCACCACCAGCAGGCGGCAGCCGTCGAGGAGGCCCGGCCGGAGCTCCTCGAGCCCGAGCGGCGTCACGTCGCCGCGGGTGAAGAAGCTGGTGCGGCGGCCCGAGGGCTCGAGGAGCCGGAACGCGACGGCGGAGATCTTCCCGGGCTCCACCACCATCGCCGAGGCGTCGACCCCGGCGTCGGCGAGGCCCTCGCGCACGAAGGTGCCGTGGTCGTCGTCGCCGACCTTGCCCGCGAACGCCACCGCCCGGCCCAGGGCGGCGAGGGCGCAGGCGGCGGTGGCCGCGGGGCCGCCGCCCTGCATCGACCAGGCGGCGAGCGCGTGGGGGCGGCCGAGCTCGGGCGTGCCCGCGACGAGGCCGAGGGTGTCGAGCTGGGCGAGGCCAACGGCGAGCACGTCGGGCAAGGCGACCTCCGCGAGGCGGGCCGGGAGGCCGCATCATGGCTTAACCGCGCGCCGCGCGCGGGGGTCGGACGACGCGACCCGGCGCTCCCGCCGGAGACGGAGAAACGGATGAGAGCCCTCCTTGCCGCCCTGCTCGTCGCGGCCGCCGCCCTGCCGGCCGCCGCCCGCCCCCTGCCCCCGATCGAAGATCCCCGCCTGTTGAAGGACCTGCACGAGGTCCGCACCTCGATCGCGGCGCGCGAGCTGGACCGCGCCCTCGCCCTCGACCGGGAGCAGGCGAGGAAGGTGCTGCCGGTCGTGCGCGACCTGGTCCGCCGCCGCGACGAGGGCGCCCGCCGGCGCGAGGTCGCCGCCCGCGAGCTGCTCGCGGTCCTCCGGAAGGTGGACGCCGAGCTGGCGAAGGGCGCCGTCTCCGAGGGCAGCCGGAAGGAGCTCGCCGCCGCGCGCGCCGCGCTGAAGCCCTCCGACGAGGAGAAGGCGGCGCGCAAGAAGCTGAAGGCGGAGCTCGCCGCGCTCTTCACCCCCGCGCAGCAGGAGACCCTCCGCGGCTTCCGCCCGAGCGTCCTCGGCGGTCCCGGCGCGGGCGAGCGCGGCGAGCGCCGCGGCCCGCCGCCGGCGATGGGCGAGGGCCGGCACGGCCGGAAGCTCGAGCGCGTCGAGGGCAAGGGCGGCAAGGGCGGCAAGGGCGGGGCGAAACGCGCCGCCCACCTCCTCGCCAGCGACGCCTTCGTGAAGCTGCTCGAGGCCCGCGCCCGGTAGCACCTCCTGTGAAAGCACGAGCGCGCCGGGTGCTTGCTTTGCATCCGGCGCGCTCGTACGTTCGGCGCCGCATGGGAACGAAGAAGGTCGACCTCGACGCCCGCCGCATCCTCGAGCTCCTCCGGGAGGACGCGCCGCCGGCGGCGCTCGCCGAGCGGCTCGGCGCCTCCGCGCACGCGGTCGACGAGGCGCGCTGCCTCGCCGACGAGATCGCCACCGCCGAGGTCGACGCCATCCTCGCCCTCCCCTCCGCCCTCGCCCGCGCGCTCCTGCACGCCGCCTGCGCCGCCGGCCGCCACGAGCTCCTCGCCGAGGCCGCCGCGTCGGCCGACAAGGACGTGCAGCGCGAGGCGAAGCGCCTCGCCCACAACCTGAAGCTCCGCGGCGTCGAGGTGGCGCTGCCGGCGAAGCCCGAGCCGGCGCCCGCCCCGGCCCCGCCGCCGCCCGCCGCCGCCGAGCCGCCGGTCTTCGTCTCCTCGGTGGACGCCCGCGGCGAGCGCGCCGTCTTCTGGACCCGCGCGCTCCCCGGCCGCGGGATCGAGGTCGCGCAGCTCGTGCTCTCCGACGTCCGCGGCGTCGTCGCCTGCTCCATCGGCGAGCTCGGCAAGAAGCGCTTCCGCGAGCTCTGCGAGGAGCTCCCGCGCACCGGCTCGCTGACCATCGTCGAGGTCCCGCGCGAGGCCGCCCGCGCCCTCGTCGACGCCGCCCGCGTCGTCGGCCGCGCCTCCGGCGAGCTCCCGGCGGGCTTCGCCACCTGGGCCCCGCAGGTCCTCGGCCCGACGCCGGCCGAGGCGCCGCCGCCGCCTTCGCCGGAGGGCCCGGGCAAGGCCGGTACCGCCGAGCTCGACGAGCTGGCGCGCCGCTCCGCGACGCTCCTCGCCGAGCCCGAGCTCGCCCGGTGGAGCCCGGACGAGGACACGCTCCGGCGCACCCTCCTCCGGCTCGAGGAGGCCGCGGCGAGCCCGCTCTACCTGCAGGGCGCCGCCGGCGACGCCCAGCGCGCCGAGGCCGTCGGCGCCGCCCTCGACCGCGCCGCCCAGGCGTGGCTCGAGTCCGAAGGCGGCGCCCGGGTCGCCGCCCGCCTCCGCGACATGGCCTGGCTGTTCGAGCGCTGCGGCCGCCCCGAGCCCGCGCGCCTCGCCGACGCCGCCGCGACGAAGCTCGCCGCCGGCGCCTCCGCGGCAGACGTCCCGCTGGTGAAGGAGCTCTTCGCGCGCATCTTCGCGCCCGCGGGCCCGCCGCCCGCGCCCGCCGAGCCGGCGCCGGGGAGCCCGCTGATCCTCCCGCGCTGACCGCGGAGGGAAGGCGCTACTCGGTGACCTCGAAGTCCACCCGCACGTCGTAGGCGAGCTCGTCGCCCTCGGCGCTCTTCACCGAGCCGGGGATGACGAACGCGTAGGAGCCCGCCGCGAGCGGCCCGTGGTCGACGGTGAGCTCGCTGCCGGACGCGGCCGCGGTGACGGTGATCGGCGCGGCGTCGGGCGCGGGGCGCTCGAGGGTGACGCCGCCGACCGAGCCGGCGTCGAGGTCGGCGTTGAA
>CAZDGH010000032.1:0-4093 GCA_964504805.1 uncultured Myxococcales bacterium | reverse complement strand
TGAAGGCGGCGAAGAGGGTGAGGCCCGCGGACTCGGCGGCCGGGACGAGGGAGCCGTCGTTCGGGGTGACGTAGACCGTCGCGAACGGGACGGTCACCTCGATGGTCGGATCGCCGCAGGCGACGAGCGCCGCGAGCGCGGCGAGGGCGGCGGCGGTCCTCGGGAGCGACGTCGAGGGACGAGACAAGGCGGCCTCCAACGGGAGAGGGGCCGATCCTAGCCGACTCCGGCGCCGTCTTCACCCACGGCCCCGTCGCCCTCCGGCTCCCAGCCGAGGAGCCGCTCGATGTGGCGCTTCTCCCACGCGCGGGCGCGCTCGTAGGTCGGGAAGCGGCGCTCGTCGGCGGCGAAGGCCTCGGTGTGGACGAAGCGCCTGCCGTCGCGGACCGCCGCCCCGTGCACGTGGTGCAGCATCTCGTGGAAGACGATCCACTCGACGAAGAAGCGCGGCACGCACGGCTGGTCGAGCGCCGGGTGGATGCGGATGACGCGGGCCTCCTCGGAGTACGAGCCGAGCTTGATCGACTGCCGCGGCACCGCGGCGCGCGGCGGGGTCGACCAGGTGATGGCGCAGCCGACGCGACCGCCGAACCACCGGCGGTTCAGCGCCTCGAGGACGGCGGCGAGATCGTGGACGCGCCCGCGCGGCTCGAGCCGGAGCCTCGCCTGCCGGACGTGGGCCGGGATGCGGCGGATGAGCCGGCGGTGGCGCTCGATGAAGGAGTCGAGCTGCTGGCTGTCGTCGGCCGTGCCGCCCTCGATGTAGCGGCCGAGCGCGTCGATCACGCCGGTCGGCGCGCGCACGAACATGTGGTGCAGGCGCACCTCGAGGCGGCCGTCGAGGCGGCCGAACGAGACCATGGTGTGGACGTTGTCGGTGAGGCGGACGGCGATCGGCTGCCGCACGCGGCCGCGCAAGCGGCGCTCGAGCAGCGCGCGGTGGAACGGGAGCAGCTCCTCCCGGTCGAAGGCGCGCGCCGTGCGGCCCGCGGTCCGGACCCGGAACCGACGCTCGCCCGCCCGCTTCGCCCGCCGTCCCGCCATCCCGCGCCTCCCACCGGGATCGAGGATGGGGACGGTCGCAGCCGCGGGCAGCGTGCGGGGGCTCACCCGCCGGGCGGAGGGACGGGCGGGCGGCGCTCAGTAGCGGTAGAACCCCTCGCCGCTCTTCTTGCCGAGCTTGCCGGCCCGGACGAGGCGCTTGAGCAGCTGCGGGGCCCGGAACTGGGGCTGCCCGAGCTCGCGGAAGAGGTACTCGCCGATGGCGAGGCGCACGTCGAGCCCCACCAGGTCGGTGAGCTCGAGGGGCCCCATCGGGTGGCCGTAGCCGAGCTTCATCGCCTTGTCGATCTCCTCGGCCGAGGCGACGCCCTCCTCGAGCATCCGGATCGCCTCCATCCCGAGGGCGATGCCGAGGCGCGACGAGGCGAACCCGGGCGCGTCGCGGACGACGATGACGTCCTTGCCGAGCTTCGCGCCGACGTCGCGCACGATCGCCACCACCTCGGGCGAGGTCTGGTGCGCGCGCACGACCTCGAGCAGCTTCATCAGGTGGACGGGGTTGAAGAAGTGCATCCCGATCACCCGCTGCGGTCCCGGCAGCGCCGCGGCGAGCTCGGTGAGCGAGAGGCTCGAGGTGTTCGAGGCCAGGATGGCGTCGGGCTTGGCGTGGGAGGCGAGCTGCCCGAGCACGGTGACCTTGAGCGAGAGGTCCTCGGGCACCGCCTCGATGGCGAGGTCGCAGGCGCGGCCGGCGTCGGCGAGGCTGGTGGTGCCGCGGAGCCGCGAGAGCGTCGCCGCCCGCTCCTCCGGCTTCACCTTCCCCTTCTCCACGCCCTTGTCGAGGTTCGCCTGGATCTTCGCCAGGCCGGCCTTCCACCGCGGCTCGTCGACGTCGTGGAGGATCACGTCGTAGCCGGCGGCCGCCGCCACGTGGGCGATGCCGTGGCCCATGGTGCCGGCGCCGAGGACGACGACGGTCTTCACCGAGGTGGGATCCATGGTCACTCCTTCTTCTTCCTGCGCTCGAGGAAGGCGCCCATGCGGTCGAGCTTGTCCTGCGAGTCGAAGAGCAGCGCCTGGCCGAGCTTCTCGATGGGCTCGGGATCGCTCCCGCGGGCCACGGCGTTGAGCGCGAGCTTCGCCACCCGCACCGCGAGCGCCCCGTTCTTCGCGATCTCGGCGGCGAGCGCCCGCGCCGCGGCGTCGACCTCGGCGTCGGGGACCACCCGCTCGACGAGGCCGATCGCGAGCGCCTCCTCGGCGGAGAGGATCCGGCCGGTGAAGACCAGCTCCTTGGCGCGGCCGATCCCGACCAGCCGCGGGAGCCGGTGCACGCCGCCGGCCGCCGGGAAGATCCCGAGGCCGACCTCGGGGAACCCGAGCCTCGCGCCCTGCCCCGCCACCCGCAGATCGCACGCGATGGCGACCTCGGCGCCGCCGCCGAGGGCCCAGCCGGTGATCGCGGCGATCGTCGGCCGCGGGAAGTCCTCGATCCGCTGGAACATGCCGGCGTTGATCGCCCGGAGCGCGTCGGGCGAGCGGCGCGCCCGGAGCTCGGCGATGTCGGCGCCGCCGGCGAAGGCCTTGCCGCCCTCGCCGCGGAGCACGAGCGCGCGCACCGACTCGTCGCGGCCGAGCTCGTCGAGCGCCGCGGTGACCTCCTCGACCATCTCGAGGTTGATGGCGTTGCGGACCTCGGGGCGCGCCAGCGAGAGCGTCGCCACGCCGTCGGTCCCGCGCTCGACCCGGATGGTGGTGAAGGCCATGGCGCCCCCTTCGTGGCCGCTCGCGACCGCGGACTTCTCGCACGGCCCGCGGCGCGCGACAACACCCTTGCCCGCGGGCCGGCGGCCGTGGTTCGTTCGCGTCCGTCCCCCTCCCGGAGGTCCGAAGAGATGCGCGCGGTCGTGTTCCGCCGGCACGGCGGTCCCGAGGTGCTCGAGGTCGCCGACATCCCCGCCCCGCGGGTGGGCGCGTCCGACGTGCTGGTGCGGGTGCGGGCGACCGCCCTGAACCACCTCGATCTCTGGGTGCGGAAGGGCTGGCCGCAGCTGAAGCTCGAGCTGCCGCACGTGCTCGGCGCCGACATCGCCGGCGTGGTCGAGGCGGTCGGCAGCGAGGTGCGCGGGATCGAGCCCGGCCAGGAGGTGATCGTCAGCCCGGGCGTCTCCTGCATGCGCTGCGAGGCGTGCCTCTCCGGCCGCGACCACCACTGCCCGTCCTACGGGATCCTCGGCGAGCACCGCGCCGGCGGCTACGCCGAGCTGGTGGCGGTCCCGCACCACAACGTCGTCCCGAAGCCCGCGAACCTGAGCTTCGCCGAGGCCGCCGCCGCGCCGCTGGTGATGATGACCGCCTGGGAGATGCTGCGCCGCCGCGCCGCCGTCCTGCCCGGCGAGACCGTGCTCGTGCACGCCGCGGGCTCCGGCGTCGGCTCCGCCGGCGTGCAGATCGCCAAGCTGCTCGGCGCCCAGGTGATCGCCACCGCGAGCAGCGACGCCAAGCTCGAGAAGGCCCGCGCCCTCGGCGCGGACCACGTGGTGAACTACGAGACCGCCGACTTCGTCGCCGAGGTCCGCCGGCTCGCCGGGAAGAAGGGCGTCGACGTGGTGTTCGACCACGTGGGCGGGAAGACCTGGGACGGCAGCGTGCGCGTGCTCAAGAGCGGCGGCCGGCTCGTCACCTGCGGCGCGACCGCGGGCCACGAGGTGGAGCTCGACCTCAAGCACCTCTTCTACCGGAAGCTCTCGCTCCTCGGCTCGACCATGGGCTCGAAGGGCGACCTGGTGCGGATCGTCCGGCTGCTGGCGCAGAAGAAGCTCCAGGCGGTGATCGACCGCACCCTGCCGCTCGACCAGGCGGCGAAGGCGCACGAGCTCCTCGCCGACCGCGCGCAGTTCGGGAAGGTGGTCCTCGAGCCCTGAAGAAGCGAGGGCCGATCCGCGCCGGCGAGCTCGTCCCGCCGCTCCTGATCCTCGCGGCGACCGTCGCCGCCGCGGTGCTCGGCGCCCGGGCGATCGGCGCCCGGGGGCCGTCCGGGCCGCCGGCGGCCGCCGCCCCGCCGCGCCCCGCCCCCGGCGATCCGCAGCTC
>CAZDGH010000031.1:0-24040 GCA_964504805.1 uncultured Myxococcales bacterium | reverse complement strand
CGCGCCTCGCTCGAGCGCGCCGCGGCGATCGCGCCGCCGGGGAGCCGCGCGGCGGGCCGCCTCGCCGCGGCCTGCTCGAAGGCGGGTGACCACGCTCGGGCGAAGGAGCTGCTCCTCCGGGCGGTCGCCGCGGAGCCGGCAGACGCCGGCCTGCACGCGCGGCTCGCGGAGGCGCTCCACGCGGCCGGCGAGCTCGGCCCGGCGCTCGAGCGGCTCGAGAAGACGCTCGGCCTCGCGCCGAGCCACGCCTGGGCCTGGGCGCGGCTCGCGGAGTGGGCCGCCGAGGCGGACCGTCCCGGGGAGCCGCTCCGCGTGGCGCGGGCGCTGCGGGCGCGGTTCCCGCGTGAGGCGCAGCCTGCGATGGCGCTGGCGGAGGCGCTGCCGGACACGGAGCTCGACGCCAAGCTCGCGGCGCTGGAGGAGGCCGCCGCGCTCGAGCGGGACGGCTGCGACGCGCGGGACCGGCAGCTGGAGCTCCTGGCCGGCGCGGGCCGGCACGACGAGGCGGCCGCGGCGCTCGAGCGGGCGCCGCGACCGCTGGCGCTGCCGCTTCGTGGCAGGGGCGCGTGGCTCCTGGCCGCCAAGGGCGACCGCGAGGGCGCGATCCGCGCCATGGAGGCGGTGCTGGCGGAGTCGCCGGCGTACGCCTGGGGGCTCGCGCGGCTGTCCGAGTGGCACGAGCAGGGCGGGGACTTCCGCGCGGTCGCGGCGGTGGGGAAGAGGTACGCCGGCCTCTTCCCCGCCGATCCGATCGCCTTCGGCGTCCTCGGCGACGCGCTCGCCCGGCTGGGCGAGACGGACGAGGCGATCGCCACGTTCCGCCGGGCGCTCGAGCTCGATCCGGCGTACGGGTTCGCCGGCACGGAGCTCTTCGACCTCCTCCTCGAGCGAGGCGACGCGGCGGAGGCGGAGGAGCTCCTCGAGCGGATCGCGGCGCACGTCGAGCCGGAGCTCGTCGGTGCGCGGCGGGTGTTCCTGGCCGAGCGCACGGGCCGCTGGGACGCCGCCGTCGGCGCGTTCCGGGCGCTGGCGTGCCTCCCGCACCGGAACGGCTGGCCGCTCACGTCCGCCTACGAGCGGCTCGTGCAGCGCGTGAGCCTCGGGCGCCTCGGCGACGTGCTCGAGTCGGCCTTCGCCGCACCGGAGGCGAACCCGCTCGTCGCGAGCCTCTGGGTCCGGACGATGCTCGGGCGGATCCCGCTCTTCGTGATCGGGCGTCGGGTGTCGCGCCTGACCGAGCCCTTCCGGTCCGAGGCGATCGCCGGGCTGGTGGAGAGGCTCGCCGACGCCGGCGGCGGCGGGTTGCGCCTCGTGCGTCTCGTCCTCGGCGAGCGCCTGCGGGAGACGACCACGGCCTGGGCTGCGTACGGCCACGCTCTCTACCGGGTGGGACGTCACGCGGCGGCGGTCGAGTGGCTCTCGGACCACCGGGGCCGGACCGGGGTCGAGGCCTGGATGCTCGCCGCCCTCGCCGCCTCGGAGCTCGCCCGCGCCCGTCTCGCCGAGGCCGTCGCCACCGCGCGGACGGCCCGCGCGTGCGCTCCCGACGGCGCCGCATCGTTCCTGGCAAGCGTGTGCACGCTGGGCGGCGATCCCGGGCCGTCGACCTCGCCCACCGAGCCGCTCGAAGCGTTCCTGCTCGAGCTCGCGGCGGCGCGAGCCGCCGCGCTCGCGCCCGGCTCCGTAGAGGAGCGCCTCCGCGCCGCGGATCTCCACTTCGCGCGCGCGAAGGAGCGGTTCGCCGGCTGGGCGCACGACGGCACCGCCCGGGGCGCGTTCTGCGCCGTGCTCGCCGACATCCGGCGGGCCACCGGATCGTGGTGGTTTTGGCTGACGCGGTACCCGCTGGGCCTCTCCTGACGCGCGCCGGGAGGCCGCGCGGCCGTGACCGTCCCGCGGCGGCGAAGGCACGGGACCTCCACCGTCCGCACGCGCGCCCGCAACCGGATCGCCACGGAGCGTCTCTACAACGCCCGGCGTGATGTTCGCGACGTTCACGCAGCGAGGCGGCGAGGGCGGGACGAAGCGCCTCGCGCTGTCGTTCGGCTTCTCGGCCCTCGGCTACGGCGGGCTGGTCGCGGTCGCCCTCGTCCTCGGCGGCGCCGCGAAGCACGTCGTCGAGGAGCAGGGGCTCGACGTGGTCTTCCGGCCGCCGGAGCCGCCGCCGCCTCCTCCTCCTCCGGTCGTCGCGCCGCCGCCGTCGGCCCCGATGGTCTCGGCGCCGAAGCACCTGAAGCGGAAGGTCGTCGACACGCCGCCGCCGCCGCCGAAGATCGAGGTGCCGACGGTGGTGCCCGACGCGCCGGCGCCGGAGGCCGACGCCAAGGACGACGCCGTCGCCGCGGCGCCGCCGGGCGAGGGTGACGCCGCCGGCCTCGAGGGCGGCACCGGCGACACGCCGGGCACGAAGGTGGCGAGCCTCGGCCCCGCGCCGCCGCCGGTCGCGCGGCCGAGGCCGGTCCAGCTCCCGGAGAACGCGACGCCGCCGCAGCCCGATCCCGGCAACCGCCCGCCCGAGTTCCCGTCCGAGATGCGCGCGGCGGGCAAGGGCGACGTCGTCATCCTCAAGGTCGTCATCACCGAGCGCGGCACCGTCGAGCAGATCCAGGTGATGAAGGGCTCGGAGCCGTTCGTCTCCGCGGCGCTCGCCGCGGTGAGGTCCTGGAAGTTCTCGCCGGCGATCCACGAGGGCCGTCCGATCCCGGTCTTCACGATCGTGAAGATCCCGTTCCAGCTGAAGCTGTAGAGGAGCCGACCATGGAGATCAGCCTCGTCGAAGTCTGGGCCCAGATGGGCCTCGCCGCGAAGTTCGTCGTGATCACGCTCTCGGTGATGGCGGTCGCGAGCATCACCGTGGTGATCGAGCGGCTCCTCGCCCTGCGGCGCTGGAACGCCGACGCCCGCCGCTTCGCCGGCCGCGCCGCCGAGGCGATCCAGGGCCGGCAGTACGCCTCGCTCATCACCGAGATCGGCGACGGCAGGAGCCCGGTCCCGCGCCTCGTCCGCGCCGGCCTGAAGAGCTACGTCGACGCGCTGAAGCAGCCGGCCCGCGACGTCTCCGCGGTGGAGCTCGCCCGCCGCGAGCTCGGCCGCACCCTCGAGAACATCGCCGCCGACTGCCGCCGCGGGATGAACGTCCTCGCCTCGGTCTCCTCGGTGGCGCCGTTCGTCGGCCTCTTCGGCACGGTGGTCGGCATCATCGCGGCCTTCGAGGGCATCGCCAAGACCGGCTCGGGCGGCCTCGGCTCGGTCGCCGCCGGCATCGCCGAGGCGCTGATCGTCACCGGTCTCGGCCTCGGCGTCGCCATCCCGGCGGTGCTCCTCTTCAACTTCCTCTCTTCGAAGCTCGACCGCTTCGACCTCGGGCTGCAGACCGCCTCGGGCGAGCTCGTCGACCAGCTGGAGAAGAACCATGGGCATGACCGCGACCAGCGCGCCGCGGCGTAAGGGCGCGCAGCCCGAGATCAACGTCACGCCGCTCGTCGACGTCGTCCTCGTGCTGCTCATCATCTTCATGGTGGTGACGCCGCAGATGGAGAGCGGCGAGAACGTGGAGCTGCCGCAGATCCGGTTCCCCGACGAGGAGGCGAAGGGGAAGCTCGACCCGATCGAGCTCATCGTCACCTCCACCGGGCGGCTGCTGCTCGAGAAGGCCGAGGTCCCGAAGGAGTCGCTGGCCGCGGAGCTGACCGCGATCCACGAGAAGGAGCCGCGGCGCCGCCTGGTGCTCAAGGGCGACGCGAGGCTCGGGTACGGCGAGGCCCGCGAGGTGTTCGTGCTGGCCCAGCAGGTCGGGCTGCCGGGCGTCTCGCTGGTGGTCGCCGAGCGCGAAGGCGCGAAGCCGCCGCCGCAGCCGGCGCTGCTCGCCGAGGACGAGGGCTAGACGATGGGCATGAGCGTCGGCGCCGCCGGGGGGAAGGCGCGGATCACCCCGCAGATGAACGTCACCCCGCTCGTGGACGTGGTGCTCGTGCTGCTCATCATCTTCATGGTGGTGACGCCGCTCCTCACCAAGCAGTTCTGGCTCCACGTGCCGAAGAAGGACGACGCGCCGTCCGAGCCGCGGCCCGACGACGAGCCGCCGCTCGTGCTGTCGATGGCGGCGGACGGCTCGCTCCGCGTGAACCGCGAGGCGATCACCGTCGAGGAGCTGGCGGTCCGGCTCCCGCGGATGTTCGCCGCCCGAGGCGATCACGTCCTCGTCTTCGACGCCGCGGGCGGCGCGCCCTACGGCAAGGCCGTCGGGGCCATGGACCACGCCCGCGCCGCCGGCGCCGTCACCATCGTCGTCTCACCCACCGAGCTGCCCTGACCATGCGCACCCTCGACTCCCTCGGCGGCCGCCTCGCGGCCGCGACGCTCCTCGTGTGCCTCGCGGCGGGCCCGGCCCGCGCGCAGTCCGCCTCGGACGCGGCGCCGGATCCCGGCCCCGCGCCGGAGGTCGTCGAGCCGCCGCCACGGCGCGATCCGAGGAAGGGCGTCGTCCGCGGCACGGTGGTCTCCGCCCAGGACGGCGAGGCGCTGATCGAGGCGCAGGTCTCGGTGGTCGGCGGCACGCAGAAGACCCTCACCGACGTCGACGGCAGGTACGAGCTCGAGCTGCCCCCCGGCCTCTACGAGCTCCGGGTCTTCTACGAGCTCCACCAGCCGCAGCGGGTGAAGCACGTCGAGGTGAAGGCCGGCACCGAGCAGAGCCTCGACGTGGTGCTGCGCGCCGACGGCGACGCGGTGATCGAGGTCGTGGTCGAGGCCGACGCCGACAAGTCGCGGGCCGCGGTGCAGCTCGAGCGCCGCAAGAAGGCCGCGGTCGTCTCCGACGCGGTCTCCGGCGAGGACATCGCCAGGACCCCCGACTCGAGCGCCGCCGACGCCATGAAGCGCGTCGTCGGCGCCACCATCGAGGACGGCAAGTTCGTGATCATCCGCGGCCTCGGCGGCCGCTACTCGCTGGCGCTGCTCGAGGGCGTCCCGGTGCCGAGCCCGGAGCCGGACGTCCCGGCGCTGCCGCTCGATCTCTTCCCGGCGTCGCTCCTGTCCAGCATCACCGTGGCGAAGACGGCGAGCCCGGACCTGCCGGGCAACTTCGCCGGTGGCGCGCTGCTCGTCGACACCCAGCAGTACCCGTCGGACTTCACGCTGAAGCTGAAGGTCGGCCTGTCCGGCGACACGGTCTCGACGTTCTCGGACGCGCCCTCGTACGCCGGCGGCTCGACCGACTGGCTCGGGTACGACGACGGCACCCGCGCGCTGCCCGACGCGATCCCGCGCGACCGCCCGGCGGTGGAGGGCGACGGGATCACCGAGGAGGACCTCGCCCGGATGGGCGGCTCCTTCGACCAGACCTGGGCGACGTCGCCGGCGAGACTCGGGCCCAACTACAGCCTGGGCGTCTCGGCGGGCGACTCGGTCTCGCTCGGCGGCCGCAAGCTCGGCTGGCTGGGCGCGGTCGCCTACGGCCGCAGCTTCAAGCTCCGGGTCACCGAGGTGCAGGCGTACAACGCCGACCTCCTCCCCACCGACTCGTTCACCGAGACCTCGGGCATCCGGATCGCGAACCTCGGCGCCCTCGCCTCGCTCGCGTACCAGCTCGACACCGGCCACGACGTGGCCCTCGTCTCGCTCTACACCCGCACCGGCGAGGACAAGGCGCAGCACACCTTCGGCTTCAGCGACGGCGACTCGTCGGACGTCGAGAGCCAGCGCCTGCAGTTCGTGGCGCGCACGCTCCAGTTCAACCAGCTCCGCGGCCGCCACCGCTTCTCGGCCGCGGGGGATCTCGAGCTGACCTGGCAGGGCAACCTCACCACCGCGACGCGCTACGAGCCCGACACCCGCGACATCTCGTACCGGGTCGACACGCTCGGCGTGTCGCGGTTCATCTCCGAGCCCGGCAGCGGCGAGCGCTTCTTCGGCTCGCTCGACGACCTCTCCGCCGGCGGCGGGCTCGACCTCGCGCTCCCGCTCGGCGGGTGGAAGCCGAAGGTCGGCGCCCTGGTGACGAGCTCCTCCCGCACCTCGAAGGCGCGGCGCTTCCGCTACGAGTCGGCGGGCCGCGGCTCGGATCCCGCGTCGCTCCAGCTCCCGCCCGACGAGATCTTCGGCGAGGCGACCCTCGGGCCCGACTTCCTGTTCTCGGAGTCGACGTCGCAGACCGACGGCTACGAGGCCGAGCAGCTCGTGCTCGCGGGCTACGCGCTCGTCGACGTGAGCCTCCTCGACCCGTTCCGCTTCGTCGCCGGCGCCCGGCTCGAGCAGGCCACGACGAAGCTCGAGGCGGGCAGCCCGTACGCGGTCGAGGAGACGGTGCCCGAGGGCGTCGACCGGACCGACCTCGACGTGCTCCCGTCGGCGAACCTGGTGTGGGCCGTCGGCCCCGCGACCAACGTCCGCCTCGCCTACGCGCGCACCGTGGCGCGGCCGCAGTTCCGCGAGCTCGCGCCGTTCCGCTACACCGACTTCACCCGGCGCCGCTCGGTGAGCGGCAACACCGAGCTCGAGCGCACGCGGATCCACAACGGCGACCTGCGCCTCGAGTGGTTCCCGGGCGAGACCGAGGTCCTCGCCGCGAGCGTCTTCGGGAAGCGCTTCGACGCGCCGATCGAGCAGGTGATCCAGAACGAGGCCGGCGACCTCAGCTTCGACAACGCGGAGCGCGCGCAGGTGCTCGGCGTCGAGCTCGAGGCGAGGGTCGGCCTCGGGCGGATCGCCGGGCCGGCGGAGGACTTCGCGCTGGTCGCGAACCTCACCTTCGTCGACTCGAGCATCGAGCTCACGGCCGAGCAGGCCTCGAAGCAGGCGAACGCGGAGCGGCCGCTCCAGGGCCAGTCGCCGTACGTCTTGAACGGCGGTCTGCGCTGGCTGCGCGCCGCGTGGGGCACCGAGGTGCAGGTGCTCTACAACGTCTTCGGCGCCCGCATCGCGGAGGTCGCGGCGGCCGGCTACCCCGACGACGTCTACCTCGAGGAGCAGCACCGGCTCGACGCGACCGCGGTGCAGTCGCTGCCCTACGGCTTCGACCTGAAGGTCTCCGCCACGAACCTGCTCGATCAGGACGTGGTCGAGACCATGGCCGACAAGGAGTTGTCACGTTACCGCCCGGGCCTCGGCGTCTCCGCGACGCTGTCCTGGAGCAATTGACCGCTACACCACGCGCGCACTTCCCGGACGCCGGTCACGGATGTCCACACAAGGAGCGGTACGAAATGAAGACGTGGAAGGCTCTCCTCGCCCTCGGCCTCGTCGCGGCGGTCTCGACCGTCGTGGCCTGTGGCGGCGAGGACATCGACGACACCTCCGACGGCGGCGGCGCCGACGGCGGCGACCAGGGCGGCGGCACCGGCGGCGACGGCGGCACCGGCGGCGGCGGCGGCGGCACCGGCGGCGACGGCGGCGGCGGCCCCTGCACCGAGGTCTCGGTGAGCGCCGACGTCACGGCGGACACCACCTGGACCGCCGACGAGTGCTACACGCTCACCACCCACATCTTCGTCCAGGCCCCGGCCGTCCTCACCATCGAGGCGGGCACGCTGGTCAAGGGCGAGGCGGGCAGCTCGCTCGTCGTCACCAAGGGCGCGAAGATCGAGGCCGTCGGCACCGCCGCGGCGCCGATCGTCTTCACCAGCGCGAAGGCCCCGGGCAGCCGCGGCCGCGGCGACTGGGGCGGCGTCGTCCTCCTCGGCGAGGCGCCGATCAACGCGGCCGGTGGCACCAACTCCATCGAGGGCTTCCCGGCGAGCGCCGGCACCGCCATCGAGTACGGCGGCGACGACGCCGCCGACGACTCGGGCACGCTCAAGTACGTCCGGATCGAGTTCGGCGGCTTCGAGCTCGCGCCGGACAACGAGCTCAACGGCCTCTCCCTCGGCGGCGTCGGCTCCGGCACCGAGCTCGACTTCGTCCAGATCCACATGGGCGCCGACGACGGCGTCGAGTTCTTCGGCGGCACCGTGAACGCGAAGCACCTCGTGGTCACCTACGCCGACGACGACTCGGTGGACTGGGACATGGGCTTCAAGGGCAACATCCAGTACCTCGTGATCGCCCAGGAGCCGACGGCGGGCGACGCCGGCTACGAGTCCGACAACAGCGAGGACGCGCACGACGAGGAGCCGCGCTCCGAGCCGACGATCTGGAACGCCACCCTGGTCGGCTCCGGCGCGCAGCCGGGCCAGGCCGCCAAGACCCAGCGGGCCGCCGTGCTCCGCCGCGGCACCGGCGCGCACCTGCACAACCACCTCGTCACCGGCTTCGCGGACTTCGCCATCGACGTCCGCGACGACGCCTCGGTGGCGCTCGTGGCGACCGGGCAGCTCGAGGTGACCGGCTCGATCTTCTACGGCAACAACGGCGGCGAGGACTGGGACAACGCCGACGCCGACAAGCCCGACCAGGACGGCGGCTTCGACGAGGGCGCGGCGTTCGGGGCCGGGACGAACCGGAGCGTCGACCCGATGCTCACCGCGCCGTTCGACCTCGACGCGCCGGACTTCACCCCGATGGCCGGCTCGCCGGCGCTGACCGGCGGCGACACCCCGCCGGGCGGCTTCTTCGACGCGTCGGCCACGTTCGTCGGCGCCATCGGCACCGACAACTGGCTGGCCGGCTGGACGGCGTACCCGGCGGACTGACGGCGCCGGAAGATCCGTCGCGGCGGCGGCCGGCGCCCCGGGTGCCGGCCGCCGCCGTTTTCGTGCAAGCTGCACGCTGCAACGCAGGAGAGGCCATGGCGAACGACAAGCTCACCCGCCGCACCTTCCTCGAGGCGTCCGCGATCGCGGCGGCGGGCCTCGCGCTCCCCGCGCTCGGCTGCGAGGCCGAGGAGGCCGCGCCCGGCGACGAGCCGGGCGGCGGCGACCCGCCGATCGATCCCCAGGCCTACGACCACGCCGTGCCGACCGCGTGGGATCCGGCGTCGCTCGCCGAGTCGCCGCTCTTCGCCGTCGGCGTCTCGAGCGGCGCCATGAAGTCCGACGGCGCGCTGCTCTGGACCCACGTCGAGGGCGCCGCGCCGCAGCGCGTCCGGGTGTGGCGCGACGGCGCCGCCGCGGGGGAGGTCGCCCTCGTCCACGACCTCGACGCGGTGCCGGACGGCGGCGGCTACGTGAAGCTCCCGGTGACCGGCCTCGCGCCGGCGACCTGGTACCGCTACGCCTTCCTCAACGGCGAGCGGCGCTCGGCGATCGGGAGCTTCCGCACCGCGTTCCCTCCGGGCCACCTGGCGCCGCTCGTCCTCGGCGCCACCACCTGCACGAACCTCGGGAAGGCGCCGTACCGGTCGCTGGTGCGCACCGCCCAGGAGCCGATCGACGCCTTCGTGCACCTCGGCGACATGGCCTACCAGGACGGCTCGCGGACGCTCGACGAGTACCGGGCGGTGTGGCGCGCGACCCTCGACGATCCCGGCTACCGCGCCGTGCTGCAGAAGGCCGGGATGTACATCACCTGGGACGACCACGAGGTGACGAACAACTGGGATCCCGAGACGCTCCCGATCGAGGAGCCGGGCCGCGTCGAGATCGCCAAGCAGGCCTTCTTCGAGACGCTCCCGGTCGAGGACGCGCCGGGGCAGCGGCTCTGGCGCAGCTACCGCTGGGGCGCGACCGCGGAGATCTTCGTCCTCGACTCCCGCAGCGAGCGGCGCCCGTCCACGCGTCAGAGCGACGCCGCCGTCTACCTCGGCGCCGAGCAGCTGGCGTGGCTGAAGCAGGCGCTGGTCGACAGCCCGTGCCACTTCAAGATCCTGCTCAACTCGGTGCCGATGACCGGCCTGCCGCTGCCGCTCTGGGGCTTCTCGAACGACCGCTGGCAGGGCTACCAGCACCAGCGCGAGGAGCTGCTCGCGCACCTCGAGGCGAACGGCGTCCGCAACACCTGGTTCCTCTCCGGCGACTTCCACGTCGGCTTCGTCGCCCGCGTCGAGGCCGACGGCCCGCGGCGCGGCACCTGGGAGATCGCCGTCGGGCCGGGCGGCAACGACGGCAACCCCATCACCCTCGTCGTCGAGTCCGACCCCGAGAACCGCGAGCTCGCCATCCCGGCGCGGCAGTTCCCGTTCTTCAACTCGAAGATCGCGATGACGACGCTCACCTTCGACCCGGCGACCGACTCGGTGCGGGTGCTCTTCGTCGACGCGGAGACCGACGAGGTGCTCCACGACGCGACGTACCAGGCGGGCTGAGCGGCGCCCGTCGCGCGGCCCCGCCGCCTCACCGCTCGTCGCGCAGCCGGTACCCGACCCCGGGCTCGGTGACGATCCACCGCGGCCGCGCCGGATCCCGCTCGACCTTCTTGCGGAGCTCGGCGAGGTGCACGCGCACGTAGTGCGTCTGGCTCGTGTACGCCGGGCCCCACACCTTCTCGAGGATCTGCCGGTGGGTGAGGACGCGGCCGGCGTTCTCCATCAGCAGCAGGAGCAGCTTGAACTCCGTCGGCGTGAGGTGGAGCTCCTCCTCGCCGCGGCGGACCTCGTGCCGCGCCCGGTCGAGGCGCAGCTCGCCGACCTCGAGCACCGGCTCCTCCTGAGGACCCGCGGCGCCGTGCCGGAGCGCGACGCGGATCCGGGCGAGCAGCTCGTTCACGCCGAAGGGCTTCGTCAGGTAGTCATCGGCGCCGGCGTCGAGGGCGCGGACCTTGTCGTCCTCCTGCCCGCGCGCCGAGAGCACGACGATCGGCACCCGGCTGAAGCCGCGCACCTCCGTCACGACGTCCGGTCCGTCGGCGTCCGGCAGGCCCAGGTCGAGGAGCACGAGCGCCGGGTGGTTCGAGGCGAGGAGCTGGCCCTCGCGCGCGGTCGCGGCCTCGACCAGGCGGTAGCCGTGGGCGCCCATGGCGGAGCACGTCCCGCCTCGCGGCCTTCCGCGCCGCTCACGAGCAGCCGAACGAGGGCCGACTGGTGGCCATGATCCCTCGCCCTCCCCTGGCGGCGACCCATGGGTGAGCGGCGACCTCCGCCCGGCCGCGCGAGGCTCACGGAATTCACCGTACTTCGCTGCTGGCACGGAGCGTGAAGCCGGTCGGCGGAGGAGGCGCACCATGACGGGCCGTCCGCTGGTCTACCTCGTCGACGACAACGAGCTCGTCCTCGCGGCGCTCACGCGGAGGCTGCGCCACCTGCCGATCCGGATCGCCGCGCTCGGGAGCGCGAGCGCCGCGATCGAGGCGCTCGCGGGCGAGGCGCCGGCGCTCGTCGTCTGCGATCTCTGCCTCTCGGACGGTGGCGGCGAGCTCGTCCTCCGGGAGGTGAAGCGCCTCCATCCGGCCGCGGCGACGATCCTGCTCACCGGAGCGGGCGCCGAGCTCGTCGACGGCGTCCTCGCGCGAGGGCTCGCCGACATGGCCGTCGCGAAGCCGTGGAGCCAGGACGAGCTCGTCCGCCTCGTCCACCACGCGCTGCGGCTGCCCGGGCCGGCCGGGCGGCGTGCGGTGCCGGGGTTCGGGTGAGCCCGCACGGCCTCGGCGGCGGCCTCAGCCGCGCGCGCCGGCGCGCTCCAGGATCTCGCGGATCTTCCGCGTCAGCGAGGCCTGGGTGAGCGGCTTCTGCAGGAAGTCCGCGCCGGACTCGATCAGCTCGGCCAGCACCGACTCGTCCGTGTAGCCCGACATGAAGAGCACCGGGAGCTCCGGCCGGGCGGAGGCGAGGGACCGCGCCAGCTCGAGCCCGCTCGCGCCGGGCATCACCACGTCCGTCATCACCAGGTGAGGAGTCCGGTCAGCCCTCGAGAGGATCGCGAGCGCGTCCTCGGCGCTCGCCGCCTCGAGCAGCTCGTACCCGTGGCGGCGCAGGATCGCGGCCACCGCGCGCCGGACGGCGACCTCGTCCTCGACCAGGAGGATCGTCTCCCGCCCGAACGCGCTCGTGGCGGCGGGAGGCGCCGCCACGCGCCTGGGGCTCTCGGCGATCTCGGGGAGGAGGATCTTGAAGGTCGTGCCGCGACCGACCTCGGAGTCGAGCCAGATGCTGCCGCCGCTCTGCTGCACGATGCCGTGGACGGTGGCGAGGCCGAGGCCGGTGCCCTTCCCGGGGGCCTTGGTCGTGAAGAACGGCTCGAAGATTCGAGCCTGCGTCGCCGGATCCATGCCGTGGCCGGTGTCGGTCACGCTCACCACGGCGTGGCTCCCGGCGCCGCCCGGCACCTCGGCTCCCCCGCCGGTGGGCAGCTCGAGCCGCGCGGTCTCGAGCCGGAAGGTGCCACCGGACGGCATGGCGTCACGGGCGTTGACCGCGAGGTTCATGATCACCTGCTCGAGCTGCCCGCGGTCCGCGCGGACTCGTACCGGGCCGGCAGAGAGGGCGACGTGCACTGCGATGTGCTCGCCGAGGAGGCGCCGGACGAGCTTCTCCATGCCGGCGATCACCTCGTTGAGATCGAGCGGCTGCGGGCTCAGTACCTGCTGCCGGCTGAAGGCGAGCAGCTGCCGCGTCAGCGCGGCGGCGCGGTGCGCGGCCTCGAGGATCTGCTCCGCGTCCTCGCGCCGGAGATCGCCATCCGGGAGCTCGGCGGCCAGGAACTCGGCGTTGCAGAGGACGACCGAGAGCATGTTGTTGAAGTCGTGCGCGACGCCGCCCGCGAGCCGGCCGATCGCCTCAAGCTTCTGGGACTGCCGGAGCTGCTCCTCCGTCCTCCGCAGCTCCGTCACGTCGTCCGCGATGGCGACGACCTCACCGGAGGAGAGCCTGTAGGCGTGCAGCTCGAGCCACTCGGAGATCCGCTCGTCCCGGTAGCGCGTCGCCGGCTCGCGGACGGCAGCGCCCGTGTCGAGCACCTTGCGCAGGACGGCGAGCAGCCCGGCCTCTCCGACGGCGGGGAACACCTCGGTCAGGCGCCGGCCGAGGACCGCCTCGCGGTCGACCCTGCCGACGGCCTCCCCGGCCGCGTTCAGGTCCCGGAAGACGAAGTCCCGCCCACCGTCCACCGGCTCGAAGACCGCGACGCCGCTCGCCAGCCTCGAGAAGAGCTCACGGAACCGCTCGTCGCTCCGGCGGAGCTCGCGATCGAGGCGCTCTCGCTCGCCCGCGAGCTCCATGCCCCGCAGCGCGAACGAGAGGTCGCCGGCGATCTCCAGCAGGAGCGCCTCCTCCTCCTCGTCCGCGTCGCGGCTCGGGGGTGCCGACACCAGGAGCGCCCCGTGCGTCCTCTCGTCGGAGCGCAGCGCCACCGCGACGGTGCCCGGGCGGAAGCCGCAGTCGGCGCCGGCCACACAAGCCTCGCACCGTGGTGTGCCCGCCCGCCCCTCGTACACGCGCGCCGTCTCGAGGGCACGTGCCACGCAGGAGGGCAGCTCGCCCGTCGCCAGGCGCCGGCGCAGGCGCGACAGCTTGTCCGGCGCCCCGGCGTCGGCCAGCAGACGCCGCCCGGCGTGGTCCGGGAGGACGATCGTGCAGGTCTCGTAGCCGCGGGACGCGACCAGGAGCGCGCAGGCGCGATCGATGAGGGACTGAGGATCGACCTCGCGGACGATGAGCTGGTTGACCCCCCGGATGCCGGCGAGGACGGCGTTGAGGTGCCGGACCCGCTCCTCCGCCCGGCCGCGCGCCCGCTCCCGGCGGATCGCCGCGATGCCGAACGCGAGGTCGCCGGCGAGCTCCTCCAGCAGCGACCGCTCGGCCTCGTCGAAGGCATCCTCGCGCCCGCACAGCATGAGCACGCCGCGCACCGCCTCCTGTCCCGGGAGCGGGAGCGCGAGGTGGAAGGTGGAGCCGCCGCCTGCGTTCCCGGCTCCGAGCGGGGTCGCTTCCACCCGCGGCGCCTCGGCTCCGGCCCGAAGCGCCGCTCCCGCCGCCCCCCGCCCCTCGCGCGCCCCGGCCCACTCGCCGCGCGAGCGCTCGCCATCGTCGGCGCCGAGGCCCGCGCAGGCGAAGGCTCCCGCCTCGCCGGCCCCGCCTTCCTCGCCGACGCCGACCCAGACCCGCGCGTAGCTGCCGCTCGCGACGATGCGATCGCAGACGTCCTGGAGCAGCCGCTCCTCGCTCGTCGCGCGGACCAGCGCCTGGTTGCAGTCGCTCAGCATCGCGAGCGCCCGGTTCGCCCGCGTGAGGGCGCGCTCGGAGCGCTTCCGCTCCGTGACATCGAGGGAGAGGACGAAGATGCCCTCCGGCACCGGCTCGATCCGCAGCTCGAACCAGCGACGCTCGCCGTCGGGGTACGAGAACTCGTTCTCGAGGAGCTCGACGGCGCGGTCGTCCATGCAACGGCGGAGCGCGCCGAACAGCGGCGTCCCCTCGATGCCAGGGTAGGCCTCCGCCATCGTCCGGCCGACGAGGTCCTCGGCCGCGCGACGGCCGTGCCGGGCCGCCGCGGGGTTCAGATAGAGGTAGCGCCAGTCGAACCCGATGATCTGGCAGCCCTCGGACAGGTGGTCGAGGGTCTCGCGCGAGAGGCTCGACGCGTGTGGGTGGGCGCCGGACGGCGGTGCCGCCCGGGCGCGCTCGTCGGTCATCGATTTCCCCCGAAAGCCTCGGGATCGTTATCACACCCCCGCGATCGCGCCCTCCCGCGCCCTCCCGCGCCCGTTCGGGAGCCGAGGAGCCGGTCCCGCCTGATGCCCATCAGGTGGCCGGATCGTGATTTGCAGAATCTGACGATATCCTAGCGGGTGCGGCCCCGGCGCCGCATGCGCTCGACCCCGGACGGGTCGACGGCGACCCTCCGGGTCGGCCGCGGCCCAGGAGCGGACCATGCCCGACGACCTCGCCACGCCCCCTTGCGACGGCCTCCACCTGCTGGCGGTCGACGACGACCCGGCGATCCGGCTGCTCCTGGAGGCCAACTTCACCCGGCGCGGGGCGCGGGTGAGCCTCGCCGAGAACGCGCACCGGGCGCTGGAGCTCGCCGAGACCCATCGCTTCGACGCGGTGCTCGTGGATCTCATGCTCCCCGGGATGTCGGGCCTCGAGCTCCTCCCCCTCCTGCGCGCCGCGCTGCCGGACGCGCCGGTGGTGGTCCTCACCGCCCACGGGTCGGTGGACGCCGCCGTGCAGGCCCTCCACGCCGGCGCCTGGACGTTCCTCCAGAAGCCGTTCCGCGCGCCGCACCTGGTCCGGACGATCGCCCAGGCCGTCGAGGCGTTCCGCACGCGCAAGGAGCTGAGCGCCGCCGAGCGTCGCGCCGACAGCGCCGAGCAGCTCCTCCGGGCCCTGCAGCGGGAGCGGGAGCTCGAGAAGCAGCTCGTCTCCCACTACCGGATGGCGAGCCTCGGCGTCCTCGCCGCAGGCGTCGCGCACGAGATCAACAACCCGATGGCGTTCGTGCAGGCGAACCTGGAGACGCTGGCCCGGCACACGCCGCTGCTCGAGTCCGTGCTGCGCCGCGAGATCCTCGAGCACTCCGCGGGGCCCTCGGCGGACGCGATCGGCGAGGCGCTCGAGGATCTGCGCCCCTGCGTCGCCGAGTCGATCGAGGGCACGAGGCGTGTCCTCGAGATCGTGTCCGCGGTCCGCCGCAGCGCCCGGCCGAGCGACGGCGTCCGCCAGGAGTCGGACCTCGCGGAGGTGGCGCGGGCGGCGGCGGTGCTCGCCCGGAACCGCTTCATGGGGAGCCTGAAGCTCGTCTCCGAGCTGGCCCCGACGTTCACGGTCTGCGACGCCTCGCGCGTCACGCAGGTGGTGCTGAACCTGCTGGCGAACGCCGCCGACGTGCTCGGCGACCGGGGCGGAACCGCGTGGCTCCGCACCGGGACCAGCTTCGACCGGCCGTGGATCGAGGTCGCCGACAGCGGCAGCGGCGTCTCGCCCGAGCAGATGCCGCTCCTGTTCCAGCGGTTCTTCACGACGAAGGGGCAGCGCGGCACCGGCCTCGGCCTCGCCCTCTCGCGCGAGATCGTCGAGGAGCACGGAGGGAGCCTCGTCGTGGCGAGCCGCCGGGAGGGCGGGGCGGTCTTCCGGCTCGAGTTCCCCGCCACCCCGCTGGTGCCCGACGAGCTGCTCGCGCGGGCCGCGCGCGGCGACGTCGCCCGGCCGCACCTGTGACGGCGGCGCGGGCGAGGGCCCGGGTCCGCGGACCGACCCGCCGAGTCGCGGGTCACCCGGACCGAGCTGAGGCCTTCCGAGGACTTGGCGCTGGCACGGCCGGTGGAATGCCTCGGACGCATGGACCTCCGCGCTCTCCTCCTCGGCACCTCGATCGCGCTCTCCGCGTCCCCGGCCGCCGCGTACAACGTGAACCTCGACAGCACCGGCGCACCGGTGCGCTGGCCGGACGGCGTCGTCACCCTCGCGGTGCACGAGGCGCCGGCCTCGTTCGGCGTCCCGCGGCCGCAGCAGCTCCGGGCGGCCGAGCGGGCCGCGCAGACCTGGAGCGACGCGCTCCACGGGGCCGTCGAGGTCGCCGTCGTCGGCGCGCCGGGCGCCGGCGCGCCCGGCTACGACGAGCGTGAAGGCGCCCGGAACGCGAGCACCGTGACGTTCGCCGACGGCGAGTGGCCGTACGACGAGCGGCTGCTCGCGGTCACGGTGATCACCATCGACGTGAAGCGGCACGCGATCGTGGACGCCGACATCGTGGTCCGCACGGACAAGCGGTGGGACCTGCTCGACCACGGGCACGAGGGCGGGCCGCGCCGCCACGACCTGCAGAACGCCCTGACGCACGAGCTCGGGCACCTCGTCGGCCTGCAGCACAGCGTCGCCGCGCCCGAGGTGGTGATGTACCCGGGCACGGTGCCCGGCGAGACCCAGAAGCGGACGCTCGCCGACGACGACCGCGACGGTGCGGCCTACCTCTACGGCGGCGGGGTGCCGAGCCCGGACCTGCCGGAGCTCCTCGGCGCGTCGTGCGCCGCCGCGGGCGCGGGCGCCTCGCTCGTCCCTTCGCTCGCGGTCGTGGCGGCGCTCGCCCTGCTCGCGCGCCGGTCGGCGCGGCGCTTCGCGCCGGCCGTGGCGATCGCCGTCGCGGCGCTCCCCGGCCTCGCCCTCGCCGACGACGCCCCGGAGCCCGCGGTCGTCGTCCACGGGCTCGTCGTCGAGACCCGGACGTTCCGCGTCTCCGGCTCCTTCCTGATCACCACCGAGTCGGTCATCGAGGTGAAGGGCTGCACGGCGAGCTGCGAGGAGCGGGTCGTCGTCCGGCAGCCCGGCGGCCGGATCGGCGACCTCGAGCAGATCGTCTCCGGCTCGACGCCGCTGCGCGCGGGCGACGAGGTCGTCGCGGTGATCCGCCCGATCGAACGAGACCTCCGGCGCCGAGACGGCCGCCGGCTCTTCCGGATCGAAGGCCTCGACGAGGGGCTGATCCGGGTCCGGAGCGCGTTCGCGCCACCGGCGGCGCCGGAGGGCGCCAACCTCACCACCGACGAAGGGAGCGAGCCGTGAGCGACGCCAAGCGCAGGATCCTGATCGTGGACGACGAGGACTTCGTGAGGAGCGCGCTGCGGAGGGCGCTCCGGAGCGAGCCGTACGAGGTCGAGGAGGCCGCCGCGCCGGCCGCCGCGCTCGAGCTGCTCGCGGCGAGGAAGTTCGACCTGATCCTCGCCGACCACCTGATGCCCGGCATGACCGGCCTGGAGCTGCTCGGGCTCGTGCGGGATCGCTTCCCGGACACGGTGCGAATCATCCTCACCGGCCACGCCGACATGCAGACGGCCATCGACGCGATCAACCACGGCGAGATCTACCGCTTCCTCACCAAGCCCTGGGACGACGTCGAGCTGAAGGTCACCCTCTACAACGGCTTCCAGCGCCTCGACCTCGAGCGCGAGAACCGCCAGCTCCTCGCGGCGGTCCGGAGCCAGGCCGACTTCATCTCGAAGCTCGAGCGGCTCCACCCGGGCATCCGCCACGTGGAGCGCGACGGCGCCGGCGCCATCGTGCTCTCCGAGGCCGAGCTCGCCACCTACCTGGGGAGCGCCGCGTGAACGCCGTGGCCGGCGCCGCCGGGGACCCCGCGCCGCGGCTCGGCTGCGGTCGGCTCGCGGAGGCGGTCGACCGGATCGCCCGGAAGATCGCCGCGCAGCTCGACCTCGCGGAGCTCGCGCGCAGCGTGGTCGAGGAGGTGGAGGAGGCGCTCGAGGCCGAGGCGGCGGCCGTCCTGCTCGTGGACGGCGCCGTGCAGCGGTTCGCAGCGGCGACCGGGCCCGCCGGTCCCGCCCTGGTCGGCACGGCGGTACCGCTCGGGCAAGGCATCTGCGGCGAGGTGGCGCGCACCGGCGCCGCCGTCCTCGTGGCGGACGGGAACGCCGACCCGCGGATCGTCCGCAGCGTAGGCGAGACCACCGGGGTCCCGACGAGCACGATGGTCGCCGCGCCGCTCGTGGTCCACGGCCGGGTGATCGGGGTGGTCGAGGCGCTGAACCGCCGCGGGCGCGGCGCCTCGTTCGGCCCGGAGGAGCTGGCCTTCCTCGAGCGCCTGGCGCCGCACGTGGCCGCCGCGGTCTCGAACGCCACCTTCGCCGCGGAGCTCCGGCGCTCCCGCGACGAGCTCGCGCGGCACGCCGAGTCGCTCGAGCAGAAGATCCAGGAACGCACCGCCACGATCTCGGCGGCGAAGCGGGAGTGGGAGCTCACCTTCGACGCGATCGAGGATCCGATCGCCATCGTCGAGCGCGGCGTGGTCCAGCGTGCGAACCGCGCGTACGCCCGGGCCGCCGGTCTCGACGTCCGCGCGGTCCCGGGGAAGAGGTGCCACGAGATCCGGTTCGGCCGGGCGTCGCCCTGCGAGCGGTGCCCGATCGCGGCGGCCCGCCCGCCGGACGCCGCCGGCGTCGAGCTGGAGACCGGACGCGGCACGTTCGTGGTGCGCGCTTTCCCGATGGCGAGCCTCCGGCCCGACGCGTGGGTCGTCAGCTACCACGACGTCACCGAGCAGCGGCGCCTCGCCAAGCGGCTCCGGGAGGCGGAGCATCTCTCCGCGATCGGCCGCCTCGCCGCCGGTGCCGCCCACGAGATCAACAACCCCATGGCGTTCGTGACCGCGGCCCTCCGGAGCCTGAGGGAGCACGTGCGCGGCCTCGGGGGCATCGCGACCCTCGCCGGCTTCGCCGCGAGCCTCGCGGCGAGCGGGCGGAGCGATCAGGCCCTGCGCGCGCTCGGCGGGCTCGAGGCGCGGGCGCGGGAGGTCGGCCTGCAGGGCGCGCTGGCGGAGTCCCTGGAGATCCTCGACGAGGCCGACGAAGGGGCGCGCCGCGTGACCGACATCGTCCGGGCGCTCAAGGTGCTCGGACGCGACGAGCTCGGCCACGACGAGCGCTTCGACCTGCCGGCTGCGCTCGAGCGCGCGGCGCAGCGGGCGCGGCGGGTCGGCCCGTTCCCCGGCACGCTCGCCTGGGGAAGGTGCGAGCCGTGCACCGGGGAGGGGCGGCCGCTCCAGGTCGACCAGGCGCTCTTCGAGATCGTGCGGAACGCCGGACAGGCGGTGGGGCCGGACGGCACGGTCGAGCTGTCGTCGTACCCGGACGCCGGCTGGGTCGTCGCGGAGGTGCGGGACGACGGGGTCGGCGTCGACCCGGTGGACCTGCCCCGCGTCTGCGAGCCGTTCTTCACGACGCGCGGCGTCGGCGGCGGCGTGGGCCTCGGCCTCACCATCGCGTACGGGGTCGTGCAGCGCCACGGCGGCGAGCTCGAGATCTTGCGCCTGCCCGACCGCGGCACGCTCGTGCGGATGAGGTTGCCCGCCGCGGGGGTTGCCGCGGTACCGTGAGCCCTCGATGACGCATGGCACGCCTCCGAGCCCGCCGCACCCCGACGGCGGGCGCTGCCCGGTCGTCGTCGTCGACGACGAGCGCGGAATCCTCTCGGCGCTGGAGCGCCTGCTCCGCCGCGACGGCTTCGAGGTGCGGACCTTCACGTCCCCGGACGAGGCCCTCCTGCACCTCGAGCGTCACGACGCGCACGTCGTGCTCGCGGACTTCAAGATGCCCGGCATGGACGGCGTGGAGCTCCTGCGCCGCGTCAAGGCGGTGCGGCCCCTCGCCCAGCGGGTAATGCTCACCGGCTACGCGGATCCGAAGGCGCTCGAGGACGCGGTGAACCGCTCCGAGGTGTTCCGGTTCGTCGCCAAGCCGTGGGACGACGGGGTGCTGCGCCTCAGCGTCGCCGCGGCCGCCGACGAGGCCCACACGCGCCAGGCGAACGAGCGCCTCTCCGCGCTGCTCCTCGAGCGGAACGAGGCGCTCGAGCACCTGGCCGCCACGCTGGAGGAGAAGGTCGAGGCGCGGTCGCGCGAGGTCGCGCAGCTCTCGGCGGAGTGGGAGCTGGTCCTCGACGCGGTCGACGATCCGCTCGCCGTGCTCGATCCGGCGGGGGCGGTCCGGCGGAGCAACCGCGCGTTCCGGGAGCGCTTCGGCGACGGCGCCCGGATCGCGGACGACGCGCGGCGGGCGATCGCCGAGCACCCCGGCGCGTGGCCCGCCCACGCCGCGACCGCCGCGGGCGGCCGGACGTACAGGCTCCGGGCCTTCGCGACGCCGGCCGGCGTGCTCTGCTCGCTGCGCGACGCGACCGAGGAGGAGCGCCGCGAGCGCCAGGCGCGGCACGCGGAGGCGATGCAGGCCGTCGGCCTCCTCGCCGGCGGCGTCGTCCACGAGCTGAACAGCCCGCTCGCCGCGATCCTCGCGTTTGCGGACCTGCTCACCGCCGACGCCGGCCGCCGCGACGCCGACGTCGAGGCCCTCTCGATGATCCAGCGGGCGGCGAAGCGAGCCGCGCGGATCACCGAGGGTCTCCAGCGCCTGGCGCGGAAGGGGGACGAGGCCGAGCGCGTCCCCGTCTCGATCCCGGCCCTCTTCGAGGACGTGGTGATCCTGTTCTCGCCGCAGCTGCGCGGGACGCCGATCGAGCTGTGGGTCGATCCTCCGAGCCCCACGCTCCAGGTGACGGGGAGCCCGTCCGCTCTCTCCCAGCTGGTCGTCCACCTGGTCCGGAACGCGATCCAGGCGCTCGAGGGACGGCGCGGCACGATCCGCCTCTCCGCCCGCCCCCGCGAAGACCGGGTGATCGTCACCGTGGCGGACGACGGCCCCGGGATCGAGCCGGCGCTGCTCGAGCGGATCTGGGAGCCGTTCTTCACCACGCGCAAGGGCCCCGAGGGCACGGGCCTCGGCCTGCCGATGGCCGCCTCGATCGCGCAGGCACACGGCGGGACGCTGCGGGTGGCGAGCGAGCCGGGGCAGGGCACCCGGTTCGAGATCGAGCTGCCGGGCGCCCGGCCCACGACGGGAGACGGATCGCGATGAGCGAGCAGAGAGCCGTGCGGGTCGTGGTCGTCGACGACGAGCTGGCGCTCTTGCGCGCCCTGGAGTCCGCGCTCGGCAGGGCCGGCATGTCGGTGTCGGGCTTCACGGCGCCCGAGGAGGCGCTGGCCGCGGTCTGGGAGCCGGACGTGGACGTGCTCCTCACCGACATCCGGATGGAGGGCCTCACCGGCCTCGACCTGCTCCGCGCGGTCAAGGCGCGGCGGCCCGAGGTCGAGGTGGTGATGATGAGCGGCTTCGCCACCGTCGCGACGGCGGTGGAGGCCGTGAAGGCCGGCGCCTACGACTACCTGACCAAGCCGTTCGAGCAGGTCGACCTCGTCACCAGGACCGTCCGCCGCGCGGCCGAGCGGAAGCGCCTCCTCGGCCGCACCCGGGAGCTCGAGAGCCGGCTGCAGGAGCACGAGGACTCGCTCGGGATCGTCGGCCGCAGCCCGCGGATCGCCGAGCTCCGGCGGCTCATCCGCCAGGTCGGCGTCGCGAGCACGACCGTCCTGGTCACCGGCGAGAGCGGCACGGGCAAGGAGCTCGTGGCCCGCGCGCTCCACGCCGTTTCCGAGCGCGCGAAGCGGCCCTTCGTGGCGGTGAACTGCTCGGCCCTCGCCGACACCCTCCTCGAGTCGGAGCTCTTCGGCCACGTCAAGGGCGCCTTCACCGGCGCCCTCCAGGCGCGGCGCGGCCTCTTCGAGGAGGCCCACGGCGGCACGATCTTCCTCGACGAGATCGGCGACATCTCGCCGGCGGTCCAGGTCCGGCTCCTGCGCGTGCTCCAGGAGGGCGAGATCCGCCGCGTCGGCGGCAGCGAGACCGAGAAGCTCGACGTCCGCGTGATCGCCGCCACCAACGTCGACCTCTCGAAGGCCATCGACGCCGGGAAGTTCCGCCAGGACCTCTACTACCGCCTCGCGGTGATCACGCTCCCGGTGCCCGCGCTGCGAGAGCGCCCCGAGGACATCCCCATCCTAGCGCAGCACTTCCTCGAGCGCTTCACCGCCCAGATGAAGAAGAAGGTCCGGATCGGCGACGCGTTCCTCGAGGGCATCGTCGCCCACTCGTTCCCGGGCAACGTGCGCGAGCTCGAGAACGTCATCGAGCGGGCGGTGGTCCTCGCCGTCGGCGAGGAGCTCGGGACGGCGGAGCTGCCCACGTGGCTACGGGCCGGCACGCCGACCGACGCCGACCTGGGGAGCCTCTCGGAGCTGCCGTTCCACGAGGCGCGCAAGGTCTCGTCGAGGACCTTCGAGCGGCGCTACTTCTCCGCGCTTCTCCGCAAGCACGGCGGGACCATCACCGCGGCGGCGAAGGCGGCCGGCATGGACCGCTCGAACTTCCGCCGGGCGCTGAAGGCGTGCGGCCTCCGCGAGTCCGGCGAGGACGACGGCGGTACGACCGCCGACGACTGACCTCAGCCCGCGAGGATCGCCCGGACCTCGCCGGCGAACGCGCCGTCGGGCTCGTGCGCCAGGTACTGCTCGTAGTGGTGGCGCGCCAGCGCGTCCTGCCCTTCCGTCTGCTCGACGAAGCCGAGCAGGAGGTGGGAGAGCGCGTGGCCGGGGTTCAGCCGGAGCGAGCGGTGGAGCGCGCGCCGCGCGCCGGCGTCGTCGAAGAGCTCGAAGCGGGCGAGGGCGAGGCCGAAGTGGGCGTCGACGCTCCTGCGGTCCGTCCACGCGGCGAGCAGGTACCGCCGTCGCGCGAGGTCGAACTTCCCGGCGCGGTACGCGGCGTCGCCCCGGGCGACGAGCTTCGCCACCGGCGACACGGCCACGACGCCGTCCGCCGGCGCCCGGCGGGCGGCGGCGAGGAGCGCGGCCGTCGCGCCCCGGTCGGCGAGCGTGCGCGGCGGTCCCGCGGTCCCGGGCTCCGGGCTCGGCGACGGCGCCAGGGCCGCGACGTCGCAGGCGGGCGCCGGCGGCTCGTGCGGCGGCTGCATCGCGGCGCCGAGCACGAGGGTCGCGCCCACGAGCCCGCCGCCGAGGAGGACGGCGCGGCTCGTGGAGAGCACGCGCTCGAGGAGCCGCACGATCGGGCGGCGGTGGCCGCAGGCGAAGCACACCTCGCCTTCGCCTGCGGAGGCGGGCACGCCGTGGCTCATCGCGCACCTCCCGCGGCGCGCGGCGCCGTCTCGGCGTGGAGCCGCAGGGCGAGGTGCACCAGGTGCACGAGCTCGTCCTGGTTCCACGGCTTCTCGATCGCGGCGTCGGCGAGCCCCTGGGAGAGGACGGTCTCGCTCGCCTCGGGGCCGGCGCCGGTGAGGACCATCGTCCCGGCGGTCGGGTGGAGCCCCTTCACCTCGCGGAGGACGCGCTCCCCGCCGCCGTCGGGCAGGCAGAGGTCGCAGATGACGAGGGCGGGCGCCTCGGCCTCGATCGCCGTCTTCGCGGCGGCGGTGGTCCGCAGCGAGACGAGCCGGACCGGCTCGCGTCGCAAGGACCGCGCGAGCGCCGCGAGGACGAGCTCGTCGTCGTCGACCAGGTAGACCAGCGGAAGGGCGTCCACGGAGTGCCTCCTCGCGTACGGGTGGCGCGGTCAGTCGGGGAAGAAGAGCGGCTCGCGGCGGGAGAGGAACGCGGCGATCGCGCCTTCGGCCTCCCCGCCGAGCTCGAGGAAGCGCAGGCCGACGCCGGGCCAGACGTCGGGGGTGTGGTCGCGGAGCTCGCGGAGCCAGCGCACCTCGGCCTTGCACGACACCTTGCGCCCCTCCGGCAGCGCGAACGCCACGTCGACGACGGTGCCGATCGGCGGGAGCTCGTCGAAGGCGGCGACGAAGAGGCCGCCCGACGAGAGGTTCCGGGAGAACCCGGTGAAGAAGTTCGACTCGGTCTGGAGGCCGACCTCGCACTCGAAGTGCACCCGGGGCGTG
>CAZDGH010000030.1:12318-24517 GCA_964504805.1 uncultured Myxococcales bacterium | reverse complement strand
GCAGGCGGCGGCGGCACCGGCGGCGGCGGCGCCGGCGGCGCGGGCGGCGGCACGCCGATCGTCCCGGTGGTGCGCTTCGTCGCCATGGGCGACGTCGGCGAGGGCAACGACACCCAGGCGCGGGTCGCGCAGGCCGTCGTCGACAAGTGCACCGCCGAGGGCGGCTGCGACTTCGGCTTCCTCCTCGGCGACAACATCTACGACAGCGGCCCGGAGAGCGTGGACGACCCGCAGTGGCAGACGAAGTTCGAGGTGCCCTACGCGGTGATCCCGTTCCGCCTCTACGCGGTGCTCGGCAACCACGACTACGGCGGCAACGGCGCCGGCTGGGACTTCTGGAAGGGGCCGATCGAGGTCGACTACACCGCCCGCAGCCAGAAGTGGACGATGCCGGACACGTACTACGACTTCTCCGCCGAGAACGTCGACTTCGTCGCCCTCGACACCAACTCGATCTTCTGGAGCTCCACGCTCCACGGCGACCAGGCGGCGTGGCTCGCCTCGCTCTGGCCGCAGCTCCGGGGCGAGTGGCGGATCCTCCTCGGCCACCACCCGTACCTCTCGAACGGCGACCACGGGAACGCGGGCTCGTACGAGGGCTTCCCGTTCCTGCCGATCGCCAACGGCGCCGCGGTCCGTGACTTCTTCGACGACCACGTCTTCGGCAACGGCGTCGACCTCTACGTCTGCGGCCACGACCACAGCCGCCAGTGGCTCGAGCCGCTGGACGGCATGGAGCTCGTCGTCTCCGGCGCCGGCGCGAAGACCACGGAGCTCGTCGACGACCGGAACCCGTTCCACTGGCAGGCCGACACCGAGGGCTTCCTCTTCGTCCGGATCGAGGGGCGCACCCTCCGGGGCGACTTCGTGAACGCCGACGGCGTCACCGAGTTCTCCCGCACGATCACCAAGTGATACGGTCGCGCCGTCCCGCCCCGGAGGCCCCGATGAAGAACCTCGCGTTCCTCTGCGCCGTCGCCGCCACCCTCGCCGCCGCGACCGCCTTCGCCGACGAGCCGGCCGAGGCGAAGAAGCCCGCCGTCCGCGTCGAGCACGGCCCGGACGGCACCGTGCTCCGCACCCAGGTCGGCGCCTTCCAGACCGGCGCGAAGGACCTCGACCCGCGGGTCCTCGAGGCGGTCCTCGGCACCGGCTCCGGCGAGGTGTTCGCCGCGGACGACGGCCGCAACGAGGCCCCGGCGCCCCGCTAGCCGTCCCGCTCGCAGAGCACGTCGAGCAGCACGTGCCGGTCGCCCGAGCGCACGAGGCGCAGGACCTCGGCGATGGCGCCCTCGAGCTCCGACGGCCGCTCCACCCGCAGCCCGATCCCGCCGGACGCCTCGGCCACCTTCGCCAGGTCGAGCTGCACCGGGAAGTCGCAGAGCGCGAAGCGGTCCCTCGTCGCCGCCGCGCCGCCCGGGTGCGAGCCCTTCGTCGAGCGCTTGATCGTGCTCCACGCCGCGTCGTCGAAGACCACGATCAGGATCGGCAACTTCTCGGCCGCCGCCACGAAGTGCGCCGACAGCGGGGTGTTGAAGAGGTAGCTGCCGTCGCCGAGCGTCGCCACCACGGTGCGCTCCGGCGCCGCGAGCTTCACGCCGAGCGCCGCCCCGAGCGACCAGCCGAGGCCGCTCGCCACCGAGTTCTCGAGCCAGCTCCCCGGGCAGCGGCGCGGCACGAGCAGCGGGTCGAGGTCGTACTCGTTGCAGATCACCACGTCGTCGTCGACGGCGCGGCCGAGGGCCCACGAGAGGTGCGCCTTGGTGATCCGCGGCCGCGAGGCGTCGGCGGCCGCGGCGGCCCGGGCCGGCGCGAACGCCGCCTCGTGCCGCGACGCGAGCGCGGCGGTGCGGGCGGCGTCGGCGGCGGGGAGCCGCGCGGCGAGCCGGCGGAGCGTCTCCGCGGGCTCGCCGGCGAGGGCGAGGTCCGCCGGGAAGCCGCGGAGCGGCAGGTCCTGGAAGAGCGGATCGACGCCGAGCGAGATCACCCTCGGCGGCCGCGGCAGCCGCGCGAACGCCGGGATCCACGGCACCGGGCACTCCACCGCCACCACCAGATCCGCCTCGCGCACCTCCGCCGTCGGGTCGAAGCCGAGGTGGTGCGGGTGCTCGGTCGGGAAGTTGAAGAAGTTGCGCTTGCCGTGCTCGACGACGCCGGCCCCCGCGCGCTCGGCGAGCCGCACCAGCGCCTCGGGCGCGCCGGCGTGCCGGCCGAGGTCGGCGGTGACGACGAGGGGCCGCCTCGCCGCGCGGAGCCACGACGCCGCCGCGTCGAGGGAGGCGTCGTCGGGCGAAGACGGCCGCGCCGCCCGCTGCCGCGGCTCCGCCGGCACGGCCGGCTCGGAGACCGGCTCGCAGAGCGGCTCCTTCGGCAGCGTCAGGTACACCGGCCCCTTCGGCTCGCTCTCGGCGATGGCGAGGGCGCGGTCGAGCACCGTATGCAGGCCGTGGGGGCGCCGCAGCTCGTAGTCCCACTTGGTGAACTCGCGGAACATCGCCCCCTGGTCGAACGCCTCCTGGCCCCACTGCACGAAGTTGGTGCGGACGCCGGCCATCCCCTCCTCGAACCACGGCGTGCGGCCGGCGAGCAGCAGCAGCGGCACGTGGGCGCGCCGCGCGTTGACGAGGCCGAGGCCCATGTTGGCGGTGCCGACGTTGACGTGGGCCATCACCGCCTGCGCCCGGCGCGACACCAGCGCGTGGCCGTGGGCCATGGCGACCGCGGTGTTCTCGTGGGGCGCCGCCACGATCCGGAGCGGCGCCTCGTCCATTCCGGCGAGCGCCTCGATGAGCGGAGTGAAGTCGGTGCCGGAGTTCGAGAAGAACGCCTCGACGCCGCGGGCCGCGAGCAGCCGGAGCAGCCGGTCCGCCGCGGTGCCCGGCGGCAGGGGCAGGTCGGCCTCGGACGGCGCCGAGAGCCGGTCGTCGACGCCGCCGCCCGCGGTGCGGAGGAACCCGCGCAGGGCGGCGAGGAACGCCTCCGGCTGGTCGAGGTTCGAGAAGTGCGACGCGCCCGGGAGCTCGACGAGCCGCGCCGCCGGCGCCGCCGCGGCGATCGGCCGGAGCAGCGAGGTCGGCGTCACCGGATCCTCGGCGCCGCCCACGAGCAGGAGCGGCACGTCGATCGCCGCCGCGACCTCCCGCAGGTCCGACCGGAGGAGCTGCCCGAACGCCGCCGCGTACGCCGCCGGCTCCTTCTCCGACTCCACCGCGATGGCGCGCTCCACCACCTCCCGCGGCGTCGCCTTCGCGAACAGGTCCGGCATCGTCAGCCGCGAGAACCCCGGCACGCCGAGCTCCGCGACCTTCCCCTCGACCCACGTGGCCCGGGCCTCGCCCTCCGGGTGGTGCGCGAAGGTGTTGCAGAGCGCGAGCGAGCGGACCTTGCCGCGGTGCCGCCGGAACAGCTCGAGCGCGACCACGCCGCCGAGCGAGAGGCCGACCACGTGGGCCCGGGCGAAGCCGGCCCGCTCGATCGCCTGCGCGACGTCGTCGGCCCAGGCGGCGATCATCGCCGGCCCGGCCGGCCGCGCGAGGTCGAGCGAGAGCGTCGCGTACCGGCCGGCGAGCGCCGCCGCCTCGCGCCTCCACATCCCCGCGTCGGCGCCCACCGCCGGCAGGAAGACCACCAGCTCCGTCGGCGTCACGGTCAGCTCCCCTCGCCGACCCGGGCGACGATGGCGAGCGGCCCGCCGCCCTGCGGCCCGTGGTGCTCGGCGCGGGTGGAGACGTAGACGCGGCCGTCGCCGACCGCCGCCGCGAGCACGCTCGAGAGCACGCAGCGGCTGTAGCGGGTGTCGGAGATGTCGTCGTCGGTCAGCATCGTGTGCCGGTGGCCGCGCACGGTGCCGCGGGCGTCGGCCTCGCTCTTCGCGAACACGCCGACGATCCGCGCCGCCATCACCGGATCGGGCGGGCAGCCCAGGAAGACGCCGAGCTTCGACGCCACCTGGTAGACGCCGCCGAGGTCGAGGATGTCGGCGAGCACGCCGTGGTCGATCGCGAGGTCGCCCTCCGCGTACGCCGAGTTCCCGAAGACGAGCAGCTCGGTGCGCTCGAGCCCCGGCTTCGCGGAGCAGCTCGCCACCGCCGAGTAGAGCGAGAAGTCGCGGTTCACCACCGCGTCGGAGAGCTTCTCCTTCGGCACCTCGCCGAGGGCGAGCGCCACGCCGAGGGCGGAGGCCGCCCGCGAGTGCACCATGTCGCTGCGCAGCTCGATCCCGGCGCGCCGGGCCGCCTCGACCTGCGCGGCGGTCGGGGTCGGGATCGCGCCCTTCATCTGGACGAGGTGCACGTCCTCGGGGCCGTCGAGCTGCATCGTCTCGACGATCGCCCGGAGCGCCCGGGCGGTCTCCTCGATCTGCGGCATCCGCCCGATCTCGTCGGGCGCGAACGGCCGGGTGTGGCCGATCGCCACCGCGAGCCGCTTCTCCTTGCGGCGCTCGGCGCCCCTCTCGCCCTCGCGCACGAACACCACCACGTGGGGCACGACCACGCCCTCGGTGCCGCCGGAGAGCGAGAAGATCACCCGGTCCTGCACCTCGTGCTTCCCGCAGCCGAGCCGCGGCGCGAACAGCTCCTCGAACGCCGTCATCGCCAGCTCGCGGGTGAAGTCGTTGCGCCCGCCGTTGCCCTCGGTCTTGCCGAGGACGCAGACGACGTCCTCGGCGCGGAAGGCGCCGTCGTCGAGGAGCTTCCGCAGCCCCGAGACGTCCGCCGGCCCCGCGGTCTCGAGGCGGAAGGCGCGGACCCTCACAGCGAGACCCGGAGCTGGACGCCGGTGCGCCGGAGGATGTCGATCTTGTAGACGTCGCCCGCGTCCATCTCCTCGGCGCCCTGCTGCGCGGCGAGGGCGGCGACGACCTCCTCGGAGTTGGCGGTGAGCACCGTGACCGGGTCCTTCACCGCCAGCGGGAAGTCGTGCCAGGTGCCCTCGTGGATCATGATCCCGTGGCCGGGCGCGAGGACGAAGCAGCGCACGGTGTCGAGGTCGGGCTCCGCCTTGCCCTCGGCGTGGTTCGGCTTGCCGAGCACCATCGCCAGCGGCGCCTCGCCGAGGCCGACGAACAGCTGCGTCATCCGCAGGTGCCGCTCGAGCCAGGTGACCTCGGCGGCGCGCTTGTGGATCCGGGCGGTGCGGATCACCGCCTTGCCGTGGCACGTGAACGGCAGGTTGTGCCCCTCCTCCACCGCGCCCTTGTAGAACGGGATGGTGAGGCCGGCGTTCGGCACGTCGGTTCCGATGAAGAGGCCGTAGTCGGCGACGTTCTCGCGGGTCGCCTGCAAGATCGGGATCTCGAGGACGCGGGCCGCGGACGCGGTCTGCATGGGAGCCTCCGGTGGCGGGGGTCCGGCCACCTTGCCGAACGGCGCGCGACGGCGTCAAGGCGCGCCCGCCAGTCCGCTAACGACGCCGCGGCTTCGCCCGTGCGGGTGCGGGAAAAGCCGACCCTTTCGCGGGCACGGCCGATGCACGGCGGCCGCGCGCCCGCCACGGTCCGGGGAAGGCCGTGTCGGGTGGGAGGAGAGCGCCGGCTGTCGCACCGGAGCGCACACGGTCCGGGTCACCCCGGTGTCCGTTGGCACCCGGCCGACCCGCGCGTACCATCGCGCCTCTTCTCCCCCTGCTCGCGTCCGTCTGGGAGGGTTCACCCGTGAAGAAGTCCGTCGCGCGGATCGCCGCCGCGCTCTCGATCGGCCTCGCCGCGCTGCTCGCGGCCGGCCCGGCCTCCGCCACCATCGCCCGCTGGCTCTCGCTCGACGAGCACCTGGCGCTCTCGCAGCTCGTCGTCCGCGCCCGCGTCGGCTCGCACGCCTACGTCGTGGGCGACGAAGGTCGCCCCCGCACCGACACCACCGTCCACGTCCTCGAGACCTGGAAGGGCAAGCACGGCCCGGGCACGAGCGTGATCGTGCGGCAGCTGCGCGGCCCGCAGGGCGAGGGCTTCCTCGCGATCCCGGGCGACCCGGAGCTCCGCGAGGGCGACGAGGTGGTGCTCTTCCTCCGGACCGACGGCAAGGGCCTCTACTTCCTGACCTCGATGGCGCAGTCGAAGTGGGACGTCGTCCGCGCCGACGGGGAGCCGGTGGTCCGCCGCTCCATCGACGGCATGGCGTTCTACGTGGCCGAGCGCCGCGACGTGCTCGAGGCGCCGGAGGAGGCGCCGGTGCCGCTCTCCACGTTCGGCGACGTGCTCCGCGAGCTCGCGGCCGGGGGTGCCAAGTGAGCGCCCGCGCCGTGAAGCTCGCCGTCTCCCTCGCCCTCGCCGCCGCGACGCTGTCGCTCCTGCCGTCGAGCGCGCAGGCCTACGTCTTCATCTCCACCGACGGCTGCGGCGGCGGCCGCGGCGCCGCGTGGCCCGCGAACCGGCTCCCCGGCACCTGGTACCTGCACCAGGACGGCTACTCGCCGATGCAGTTCGCCACGGTGCAGTCGACGATGGAGACCTCGCTCGACACCTGGGCGGCGCCGTGCTGCTCGAACTGGCGCCACAGCTACCAGGGCACCACCGCCTCCAGCGCCCTCGGCGCCTCGAACTTCAACATCGTGCAGTTCGAGGAGGACAGCTGGCCGAACGAGCTCGGCGATCCGGGCTCGGTGATCGCGGTGACGCTGCCGGTGCCGACGCAGAACTGCCAGATCGTCTCCGCCGACATGCTCTTCAACGGCGTCGGCTTCACCTTCCGCGTCAGCGGCGTCGCCACCGACCTCGAGTCGATCGCCACCCACGAGTTCGGCCACTGGATCGGCCTCGATCACACCAACGCCAACGGCGCCACGATGCTGCCGTTCTACTCCGGCGGCACCGCGGAGCGGACGCTCACCCAGGACGACCAGAACGGCGCCTGCGCGCTCTACCCGCGCGCCTGCGCCGGCTGCACCACCGATCTCGACTGCCCGCAGGGGCAGGAGTGCGTCGGCGGCACCTGCGAGGTGCCGAGCTGCCAGAGCACCCAGGACTGCGACCTCGGCACCATCTGCTCCGGCGGCGCCTGCGTGCCGGGCTGCCGCGCCGACAACGAGTGCCAGGCCGGCTACACCTGCCAGTCCGGCGCCTGCCGCCGGCCGCCGGGCGCGTGCACCATCTGCTCCGACTGCACCCAGAACGCCGACTGCGGCGGCGCCTCGTACTACTGCGTCGACCTCGGCGGCCCGTCGGGCCAGTGCACCAAGGTCTGCCGCAGCGACAACGACTGCGACGGCGACTCGCGCTGCTGGACCGTCTCCGACGGCTCGGGCAACCAGTACCAGCTCTGCTTCGCGCCCGACGCGCAGCAGGAGCTCTGCCCGTCGAGCTACACCTGCCAGGACGAGCCGGTGAACCAGCCGGGCTGCGCGGGCCTCTGGGACTTCTGCACCGCCGATCGGTCGAGCTGCACCGCCGACTCGGACATCTGCATCCAGACCGGCGCCACCGCGAAGTGCTCCTGCACCTGCACGGTCGACGCGGACTGCGGCGCCAACGCCGTCTGCGCCCGCGATCCGGCGTCGGGCCAGCTGGCCTGCTTCCCCGACAACGTCCTCGACCCCTGCCAGAACGTGGTCTGCCGCGTCGGCCAGGAGTGCCAGGACGGCGTGTGCGTCTCCACCGATCCCTGCGAGGGCGTGAACTGCGCCGTCGGCGAGACCTGCCAGAACGGCAACTGCGTCTCTCCGTGCGGCACCTGCCCCGAGGGCCGCGTCTGCGACCCGGTGCGCGTCCGCTGCGTCTTCCCCGACGCCTGCACCGGCGTCACCTGCCCGGCCGGCCGGATCTGCGACCCGGCCGACGGGACCTGCCGCTTCCCGGATCCGTGCGACGGCGTGACCTGCGCCGCCGGCCAGCACTGCGAGGACGGCCGCTGCGTCGAGGACGCGACCGATCCGTGCGACGCCTGCACCGCCGGCCAGACCTGCGTCGACGACACCTGCGTCGACGACGTGGTCGATCCCTGCGCCACCCTCGAGTGCCGCCCGGGCAACGTCTGCGACGACGGCCTCTGCGTCCCCGATCCGAACGCCCCGCCCTCCGGCGGCGGCGGCGGCAGCGCCCAGGCCGACTCGGGCTGCAGCGCGGCCGGCGGCAGCGCCTCCGCGCTCGGGCTGCTCGCCGCCGCCGGCCTGCTCGGCCGGCGGCGCCGCCGCGGGAGCCGTCCGGAGTAGCCACCCGCGCGGGACGCGGCGTACGATGCGCCACGTCCCGCACGGAGGCTTGCCTTGGAGCTGACGGGGTTCGGGGAGCTCGACGGCGTCGAGCTCCTCCAGAAGCTGCCGATCTTCAGCCGGCTGACGTTCGACGAGACGGCGAGGCTCGCCTCGATCGTGTCGAAGGTCGAGGTGCCGGCCGGCACGGTGATCATCGAGAACGACGCGCTCGGCGACGCGCTCTACGTGGTGCAGGAGGGCGAGGCCGTCGTCAGCCGCGACCGCGACGGCGACGGCGCCCACACCTCCTCGGAGGAGCTCGGCCGCCTCGGGCCGGGCGAGCTCTTCGGCGAGATGTCGCTCGTCGACGACCTGCTCACCTCCGCGCGCGTCACCGCCGGGACGACCTGCAAGCTGCTGAAGATGCCGCGGGTCGACTTCGAGCTCCTGCTCGCGTCGGACGACCGGTTCGCCGTCAAGGTGTTCCGGGCGTTCTGCCGCTCGCTCTCCGACCGGCTCCGCCGCGCGAACCAGCAGCTCGCGAAGAGCGAAGCCCTTTCCACCAGCGTCAAGTAAGCCCGAGAGGATCCGGTGGAGATCAACACCTTCAACCAGTTCCTGGCCGCCGCGGTGAAGAACGGCGCCTCCGACGTCCACTTCAAGGTCGGCTCCGCGCCGGCGCTGCGGATCAACGGGCAGCTGCTCCCGGTGAAGGTTCCGGCGCTGCAGCCCGACGACACCAAGCGGATCGCCGGCCACGTGCTCTCGCAGGTGCGCTGGCGCGGCGACCTCGAGCAGCTCCAGGACTTCGACGCCTCCTACGCGCTCGAGGGCGTGGGCCGGTTCCGCGTCAACATCTTCCGGAACAAGGGCCACATGGGCGCGATCATGCGCTCCATCCCCTTCAACGTGCCGACGTTCGAGAAGCTCGGCCTGCCGAAGGTGCTCGAGAAGATCTCCGGCGAGGACCGCGGGATGATCCTCGTCACCGGCGTCACCGGCTCCGGCAAGAGCTCCACGCTGGCGGCGATCGTCAACTTCATCAACCAGCACAACCGCAAGCACATCCTCACCATCGAGGACCCGATCGAGTTCCTCCACGAGGACAAGTTCTCGCGGGTGACCCAGCGCGAGATCGGCCCCGACACCACCTCGTTCTCGCACGCGCTCCGCGCCGCCCTCCGCCAGGACCCGGACGTGATCCTCGTCGGCGAGATGCGCGACACCGAGACCATCGAGATCGCCCTCAAGTCGTCGGAGACCGGCCACCTGGTGCTCTCGACGGTCCACACCACCGACTGCGTGCGTACCATCGGCCGCGTCGTCGGCGTGTTCACGCCCGAGGCCCAGCACGGCGTGCGCAACCGCCTCGCCGACAACCTGAAGAGCACCATCTCGCAGCGCCTCCTGCCCCACGCCTCGGGCAAGGGCCGCGTCGTCGCCGCGGAGATCATGGTCTCCACGCTCTCGGTGGTGGAGTACATCAAGGACGAGGCGCGGACCGACGAGATCAAGGACTACCTCGAGAAGAACCACGACCTCCTCGGGACCCAGTCCTTCGACCAGCACCTCGCCGAGCTGCTCCGCGACGGGAAGATCACGATGGAGGCGGCGCGGGAGGCCGCCACCAACGCCGCCGACTTCGAGCGCGCGCTGAACTTCGAGTGACCGCCTCCGCGCGCTGCCCGCGCTGCGGCCGGGAGCAGCCCGACGACGACGTCTCGTTCCAGTGCCGGTTCTGCGGTGCGGATCTCGCCGAGGGGGCGGTCCGCGAGGAGCCGGTGCGGAGGCCGTCGAAACGCCCGCTGGCGGTGACCATCGTCGCCGCCGGCGCGGCCCTCGGCTTCGTGCTGATGATCCGCACCTGCACCGACCAGGCGGTCGGGCCCGCCGACTTCGAGAAGGCGAACGTCTACCTCGACGGCGGCGCCGTCCCGCCGCCGACGCCGGTGAACCGGCTGCCGCCGGTGACGCTCGCGGAGCTCGGGCCGAAGCCGGTCGCGGGCATCGCGCCGCCACCCGGGGCCGGCGTCGTGCGCGGGCGGGTGACCTGGCAGCGCAAGGTCCCGCCGCCGACGCTGCCGTTCCTCTCCGAGGATCGCGCGTGCGGCGTGACGATCTTCCTGCCGCAGGTGCCGGTCGGAGAGCTCGGCGGCGTGACGGAGGCGGTGGTCGTCGCCATCCCCGAGGGCGCGCCGGCGCCGCCGGCCGCGCCGCGGGCCGAGCCCCTGGTCGCCTCGCTCCGGGCCTGCCTGCCGGAGCCGCGCCTCGTCGCCGGACCGCCGGGGACGAAGGTGATCATCCGGACGGTGGGCACGGCGACGCACGCGCTCCAGGCGTCGTCGCCGCTGCCGGGGCTGCCGGCGACCACGTCGCAGGGCGTGCGCATCGAGACCGAGCTCCCCGCCGAGGGCATGGTCGCGATCACCGATCCCGCCCACCCGTGGGAGCGGTTCACGCTGGTCGCGCTGCCATCGGCGCTGTCCACCACCGTGAATCCCGAGGGGTTCTTCCGCATCGCGGGCGTCCCGCCGGGCAAGGTCACGCTCCGGTTCTTCACCGAGGCGACCGGCCCGTTCGAGCGGACGGTGACCCTCGCCGAGGGCGGCGAGGCGATGGTGCTCGTGGACGTCGCCGACGAGCTCCCGGGCTTCGGCAAGCCGGCGCCTTGACGCACTGCAACATACCGGGATCACGAGACTTCTGGGATTGATCAGCGGCCCCCCGGGGCCTACGATGCGCCCACTTTCCGGCCCGCTCCGGGGAGCGAGCCGGCGTACGCCACCTTGAAACCCATCCGACCGAGGACGACTGCCGTGAGAGCACCAGGCGCCGAGAAGAAGAAGACCATCTACACGGAGGCCATGGAGGTCTTCCATGCGGCCGCCGACCTCGTGGGCCTCGACCGCCGCGTGCGCCTCGAGCTCGAGGAGCCGGACTACGAGCACATCTTCTACGTGACCGCGCAGCTCAACGACCGGCTGGTGCCGCTCCCGAAGGCGGAGCACGCGCGCTACGCGTCGCTGTCGAGGTCCGAGATCAAGAACAAGGCGTTCCTGACCTCGCTCTACGACGGCAAGCTCATCCTCCACCCGAACGCGCTCCGCACCTCGGACCTGCACATCGACGACGGCGTGATCCGCCTCGGCGAGACGCTGTACCGGATCGAGCCCGGCCACTCGAAGCGCTTCAAGGGCTACCGCGTCCAGCACAACCAGGCGCGCGGCCCGTACAAGGGCGGCATCCGGTACCACAAGGACGTCTCGCTCGACCTGTTCAAGATCCTCGCCTCGGAGATGACCTGGAAGACGGCCATCGCCGACGTGCCGTTCGGCGGCGGCAAGGGCGGCATCAAGCTCGACCCGCGGCTCTACTCGCGGGACGAGCTCGAGGCGATCACCCTCCGCTACATGTACAAGCTGAAGCAGCTCGTCGGGCCGAACCTCGACATCCCCGCGCCGGACGTCGGCACCAACGGGGAGGTGATGGCGTGGATGCTCCGCCAGTACTCCGACGGCGAGCGCGAGCGGCACGAGCACCGCGGCGTGGTCACCGGCAAGGACGTCCGCATCGGCGGCTCCGAGGGCCGGGTCAAGGCCACCGGCCAGGGCCTCGCGTACACGGTCGAGGAGTGGTTCCTGGACAAGCAGATCCCCATCAAGGGGAGCCGGATGATCATCCAGGGCTTCGGCAACGTGGGCTCGGCCGCCGCGGAGATCCTCTCGGCGATGGGCGCGAAGCTCGTCGCGGTCAACGACGCCGACGGCACCATCTACGATCCGAACGGCATCGACGTGCAGAAGCTCGTCGCCTACGTCCACGAGAACAAGGCGAACCTGAAGCGGTCCGTCGACGGCTACCCGGACGCCCAGGCGATCTCGAAGAAGGACTTCTGGGGCGTCGAGGCCGAGATCCTGATCCCGGCGGCGCTCGGCAACGAGATCAACGGCGAGGTCGCCGAGCAGCTGAAGGTGAAGCTCGTGGCCGAGGGCGCGAACCACCCGACCTCGCCCGAGGGCGACGAGGTGCTCGCCGCCCGGAAGATCGACCTCATCCCCGACATCATCGCCAACGC
>CAZDGH010000030.1:0-12308 GCA_964504805.1 uncultured Myxococcales bacterium | reverse complement strand
GCCGGCGGCGTGACCGTCAGCTACTACGAGTGGATCCAGAACAAGCGGATGGAGCACTGGACCGAGGCCGAGGTGAACGCCCGGCTCGAGCGCGCCATCAAGGCCAACTACCGGATCATCCGCGACATCGCCGCGAACCGCCCGCGCAAGACCGCCGACTCCGACTCGCGCCCCTACGTGCTCGGCAAGGAGATCCCGATGCGCACGGCCGCGATGGTCCTGGCGCTGAAGCGGATCGACGCGCACTACACGCTCGAGGGCTTCTCGCAGTAGGCAGGCTCCGGGCTCCAGGCTCCGGGCTCCGGCAGGCCCCTCCCGGCGACGGGAGGGGCCGCCGCGTTCCTGGGCCAGCGGGTGGCTGGAGCCTGCAGCCTGGAGCCAGCCTCGCCGTCAGGCGATGACCGCCTCCACCACGCCGAGCACGTGATCCCCCGCCGCCGGCGGCGCGACGCACAGGCCGTCCTTCGAGCGCACCACGTAGGCGTCGCCGGGCTCCGGGGTGCGGCGCGAGAGGAGGACGCGGGCGCCGGCGGGGACGGCGCGGCCGAGGACCGTGCCCGGGGCGACGGTGCGGAAGACGAAGACGCCGGCCTTGGCCTCGTCGAGGCCGGGGACGGCGCCGGGGGCGGGGACGAGGTGGACCGGGCCGGTCGGCGCTTCGGGCTCCTCGGCGGCGAGGCCGGCGGGGACCGACAGCGGGCGGCGGCGGCGGGCGACGACGAGGCCGTGGTGGACCGCGAGCGCGGACGCGAGGGCCTCCTCGAGCTCGGGGTACGAGGCCGCGCCCGGACCTGCGGCGGCGGCGACGGCGGCGAGGGCGTGGAACGCGGCTTCGGGATCGAGCGGCTCGGACAAGGTTCCCTCCGGGGCTGAACGAACGTACCCCGGGGGTCCGACGCCGCGAAGCGGACCTGCGGCGGCCCCTGTGGATCAGTGGAGGACCGCGACGGCGCCGGGCGGCAGGAAGCGTCGCTCGTCCTTGGCCTCGAAGGCGAGGAACCGCACGCCCATCCCGCGGAGCGCGAGCCGGCCCTCGCGGCCGCCGTACTCGATCACGCACTGGTACCGGACCTCGGCGACCGCGGCGATCTCCACGCCCGAGGCCTCGTCCGAGAACGAGATCGTCAGCCGCGCGCCGAGCGGGTGCGGGTCGCGGGTCTCGATGAACATGCCGCCGTCCGAGATGTTGCGCGCGATGCCGCGGCAGATGCCGTGCTCGCCCGTCAGGTAGACCGGGAACACCTTGTCGAAGCGCGAGGACCTGCGGCGATCGGCGGCGGCCACGGGGGAGGTCTCGGGCTGGGCCATGCGGTGCCTGCCTTTCGCACCGGCGAAGGTGATCAGCGTGCCGGGCGAAAGGAAGGGTCCATGATGTAGGTGCAGGTAGCCAAAATCCTACCTGTGCGCACCTGTGATCAACCTCGGCCGGGGGAGAGCGCGGCCGCGAGACCGGTGCGTAGCTTCCGCGACGTGGGGCGGCGGCGGCCGGGCGTCGGGCGGCGGAGGCGGCGATGGTGGGTCGGCTGGGCGTGATCGCGCGGGTGAGCGCGCTCCTCATCGGGCTCTCGTGGATCGCCTCGGCGGCGGCGTCGCCGGCGATCCCGGCGCTGGCGGCGCCGGACGAGGGCGACGAGGCCCGGCCCACCGTGGAGGACGCGCCCGGATCGCCCGAGCCGCCCGCCGGCGAGGAGCTGCGCCCGGACGACGCGCCGCTCCGGCGCGATCCCGCGCGCTTCTACAAGAAGCCGCCGCGGAGCCGGAAGCCGAAGACGCGGATGTACGCCTAGCCCGCGCGCGCGCCGCTTCCGTACGATCGCTCCCGCATCCCCTCGACCCTCCACCCGGAGCGCACCTTGCGCACGCTCGCCCTCGCCGTCTGCCTCGCCCTGCCCCTCGCCGCCTCCGCCGAGGCCTTCGACGACGCCGCGAAGAAGGCGGAGAAGCTCACCTCGCTGCGCGAGTTCCTCGACCGCTACGTCGGCTCGTGCGGCCACGGCGACAAGTTCGACAAGCAGGACTGCAAGCGGAACGCGGAGGCCGCCCGCAAGAAGCTCTCGGGCAAGCCCTACGCGGTGACGATCGCCGAGGCCGCCTCCTCGCTGTCGCTCGGCGGCTGCGACGGCGAGGGGCGCTGCCGGCTCCACCTGGTGCCGTTCTTCGACGGCGGCGGCGGCCTGGCGCTCTCCCGCGGCGCCCCGAAGGGCAAGGACAAGCACGGCAACCCGATCCTCGACATCGTGCCGATCTTCTCCGACGACGCCGATCCCGACGACCTCGGCCGCGCGCTCCGCACCGGCATGGTCTCGCTCGATCTCGTCTTCGAGCCGCAGGGGGTCTGGACGATGGCGCGCAACGGCGGCGGCGAGATGACCGGCGTGAAGGCGAAGCTCGTCGCCGTCCGCGTCCGCTCGAGCCGGAGCGGCGACACCCTCGCCGAGAAGAAGCTCTAGCCGGTCAGGGCTCCACGAGGCGCAGGGTCGAGGCGCCCTGCTCCACCACCAGCACCGTCCCGTCCGGCAGCGGCACGACGCCGGTCGGCAGGAGGAACGACGCGCCGGCGCCGTCGCCGTCCGCCGACGCGGCGCGGCCGCTCCCGGCCCAGGTCGTGACCCGACCGCCGGAGAGGCGCCGGATCCGGCCGTTGCCGGTGTCGGCGACGAGCACGTCGTCGCCGAGCGTCCCGAGGCCCCACTGCGGCATGAACCGCGCGCCGGCCGCGGCGCCGTCGGCGAAGCCGCCCTCGCTCGGCACGCCGGCGAGCGTGGTGACCGCGTGGTCGCCGTCGAGCGCCACGCGGCGGACCGTGCGGCCGCCGCTGTCGAGGACGAGCAGCGCGCCGCCCGCGGCGAGGAGCCCGGTCGGCTCGGTGAAGCGCGCCGTCGAGCCGGGACCGTCCTCGTGGCCCTTCGCCGAGCCGGCCACCGTCGCCACCACGCCGTCCTTCGAGACCCGGCGCACGAGGTGCGAGCCGGTGTCGGCGACGTAGAGGTCGTGGCCGACGAGCGCGAGGCCCGACGGCAGCTCGAAGCGCGCCTCGACGCCCCGGCCGTCGGCGAGGTCGGCCTCGCCGTCCGGCGATCCGGCGAGCACGCTCGGCTCCCACGTGCCGGGCGCGAGGCGGAGGATCCGGTGGTTGCCGCTGTCGGCGACGTAGATCGCGCCGTCGCCGCCGACCGCCAGCGCCACCGGCCGATCGAGGCGCGTGCGCGCCGCGGTGAGCTCGTCTCCGGCGGTGCCGTCGCCGGCGACCGTCTCGACGACGCCGCGGGCGACGCGGCGGATCGCGTGGTTCCCGGTGTCGGCGACCCAGATCGCGCCCTGAGGGTCCACCGCCGCGCCGACGGGGCGCCGGAAGCGCGCCGCCGCGAGCGGTCCGTCCACGAGCCCCTCCTCGAGCGCGCGGCCCGCGAGCGTCGTCACCCGCGAGGCGCCGCCGTCGCGGAGCTCGGGGCGCGGGGCGCCCGCGCCGAAGCTCGCGCCCGCGCCGGCCGGCTCGAGCCCGGCGCGCGCGAGCAGGTTCGCGGTGATCCGCTGCACCGCGGCGCTCACGTAGCCCGCCTTGCCGAGGCCCCAGGACCACGCCAGCGTCCCGGCGGTGAAGACGAACGCGCCGCTCGGGGCCTCGTACACCGAGGCGTGGTGCCAGCCCGGCGCGCCGTCGTGCCGGGCGACGGGTCCCGAGGCGAGCGCCACCAGGCCCGGCGGCGTGTGGCCGTTGTCGGCGAGGGCGTCGCTCTCGTAGCCGACCAGGAGCGGCAGCGTGTCGCCGTCCGAGAGGCCCGTGCCCTCGTAGACCCACGACCCCGCGCCGGCGACGATCCACGGCTGATCGATCCGCGCCCACTGCGAGAACATCACCCCGAGCAGCTCGTTCTCCGGCGCGCCGAGGCGCTCGTCGCGGAAGCGCAGCGAGCTGAGCTCCGTCCCCGCCAGCGGATCCTCGCGCGGCGCCGAGCTCTTGTAGCAGACGACCGTGCGGCCCGGCCGGCCGTCGGAGGAGGGCTCGAGGCGGACCTGCCAGTACATGGTGTTCCCGTTCGGGAAGACGAGGCTCACGCCCTCGTCGCGCGCCGCCTCCACCGCGCGCCGCTGCGCCCGCGTCCAGTACTCGTCGTGGCCGATCGAGAGGAAGGCGCGCTGGCCGAGGAGGAGGGACGGATCGCGATCGACGTCGACGCCGGTGAGGTAGGTGACGTCGTAGCCCCAGGCCTCGAGCCACGCGATCGAGAACACGTCGTACTCGAGGAGGCGGCCGGTCCCGAAGCCGCGGCGGAACGGGCGATCGAACGACACCTCGCGGGCGTGGCCGCCGCCGAGGCCGAGGGCGTCCTTGTAGAGGCTCTCCTCGCCCCAGTCGTTGTAGGCCTGCCACGTCGCCGCCGGGAGCTGCACCACGCCGACGCCCTTCCGCTCGTCGGCGCGGACCACGATCGGCACGAAGGTGCCGCGCTCGTCGTCGCGGGTGAGGCGCACGAGGTAGAGGCCGCTCGTCCAGGTCGGCTCGGTGTCGATCGAGAACGTCCGCGGCCACCGGCACTCGACCCGGCCGGTGAGCGGATCGGCGAGCGGGTCCGGCTGCGGCCCCACCTGCACCGGGCCGCCCGAGGCGACGAGCCGGGCGCCGGCGCCGCCGTAGTGGTCCAGCCGGAACAGCTCCTAGCGCAGCGCGGCGGGGCGATCGGAGCGGACGTGGAGGTCGAACGTCTCGCCGTGCTGCACCGAGGGCGCCGAGGCGTAGCCCTCGAGCTCGCCGTACCGCGCGCCCCGGGCCACGGGCCAGTCGGGCGTGCCCGGCAGCTCCTGCTCGAGGGCGATCGGGTTGCGGCCGTCGCCGCCGGAGGGGCTCGGCTCGCCGGCGGGCTCCACCGGCGTGGTGCCGGCCTCCTCGTCCTCGTCGCACCCGAGCCCCCCGGGGGGGGGCGCCGCCCCGCTCCGGATACGGGCGCAGCGGCTGCAGTCCCCCCCCCCCGCCGGCGCCCCCCCCCCCCCCGGGGCCGCGGCCCGCCGCCGCGATCAGGATCCGGACGCTGCGCATGAGCTCCCCCGCCCGCGGCCGGTGCCGCGGGAAGGGAACCTGGGGGGACCACGCCCGGCTGCGAAGGCCCCGGCGGGACGGGACGCCGCCGGGCGTCCCCCACGAGGCGGGACCGTGGGGCTACTTGCCGCCGCCGGCCCGGAGCGCGACGTAGATGGCGCTCTCGCCGCGCTGGATGCGCAGGAGCACCATCTCGCCCGGGCGCACCGCCTTGCTCGCCGCCGCGAAGTCCGCGGGGCTGCGCACGCGCTTGCGGTTCAGCTCGAGGATCACGTCGCCGACGGCGACGCCGGCCGACGCCGCCGCGCTGCCGCGCTCGACCTCGGTGACGAGGACGCCCTCGGCGGACGGGAGCCCGGCGGCGCGGGCCGCCTCCGCGGTGACCTTGCCGACGGTGAGGCCGAGGGGCCCTATCTCGCCGGCCGGCGCGCCCTTCTTGGGCCGGGTGCCGCGGGCCACCACGGTGCCGTCGTCGTCGCGCTCGGCGACGGCGACCTGGAGCTGCATCGGCTTGCCGTCGCGGAGGAACCCGATCGCGAGCTTCGCGCCCGGCGGGTACATGGCGATGGTGCGCGAGAGCTGGTTGTAGGACTCGATCGTCCGGCCGTCGATGTTGGTGACGACGTCGCCGGCCCGGAGGCCGGCGCCCTCCGCCGGGCTGCCGGGCACGACCTCGGAGACGAGGGCGCCGCGGACGCGATCGAGCTTCAGGCTCTTCGCCAGCTCCGGGCTCATGTCCTGGATGGAGACGCCGAGCCAGCCGCGGGAGACGCGGCCCTTGTCCTCGAGCTGCGGCACGAGGACCTTGATCAGGTTCACCGGCACCGCGAAGCCGATGCCCTGGCCGTGGGCGACGATGGCGGTGTTCATCCCCACGACCTCGCCCTTGGCGTTGAAGAGCGGGCCACCGGAGTTGCCGGGGTTGATGGCGGCGTCGGTCTGGATGAAGTCGTCGTACGGGCCCGCGCCGATGAAGCGCTCCTTCGCGGAGACGATGCCGGCCGAGACCGAGTGCGAGAGGCCGAAGGGGTTGCCGATGGCGATCACCCAGTCGCCGACCTCGAGCTTGTCCGAGTCGCCGAGGTCGACCGTCGGCAGGTCCTTGGCGTGCTTGAGCCGCACCAGCGCGACGTCGGTCTTCGGGTCGCGCCCGACGAGATCCGCCTTGAACTCCCGCCCGTCGGCGAGCTTCACGTCGATCTGATCGGCGCCCTCGATCACGTGGTTGTTGGTCAGCACCAGGCCGCTCTCGTGGATGATGAAGCCCGAGCCCATCGAGCGCGGCATCAGCTTCTCGCCGCCGCCCCGCGGGTCCTCGCCGAAGAAGTGCCGGAAGAAGTCGTCGAAGGTGTCGGGCCGGCGGCCGCCGCGCCGCGCGACGTTCGAGGTGGAGACGCTCACCACCGCCGGCTTGAGCGTCTTGACGAGGGGCGCCAGGGTCGGCAGCGGCGAGAAGCCCGACGGGATCGCCGGCGCCGACGCGTCGCCGCGCTCGTGCCACAGCGCGGTCCGCGGCTTCGCCGCCGCGGCCGCCGAGAAGCCGGCGCCGGAGGCGGCCAGGGTCAGCAGCGCGGCGGCGACCGTCGCGCCGATGCCGGTGAGCGCACCACGGGTGAAGGACGAAGGCATGCGGAGGCCTCGGACGGAGAAGACGCCGGCGAAAAACCGGCCGAGCCGGATGCTATTCCCCTGCGGCGCCCGGTTCACCTTCCGAGGTGGGCTCGCCCTCGGCGGGGAGCGGGCCGGCGGCGGCGGCGGGCACCGGCGGCCCCTCGCCCGCCGGCACGTGCCGCGCCACGCGGACCCGGGCCGGGCGGATCACCCGCTCGCCGAGCCGGAAGCCCTCCCGCAGCGTGCCGACGATCGTTCCGTCGGCGGCCGCGTCGGGCGTGGGGGCGAGGTCCACCGCGTCGTGGACGGCGGGATCGAACAGGTGGCCGCGGGTCGGGATCGGCTCGAGGCCGAGGGCCGCGAGGCGCCGCCGCAGGTTCCCGGTGACGAGGCGCAGGCCCTCGACCAGCGCCTCCCCGCCTCCGCCCGCGAGCGCGCGCTCGAGCTCGTCCAGCGTGTCGAGGAGCGCGGTCGCCACCTCGCCCCGCTGCGCCTCGAGCTGCCGGTCGCGCTCCCGCGACAGCCTCCGCCGGAACTCCTCCCGGTCGTTGAGGAGGTCCGCGTACGCCCGCGTGAGCTCCTCGAGCTTCGCCGCCGCCTCGGCGGACGGCCCGGCCGCGCTGCCCTGGTCCGTGGTGTCCATCGCCGAAAAACCTAGAGCACGATGGGCGCCTGTCAATGATGGGCGGGCTCGCCCTCGCGCTCCTCGGCGGCCTCCCGCGGCTCGGGCAGGGGCCCGGACACGGTCCGGGGCACCTCCCCGACGAGCTCCACCTCGGCGGCGCGGAGCGAGTAGTAGAAGAGCCAGCGCTCCGCCGGCGTGAGGGCGCCCGGCGGCAGCGCCTCCTCGATCTCGTCCACGTGCAGGTAGCCCTGCTCGAGGCCGCGGCGGAACAGCGCCTTCCGGGCCAGGTGGGTCGAGCCGATGCGGGTCTCGTGGGCCGCCATGCGCGCCTCCCCGGGGCGCATGAGCGCCCTGCCGCCTCAACGTAAGGCGCTTCGGGGACGGCGCCCGCCCGGGCGGCCGGAGGGCGGGCGGCCTACGTCTCGTCGCAGTGCGTCGGCGCCGGCGGGGCCGGGGCGTCGCCGCCCGACATCATCGGCGGCGCCGGCGGGGCCACGACCTCGCCGCGCTCGTCGGGCGGGTGGTGGCCGGCCTTCGGGCCGAGGATCCGCTGGAGCTCCTCCTCCTCGATGACCTCCTGGGCGAGCAGCCGCGCCGCCACGCTCTCGAGGTCGGAGCGGTGCTCGCGCACGAGGCGCCTCGCTGTGTCGAGGCCCTCCTGCACGATGCGGCGGACCTCGGCGTCGAGGAGCCGGTGCGTCTTCTCGGAGATGCCGCGGAGGTCGGAGCCGGCGCCGGCGCCGAGGAACTGCGAGCGGCCGCGCTGCTCGCCGAGGGCGACCGGGCCGATCGCGTCGCTCATCCCGTAGTCGCGCACCATCGCCCGCGCGATCTCGGTCGCCTGCTGCAGATCGTTGGACGCGCCGGTGGAGACCTCGCCGACGAAGAGCTCCTCGGCGGCGCGGCCGCCGAGCAGCGCCGCGATCTTGTCCTTCAGCTCGGGGAAGCTCATCAGGTACCGGTCCTCGAGCGGCATCTGCATGGTGTAGCCGAGGGCGCCGAGGCCGCGCGGGATGATCGAGACCTTGGAGACGCGCTCGGCCCGCGCCAGGAACCAGCCGACGATGGTGTGGCCGGACTCGTGGTACGCGACGACCTCCTTCTCGCGCTCGTTGAGGCGGCGGCTCTTCTTCTCGAGGCCGGCGACGACGCGGTCGATCGCCTCCTCGACCTCGGCGCGGGTCACCTCGTCCTTGCCGCGGCGGGCGGCGAGGAGCGCGCTCTCGTTGATCACGTTGGCGAGGTCGGCGCCGACGAAGCCCGGCGTCCGCGCGGCCACCGAGCGGAGGTCGACGTCCTTGCCGATCTTCACGCCCCTGGCGTGGATCTCGAGGATCTTCTCCCGGCCGCGCTTGTCGGGGCGGTCCACCAGCACCTGCCGGTCGAAGCGGCCCGGGCGCATCAGCGCCGGGTCGAGGATCTCCGGCCGGTTGGTGGCGGCGACGACGATGAGGCCGACGCGGTTGTCGAAGCCGTCCATCTCGGCGAGGAGCTGGTTCAGGGTCTGCTCGCGCTCGTCGTGGCCGATGACGCCGGAGTTGCGGCTCTTGCCGATGGCGTCGAGCTCGTCGATGAAGATGATGCACGGCGCCTTCGCCTGCGCCTGCTGGAAGAGGTCGCGGACGCGGGCGGCGCCCACGCCGACGAACATCTCCACGAACTCGGAGCCGGAGAGGCTGAAGAACGGCACGCCCGCCTCGCCGGCGACGGCGCGGGCGAGGAGCGTCTTGCCGGTGCCGGGCGGCCCGACGAGCATCACGCCTTTCGGGATCTTCCCGCCGAGGCGCCGGAACTTCTCCGGCGTCTTCAGGAACTCGACGATCTCCTTCAGCTCCTCCACCGCCTCGTCGATGCCGGCGACGTTGTCGAAGCCGACGCCGGTGTCGCTCTCGACGTGGAGCTTCGCCCGCGTCTTGCCGAAGGTCATCACGCCGGGCGGGCCCTGGCCGACCTGGCCCTGCACCCGCCGCATCATCCAGCCCCAGAACATCACCGCCAGCAGGATCGGCAGCACCCAGATCATCAGGAGCTCGCCCATCCCGCTCGAGCGCTGCGCCTCGTACTGCACGCCCTCGGCCTCGAGGAGCTCGACCAGCGACTCCTCGGCGCCCGGCACCAGGTTCGCCATCCACGGCATCGCGGTGGCGGCGGCGCCCTGGCGTCCGGGGCGGGGCTCCTCGTCCGGCGCCGCCTCCCGCGGCGCGGCCAGCGACGGGTAGGCCTTCACCCAGCCCTCGCCGATCACCACGCGGGAGAAGCGGCCCTCCTCGATCTGCGCGCGGAGGTGCGAGTACGGGACGCGGTGGACGCCGACGTTCTCGAACAGCCCGCGGAAGAGCAGGAAGCCGGCGACGAGCAGCAGGATGAGCCCGATCGGCGAGGCGAGGCGGAGCTTCGGGCCCTCGGGCTTCGGCTCCTTCGGGTCCCGGACCGGGCCCTTCCGAACGTTCTTCTGCGGCCCGACGCCCACGCGGCGCTCCTTTCCCCGACCCGCCCCGTTCCCCGCACGCGGGCAGGGGTCGCCCGTGTGCACCGCTTCTCGGGAAGGTGGTGCGGGGGGGCGTGGGCGGCAAGGACGCGGAGCGTCGTGCGCGGAGCGGGGACCCGGGCGGGGCCCCGTCGCGCCTGGACCGAGCCGACGGCCGGAGGTCGGAGGCGAGGGCCGTGCCGCGTGCTACCCGAGCACGCGGCCTACTGGATCTCGAGCAGCTGCTCGAGCGTCTTCTGATCGGCGGCCGGGAACTCGTACTTGTCGAGCTCCGACGGCAGCACCCAGCGGTGGGTGTGCACCCGGACGTGGCGGATGTCGTCCTCGCGGGAGAGCAGCTTGCAGCGGTAGACGCGGAAGTCGACGTCGTAGTCGGCGTACGAGTGCTCGACGTGCATCGTCCGGCCCTCGACCTCGACCGCGATCGCCATCTCCTCCTTCAGCTCGCGGGCGAGGGCCTGCTCGTCGCTCTCGCCCTCCTCGACGCGGCCGCCCGGGAACTCCCAGAGGAGCGGCAGCGACGCGGTCGGAGGGCGCTGGGTGATGAGGTAGCGGCCTTCGCGCTCGATCATCGCGCCGACCACCCGGATCCGCCGCTTCGCCATGCGCGCTCCGCTCGTGAGGAGGGCGGAGAATAGCCCTCGCGGACGGGTCGCGAAAGGGGGCTTCCGCCCGCTCCAGGCGTTACGCTCGGGTCATGCCCTCGATCCACTTCCTCGGCGCGGCCGGGACCGTCACCGGCAGCCGCCACCTCGTCGAGCACGGCGGGCGGCGCATCCTCCTCGACTGCGGGCTGTTCCAGGGCGAGAAGCAGGTCCGCCTCCGGAACTGGGCGCCCTTCCCCGTCGACCCCGCCTCGATCGACGTGGTGGTGCTGTCGCACGCGCACATCGATCACACCGGCTACCTGCCGCGGCTGGTGAAGCTCGGCTTCCGCGGCGAGATCGTCAGCACGCCGGCGACCCGCGACCTCCTGGCGATCATGCTGCCGGACTCCGGGCGGCTGCAGGAGGAGGAGGCGGCGTACGCCAACAAGGAGCGCTACTCCCGCCACGATCCGGCGCTGCCGCTCTACTCCGAGGCCGACGCCAGCGCGGTGATCCCGATGATCCACTCGGCGCGCTACGGCGTGCCGAAGGACCTCGGCGGCGGCGTCACCCTCACCTACGCCCGGGCCGGCCACATCCTCGGCAGCGCCACGGTGCGCCTCGATCTCGAGGGGCCCGGCGGCGCGCGGCACGCGATCGTCTTCTCGGGCGACCTCGGCCGCTACGACCAGCCGATCATCCCCGACCCCGAGGGCCTCGGCCGCGCCACGACGCTGCTCGTCGAGTGCACCTACGGCGACCGCTCCCACGACGAGCCCCCGCCCCAGGCGGCGCTCGGGGAGCTGGTGCGGCGGATCGTCGCCGAGAAGGGCGTGCTGCTCATCCCGGCGTTCGCCATCGGCCGCACCCAGGACCTGCTCTACCACCTGCGGCAGCTGCAGCTCGTGGGCGCGATCCCGCCGGCGATCCCGATCTACGTGGACAGCCCGATGGCGTGCGACGCGACGCCGCTCTACCTGATGCACCGCGAGGAGCACGACGAGCACATGGTGAAGCTGCTCGTCGACGGGATGAAGCCCATCCACCCGGTCGCGGTCGAGTTCACCCGCGGCGTGCGCGAGTCGCGGGAGATCAACGAGAAGCGCGGGCCGATGATCGTCATCTCGGCGAGCGGCATGGCGGCGGGCGGGCGCGTCCTCCACCACCTGAAGGCGCGGCTCCCGGACCCGAAGACCACCGTGCTCTTCGTCGGCTACCAGGCGGCGGGGACCCGCGGCCGGAAGCTCCTCGAGGGCGCGAAGACGATCAAGATCCACGGGCAGTACGTGCCCGTGGAGGCGCGGATCGCGAAGCTCAACGGCTTCTCCGCCCACGCCGATCGCGACGAGCTCGAGCGGTGGCTCTCGAGCGCGAAGGTGCCGCCGGCCCGGACGTTCTGCGTGCACGGCGAGCCGCCGGCGCTCGAGGCGATGCGGGCGCGGCTCGAGCAGCGCGGGTGGCCGGCGTACGTGCCCTCGTACCTGGAGAAGGTCGAGCTTTGAGCGCGATCCGCCTCGTCGGCGGCGACCCGGATCTCGCGCTGCCGGGCGGCGGGATCCTCTCGTCGCCGGACGAGCTCCGGGACGCGGCGCGATCGTGGGCCGCGGCCGGCGCGACGATCGTGCGGACGCCGACGCGGGTGCTGGCGGCGCGCACCGACGGCGCCGCGGCGGCGGCGTGGGGCTGGTCGGTGCGGCTCACCCGCGAGGGCGGGCCGGGCGCGCTCGTGGCGGCGACGGTGGCGCTGCCGGGCTGCCTCGCGCAGCTCGGGCCTGCGGTGCGCGCGCTCACGCTGGCGGGGCCGGACTTCGTGCTGCTCGAGGCGGTGCCGCACGCCTTGCTGGAGAAGGCGGTCGAGGCGGTGCGGAAGGCGGGGCTGCCGGCGATCGCCACGGTGGCGACGGGCGAAGGCGCGACGGAGGCGCTCCGGGCGGCGGCGGCGGCGGGCGCGGCGTCCGTCGG